>JANPEK010000029.1:0-10047 GCA_031422915.1 Phyllobacteriaceae bacterium | reverse complement strand
ACCAAGATCGCCGATCTCGGCAAGCGCCTCAACGTCGCGCTGGCCCAGCGCGTGCAGGAGCTGAACCGCTACCGCTCGGATTTCTTCGGCCGCCTGCGCGAAATCCTCTCCGACCGCGAAAACATCCGCATTGTTGGCGACCGCTTCGTCTTTCAGGCCGAAGTGCTGTTCCCCTCCGGCCAGGAAGTCATCAACGACGCGGGCCGCGAGGAAATGAAAAAACTCGCCGGCGCCATCGTCGAACTCGCCAAGGAAATCCCGCCGGAAATCGACTGGGTCCTGCGCGTCGACGGCCACACCGATGCCGTGCCCCTGTCCGGCAATGGCCGCTACAAGGACAATTGGGAGCTCTCCTCTGCCCGCTCGACCTCGGTCGTCAAACTCCTCATAGAAAACGGCGTCCCCCCCAGCCGCCTCGTCGCAGCAGGCTTCGGCGAGTTCCAGCCACTGGAGCCGGGTGACACGCCGGAAGTCATGTCAAAAAACCGCCGGATTGAGCTGAAGCTGACGGAGAAGTGAGGGGCCGTCAGGCGACCGCCTGAGTCAGACGCAAATCACCGCGCTGTCGGTGCCTCGGCGCTCAGGAGAAGTCCTACGAGGGCGGACTGGCTGTGAGTTCCGGTCCTGTCAAACATGCGCTGTAGGTGGGTGCGCACAGTGTTGATTGTGACGCCGAGCTTTGCGGCTGCGACGGATAGGTCGTGGCCGTCGGCAATGTGCATGGCAAGCTGAGTTTGCGCCGCCGAGAGGCCGTAGATGCCTTGAGCGACTGTGATTCGGCGTTTGAGCAGTTTATCATCGTTGAAAGTCACCAGTATCTTTCCGTCTTCAAACAAGACCCAGCAGAAGACAGGAGTAGCATCATCGCTTTCCCCGAGAACCACAGCGCGCGCGGGGCGGCTGGGCGGCGATGGCGGCAAGTGCGTTTGCAATTGCCGGCCTGCCCAGTCGACAGCCTCTTGGAGGCTTGTATCGTGAATCCGGTCACGAGCGCGAAGCCGTCCGCCACTGATGATCAGTGCCGGGTGATTGACGAGCTGCTTACGGGCGACACCATTCATCCAGATGACCCCTTTGTCCGGGGTGATTTCAATCAGCGGACAGATTTCATGGTCCATGGCGCGCTGCATGGAGACGACGCAGGCGATCTTCCAGTCGCCCTCTATCCGCTGAAATATCTTCAACTCATGCAGCATGCCTGCCAATTCGAAATTGTCATCCGCCTGGTCGCCAACTTGATCATAAATAGCCCAGGCCATGTCGCCAACGACAACGACATTCATTCTTTCCCGGCGGACGCGTGTTTCGGCAAATGATTGCGGGTAGTGATTGGCAACGCTGCGGTGATGGGCATGGATGGCGTCCCAACCTTCGTCAATCTTGGTCCCGAGATGCGCGTATGCATACATGCGGCGTGCGTGGGGAGAGTGTACCCAATGCGATGCCAGCGCATCCATATCCCGCCGGAGCCATGCTGCGGTTTCAGCTTCGAGTACCGCAAGGACTGCGGCCTTGTCTTGGTCTGTGCTCATGACAAACAAGTCCGTCCTGAAACGAGAGATCAGTGTAACGCGTTGCGCGCCGTCATACCATGACCAGCGTCCCTGCCCGTTGCCTTGGCCAATGCGAATAGCACGGCGGCCAATCGCCGAACGCGGTTCGTGGCGGCAAGCAGTTTCTCCGGCAGCCACTGGCGCGCTGCGGCGCATTCATAATATGCCTGCTCTTGCTTGGCGTTCATTCTTGTCGGCTTGGTGGTGCGCGGATGAACAGCGGTCAACAGTGTATAGTCCATTTCTGCCTCCATTGGTATCAATGCAGGCAGATTACGCGGCGCTGGGCAGGGTGACTGTCATGCGCTTGGATGACAGGGAGTGATTTTTGCGTTCAAGCAGTGCAGCAGGGACAAACATCATCGCAAAACGGGCAAGTTGTCGGAGCGGAAACGTGCTGGAACGCCATCACCACCCCATCACCACCGCCGCCAGCGCCAGCGCCGCTGGCACAGTCTGAACAAACAAGATCTTCCGCCCGACGCTCATCGCCCCATAACCCCCCGCAACCACAACACAGGCCAGCAGATAAATCACCAGCGTCCGGCCATCGCCCGTCACGCCAAGCCACAATCCAAGCAAAAGCCCGACGCCCAAAAATCCGTTGTAAAGCCCCTGATTGGCCGCCAGTACCTTTGACGCAGTTGCAAACTCCACGGTGGTGCCAAATGTCTTGCGCCCCTGCGGCTGGTCCCACAGCACCATTTCGAGATAAACGATATAGAGATGGATCAGGGCCACCAGCCCGGTCAAAATCACGCCGATCATCGTCGCTCACTCCCAGCTTCCTTGCGCGTTCGGCCACGATATCCTATCGCAGACGCCTCGTCATCCGGAGCAGATCATGTCGTTCGAAAAGTTGGATTCCCACTGCCATTCGCTCGAAGCGCTCGAGCATGCCTTGTCCATTCTCGGCGCCGACGAGGCGACCAACATGGCGCCCGGCGGCGGTGAAAAACGCGCCGAAGCGATGGCGGCGCTCACCGGCATGTATCACCGGCAGGCCACCGATCCGAACGTGCGCGACTGGATCGAATCCGCCAAAACCGAAGACCTCAATCCCGCGCAATCTGCCGCGCTGCGCGAACTCGAACGCACCTACATCAACGCCACCTGCCTGCCGTCAGACTTTGTCGAGCGCCAGACGCTGACCCGCATGCGCTCTGAGCAATTGTGGCGCGATCTGCGCCCGAAAGGCGAATGGTCCAGTTTCGCGCCCGCGCTTGAAGGCGTTCTCGTCCTCGTTCGCGAAGAGGCAGCCATGCGCGCCGATGTGCTCAAGCTCGATCCATACGACGCGCTGATGGAGCAATACGATCCCGGCAACCGCGCGGCAGACATCACGCCCGTGTTCACGGCCCTCAAGGCCTTTCTCAAGTATTTCGCACCCAAGGCCATCGCCCTGCAGCAAGAGCGCAACGCCAAGCGCCCGGTCAAGCCGCTCTCCGGCACCTACCCGATTGAAAAGCAGCGCGCGCTTGGCCTCGCCATGATGCAGGCCGTCGGTTTCGACATGACCCACGGCAGCCTTTCGGTCTCGCACCACCCGTTCTGCGGCGGCGTGCCCACAGACGTGCGCCTCACCACGCGCTACCGCACCGACGACTTTTTGTCCGCGCTGATGGGAATCCTGCACGAGACCGGCCACGGCCTTTACGAACAGAACCTGCCCAAGGACTGGTCGCATTGGCCATCCGGCAAGGCGCGCGGCATGACGGTGCACGAAAGCCAGAGCCTGTTCGTCGAAAAGCAGATCGGCCGCAATCCGGCCTTCTGGCAATATGCCTTGCCGCACATCAAAACATGGCTCGGCGAGGAGTGGACACTTGATGACATCCTGCCCCACGTCCACCATGTCGAGCGCGGCCTGATCCGCGTCGATGCCGACGAGGTCACCTACCCGCTGCATGTGATCCTGCGTTACGAACTGGAACAGGACGTCCTCGCGGGCCGTATCCATGTCGCCGATCTGCCGGAAGCATGGGACGCCAAGATGCGCGACTATCTCGGCCTGTCCACCATCGACAACCCGAAAGACGGCCCGATGCAGGACGCCCACTGGCCCGCCGGCGCGTTCGGCTATTTCCCGTCCTACACCCTCGGCGCCATGCTCGCCGCCCAGCAATGGGCCACCATCATCAAGGCGCATCCCGATGTGAACACTGAAATCGCCACCGGCAATTTCGACACCGTCAACTCATGGCGGAGCGAAAACATCTGGTCGCTCGCTTCAACCAAATCCACCTCGGAAATCATAACCACCGCCACCGGCGAACCCCTGAATGCCAGCCATTTCATCGCCCATTTGGAGGCGCGGTACGGGAGCTGAATTAATAGCGAAACAGTTGCCAACGAACGGCGAAGCGCGATCTCCCCCCTCGCGGGGGGCCGAAGGCGGGCGAGACCCGTGGCTCGCCCCGGTCAGTCCGACAGGACAGAGGGGGGGGGCGCCTCGCGCAAAGGCCTCAGGTTGAATCAAAAAGACACAGAATACAAAATCGCAATTGACAAATCGAATTTTCCATGTCCATGTTCATGTTTCGTTCAACAACGGAGAAGACGAAACCTTGGACTGGCCGCTCGCAATAACCCGCAACACAGAAGCACTCCGCAAGATCGTGGCGGTGATGTTTGCGATGCTGCATGGTGTCGATCGCGGCAGCAGTCCCCTCTCCGTCGGATCTGGCAGCAGCCCCCTCTCCGTCGGCTTCGCCGACACCTCTCCCCGCAAGCGGGGCGAGGTTAAATCAAGCGCCGAGCTTTTAACCTCGCCCCTTTGGGGAGAGGTGTCGGCGAAGTCGACGGAGAGGGGGCTGCTGCCAGATCCGACGGAGAGGGGACTGCTGCCGCGATCAACACCGTGCAGCATCGCAAACATCACCGCGACGATCTTGCGGAGTGCTTCGGTGTTGCGGGTTATTGCGAGCGGCCAGTCCAAGGTTTGCGTATCTCCATTGTTGAACGAAACATGAACATGGAAAATTTTATTTGTCAACGGCAGTTTTGCACTCTGTGTCTTATTGACTCATTCTGAGGCCTTGGCGCGAGGCGCCCCCCTCTGTCCTGTCGGACATCTCCCCCTCAAGTGGGGAGATCGGCGCTCCGCCTTACGTTGACAATTGTTTGGCTTGGTACAAAACAACTTTTTGAAATTTATCAACAAAATCAACGCTATCTGATCTCCCCTTTGCGGGGGAGAAATCCGTGTAGCGGTCAGAGTGGGGCGTGCGACGCTATCGGTCGGGATAAGTCAATCATCCCACCGGCTCATCCGAGTGACGCTTTGGTCGAACCTAAAGCTGCTGTGTGCCCAAGGCCAGCTGATCGACGCCGTCGCGCTTGTAGATGTCGTCGCGGAAGTGGACCGCACCGTCGCCGGTTGACCATGCGGTTACGTAGGTGAAATAGACCGGTACGGGCGTCGACAGCGGCACTTCCTGGCTTGAGGCCGACACTATTGTCGATTCAATAGTGCGGCGGTCCCAGCCTTGGGTGTCTTTCAGCAGCCAAACGCCAAGATCGCGCACGTTTTGGACGCGCACGCAGCCGGACGATTCGAAGCGCATGATCTTGTTGAACAAGCCCTGTTTTGGCGTGTCATGCATGTAGACGGCGTGCGGATTGGGGAAGTTGATCTTCATCGACGCCATGGCGCTGCCCTTGCCCGGATCCTGCCGGAGCCGGTAGCCGGCTGCCTCGTTTGAGCCCCAGTTGACGTTGACCGGATCGATTTCCTGACCATCCGGGCCGTAGATGCGGATGGCGTTGTCCTTGAGGTAATTCGGGTCTTTCTGCATCAGCGGGATGATATCTTTTTCGACAATCGACACCGGCGCATTCCAGTAGGGATTGATCACAATGTTGGTGATCTTGGAATTAAGGATCGGCGACTGGCGGTCGATCTTGCCGACAACGGCGGTGTGGCGCTGGGCGACGCGGTTGCCTTCGACGGCCTCGATCTGCGCTGCCGGAATGTTGACCATCACATATCGGTCGCCGAGGAAGCCGGACATGGAGCGCAAGCGCACGAGGTTGGTTTCAAGCTGGCCGAGGCGCACATCTGCCGGAACATTGAGCGCGGCAAGCGTGTAGGTGCCGATCACGCCATCAGACGGAAAGCCGTGGCGGCCCTGGAAGCGCTTGACGGCTGCATCGACGTTGGAATCAAACTTGTCAGATGTGCCGGCCTTGCGCGACAGATCACCCGTGACCATCAAGCGCTGGCGCAGGGCACTGACGGCAGGATCGGAAACGCCAATTTTGAGTTTCTTTGAGACGGGCACCTGCGGCCAGCCGCCGGCATTGACGATGGAGCGGTACTGGTCGATGGCGCGCTCGATGTAAGAGACGGTCTCAGGGCTGAAAATCGGCAGGTTGGACGAGACTTTTGTGCCGGTTTCCGCTGACTTGGCGTCAAACTGGTCATCCCAATTGCCGCGCTTGGGCGAGGTGAGCAACTCATCAATCACCGTCTGCGCCTGCGCGGGCATTGCCGCTGCCGCCAGAAGGCCTGCGCCCAGAAGCCGCGTGAACGAACGACGGTCAAATTTGCTCAATCCATTGTCTGACATATTACGTAACCGATCCAACTGCTGTTACTGGCCGATGCAAGCCAATTTATAGCAAAAACAAGGTTAATGATTTGCACTTGGCGTCGTGCCGCGTGCCATCCTCAACGGAGCCTCAACAGATGTTTTATCCGCTTGTGGCGACGCTTTTGGTCAATCTTCTGGCTTTCACTGCAATATGGCTAATTCATGTTAGGCAGGGCGACGCCGGGGTTGTTGATTTTTACTGGGGACCGGGCTTTGCCGTCATTGCGTTGGTGCATGGCTGGATGAGCGGGTTCAACGCGGCGGCAGCTGTTTTGACGGTTGCGGTGGTTGTGTGGTCATTGAGGTTGAGTGGCTATCTCATTGCACGGCATAGGAAATCCGGTCGTGAAGACGCGCGGTATGCGGCGATGCGGGCGGCAGCCGGACCTTCATTCTGGTGGAAAAGCCTGTTCAGCGTGTTTTTGCTGCAAGGGTTGTTGCAATGGCTTGTCGCCTCGCCGTTGCATGTGATTTTCACCGGATCACTTGTTGGTGAAGCGACCTCGCCGCTGTTCATTTTTGGAATGATCCTGTTTGCTGCCGGCCTTGCGGTCGAATCGGTGGCTGATTTGCAGCTTGCCCGTTTCAAGGCAAAGGCTGCATCAACTGATGGCTTGATGACATCCGGGCTGTGGAGGCTGGTTCGCCATCCAAATTACTCAGGCGAAATGATCCTGTGGGCAGGCATCGGGATTTCTGCTTTTACTGTGACGCATTCTGTGTTTGCGCTGGCCGGACCTGTTCTTCTGATCGCGGCCATGACCTTTGTGTCAATGCCCCTGACGGAGGTTCACTTGCGCAAGTCACGTCCGCAATATGAGAGCTATGCCGCGCTCACGCCGATGCTGATCCCGCGGCTTGGCTCGTTGTTGGCGGCGAAGGGCAGATGAGAAAAAGCCCGGCGGGAGGAGATGCCGGGCCTTTCGTGTAGGGCTGTGAAGGAGGAGGTCACATCCGGTAAGCGATGGTGTCGTTCCAGAAGCGGTCGAGGCGCTGCAGCATCTTGTTCATCGACTTGAATTCGTCAGCGCCAATGCCGCCGACGACTTCGATGCTGCCGACATGGCGTTCGTAAAGACTGCCGACGACGCTGGCGACCTTCTGGCCTTTTTCGGTCAATGCAATGCGGACCGAACGGCGATCGACGCGGGAGCGCTGGTGGCTGATGAAATCGAGCTCGACCAGCTTCTTGAGATTGTAGGACACGTTGGAGCCGAGATAGTAGCCGCGGGTGCGCAATTCGCCGGCTGTCAGCTCGGATTCGCCGATGTTGAAGAGCAGCAGCGCCTGAATGGCATTGATGTCCGAACGGCCGGCACGGTCAAACTCGTCCTTGATGACATCAAGCAGACGGCGATGAAGCCGCTCCACAAGTTGCAGGGATTCCAGATAAAGGACGCGCATGGCGTCTTTGGCAGGAGTATCTCGCACGGGTTCGGGACCCGCCATACGCTTGGCTTGCATCATGTTCTCGTCGCCTCTGTTGTGCCGGTGTATTTTTTTCTCACCGTTGAGGCGAACTTAGCGAATGCATCTAAAATTCGATTTAATCACCACGCTTAACGAGGGCTTACTTTCAAGACTCTGGCGAACAAGGCCAACAAACGTTTAACGCGCCGCGATGTGAGGCTCTACCGGGCAGCTATTCGGCTTTCGCGGTAAAGCGCGAGGCGAAACACGAAATACAGCATCGCCACTGACGCATGGGCGATTATGGTGACCGGGTTTTGGCCGAACAGTTCGGGGTAGCCCAGATACATGATACATTCGGCAATTGCTGCGGCGACCCAGAGAACCGGGCCCCACGAGACGACCATCCACAGGCCTGATGCCGCAACGGGGAACAGGACAGCGAGCGAGGATGTCGCGACCTGCCAATGGACCGGCATCAGGTCAAACCGGTTGAGCGCGCCGTCATGGTAGCCGATCAGCTTGATCCAGTAGGTGACGCCTGTGTAGAAGCAGAACCCGGCGATCAACCGGCAGAACCAGACGAACGAGACGAAGGTCAGCGTTTCCACCGGCTTCTTGAGCTGATCGCTTTGCGCGCTGTATGACATGTGACGGTGTTCCCCCGCGCGAATCGAGTTGATCTGCGCCAAATTTGCGCCAGTTTGAACCAACGGGCGCTGGCTGGGAAGCGGTATGCGGCTTGTCACCGGCTTTGCGGCGCGGTTTCAGCCGTGATAGACGATTTCAGATATCAATTCAGGCTGCCTCATGACCAACTCACCTGCCCGCACTGTTGACGAGATCACCGGCTCGCGCCGCTTGCGCCGGATGCGTAAGGCGGACTGGTCGCGGCGGTTGGTGCGCGAGTCCCATCTGAGCGTTGATGATTTGATCTGGCCGATGTTTCTGATTGAGGGCGAGAACCGGATAGAAGACATTGCCGCCATGCCAGGTGTGCAGCGGTTGAGCGTGGACCATGCCGTGCGGCAGGCGGAACGGGCGGCGAGGCTGGGCATTCCGGCGATTGCGACGTTTCCCAACATTCCGTTTGAGCGCAAGGATGTCAGCGGATCGCATATTCTTGACGCTGATAATCTGATCAACCGGGCAACGCGGGCCATCAAGGCGGCGGTTCCAGAGCTCGGCATCATCACGGACGTGGCGCTTGATCCGTTTACCAGCCATGGCCACGACGGCATTTTGCGCGATGGGATTGTTGTCAATGACGAGACAGTGGCGATGCTGGCGCGGGCGGCTGTCGGGCAGGCCGATGCGGGTGCTGATATCATTGCGCCGTCGGACATGATGGACGGGCGGATTGGCGCGATCCGTGACGCGCTGGATGCTGCGGGGCACCAAGATGTGGCGATCATGTCCTATGCGACGAAGTTTGCGTCGGCATTTTATGGCCCGTATCGCGATGCCATCGGCACCAAGGACCTTTTGAAGGGCGACAAGAAGACTTACTATATCGACCCGGCCAACGGCGACGAGGCGATGCGCGAGGCGGAGCAGGATCTGGCGGAAGGCGCGGACATGATCATGGTCAAGCCCGGCATGCCCTATCTCGACATCATCCGCCGCCTGAAGGACACGTTCTCGGTGCCGACGTTTGCCTATCAGGTGTCGGGCGAATATTCCTCGATCATGGCCGCCGCTGCCAACGGTTGGATTGATGGCGACCGGGCGATGATGGAAAGCCTGATTGGTTTCAAGCGGGCTGGATGTGATGGTGTGCTGACCTATTTTGCGCCGAGGGTGGCTGAGATGTTGAAGGCATAGGCCGGACTTCCGACAAGAATTCAAATGGAGTTGAACACATGAACAACCGCCGTCTTGGCCATTCCGGCCTTATGGTTCCTGAACTGACGCTTGGCACCGGCACGTTCGGGGGCGGCAATGCGTTTTTCAAGGCTTGGGGCGCGACGGATGTTGCGGAAGCCAAGCGGCTCGTTGACATTTGCCTTGATGCCGGGCTGACAATGTTTGACAGCGCGGATGTGTATTCGGGTGGCATGGCTGAGGAAATTCTTGGTGCTGCGCTGAAGGGCCGGCGCGACAAGGCCTTGATTTCGACCAAGGCGACGTTTGCCTTCGGTGCCGGGCCAAACGAGGTCGGTTCTTCGCGTCACTGGCTCATCAAGGCTATTGATGCATCGCTGAAGCGTCTCCAGAGCGACTACATTGACCTGTTTCAGCTGCACGGCTTTGATGCAATGACGCCGGTGGAAGAGACGTTGGGAACGCTCGACGACCTCGTGAAGGCGGGCAAGATCCGCTATATCGGGTGCTCCAACTTTTCAGGCTGGCATTTGATGAAGTCGCTGGCTGCGTCCGAGAAGTATGGGCTGGCGCGCCATGTTGCGCATCAGGCGTATTATTCGCTGGTTGGCCGCGATTATGAGTGGGAACTGATGCCGCTCGGGCTTGACCAGGGCGTTGGGGCC
>JANPEK010000028.1:0-2598 GCA_031422915.1 Phyllobacteriaceae bacterium | reverse complement strand
CGCGTCATGCAAGGTCGGCATCACCCAGCCGCGGGTGAGAAATGCCAGACTTGGGTGTGCGTTGGTCGCGAACGCCCCCGTCCCGAACACGAGCGCAAGAACCCCTGCAACAGCGAGAAAACTCAGAGCTCCGTAGAACGCGGTGACCATAGGCGGCAGGGCGCGATCAACCTTGCGGGTGAGCAGGTTTCCAAGCGCGTAGAACAGCGATGCCGTAAGCGGCAGCAGCGAGGCCCAATCAAACAATGCTGACGTCGGGCGAAGCATGACAGCGACGCCGACAAAGCCGATCACAGTGGCAACCCAGCGCGCCAGCGGCACCCGCTCCTGCACAATGAACCCTGACAAAAGCACCACAAACAACGGCAGCGCAAAATACAGCGACACCGCATCGGCAAGGCTCATCGCCGCCAGCCCGAGATAGAAACACATGCTGCCAACCCCGAGAAACAAGCCACGGATTATCAACACAGGCTTCATCGTCCCCTTGAGCGCAGAGCGCCCGTAGCGCCAGTACAGAAAAATGGTGATCATCGCCAAGCCGATGCCGGTGCGCAGTGTCTGCATCTCGTGAAACGGATAATCGCCGCTCATTTGCTTGAGAAACGCATCCTGAATGTTGCCAAGCCCGATGCCAAGCATCAGCACAGTAACTGCATACCATTTGCGGTCAGCATGCAGGCTAGACAGCGGAACGGCAGCCTCGCTCATTTGCCCTTCCATATTGGGTCGCGTTTCTCTGCGAAAGCCTTGAAGCCTTCCAGATTGTCCTCAGAGCCGTAAAGCGCATCAACAGTTGGAAACTGGCGCTTGGTCACCTTGTTCATCGCGGTCTGATAGTCCATCCCTTCAGCAGCACGGGCCACCTCCTTGATGGCGGCAAACACCAGCGGCGGCCCGCTTTCCAGCAGCCGCGCAAGCGCCCAGACCCGCTCCATCAGCGCCTCGTTGTCCGGCAACACCTCGTTCAACAGCCCCCAGCGATGCGCCTCGGCCACATCCATCCATCGCCCCGTCAAAAGCAGGTCCATGGCGACATGATAAGGAATGCGCTTCGGCAACTTGATGGTGGCAGCATCGGCCAGTGTCCCGGCACGGATTTCCGGCAACGCGAACGAAGAGTGCGCGGAAGCCAAAATCATGTCGCAGGACAACGCCAGCTCAAACCCGCCACCAACCGCCATGCCGTTGACCGCGCAGATCACCGGCTTGTTCATGTCGCGCAACTCCTGCAAACCCGCAAAGCCGCCAACCCCATAATCGCCATCCACCGCATCGCCGGAAGCGGCGGCCTTCAGATCCCATCCCGCGCAGAAAAACTTGTCACCCGCCGTCTGGACGATGGCCACACGCAGTTCCGGATCATCGCGGAATGCCCTGAATGTCTCGCCCATGAGGCGCGAGGTTTTCAAATCGATGGCGTTTGCCTTCGGCCGGTCAAGAGTCACTTCGAGGATGCCACCTTCGCGGCGGGTGGTGATGACGTTAGACATGGTTTTTCATTTCCTCTAGATGTCCAGTTCTTTGAAATCGACAATCATGTCGTCAAACCAAGCCCAAAAATCATCATACTCGCCGTCAAATTCCCAACCTTTGGTCGAAAAGTCGTTGATCAAGGTGACTTTCCCGGGGGCGTCTTTTGAGAAGGTGGCAATCGTATCGTTGTCGCCACGCTTGGCGAACATGAAAAGAGTTAAGTGCGGATACCTATCCGCGAGATTGGCATTGTAGCTTTCAGAGAACTCTGGATCGACAATCACCAACCAAGGCGAGAACTCGCGAGCCTTCGTAGACAACAGCTTGATGTAGCCCTCCGGTAATTGAACCCAATCCGGGATTTTAATCCCATCAATTACGCGCATGGCTGAGTCCTCAAACGATACTTTGGCTTTATCACACCACCACCCGCACCAACGCATCCACTGCGACCGCCCGATCCGCCGTCACCATAACCGGATTGATCTCGATTTCCTCCAGTGTCGCATCACCCAGCATCAGCGCGCCCAGTCTGGCGGCAAGGGCGGCGGCAGATGCGACATCCGGTTTGGGCCTTCCACGATAGCCATCCAGCAACGGCCAAAGGCGCAGTTCCTTCATCGCGGAGAGAATCTCTTTTTCCGAAGCCGGGAGCACAAGCGTCACAGTATCGCTCAACAATTCCGCAGTCACCCCACCCATGCCAACGGTGAGCGTCGCGCCGTAGACCGGATCACGCCGCACGCCGACGAGAATTTCCGCCCACGCACCGATCACCATTTCCTCGGCGAGATAGCCGGTCGCGCCTGCCATCTCCGCTTGCCCGTCCAGCGAGCCAAGCCCGAGCCGCACCGCCCCGGCTTCGGTTTTGTGGGCAAAGCCAAGTCCTTTCAGCGCAAGCGGCGCGGTCAGGTTGGAAGCCTTGACCTTCAATTCCTCCAGCGTCTCCGCCGTGACGCCGCGCGGGACAGGAATTCCCGCGTTCCCGAGCAAGGCCTTGCCTTCTGCTTCTGAAAGCAACTTCGTCTCGCGCGCCGCCAACGGCCTCGCAGGTCGCCAACCCTTTTCACCCGCCGGTGTCTGCGCCGCCTTGATCGCGGCCAAAGCCGTCTCCAGCCCCAT
>JANPEK010000027.1:0-33098 GCA_031422915.1 Phyllobacteriaceae bacterium | reverse complement strand
TCTACAAACACCTCATCGAAAAGGGTAAACCTCCAAAACTCGCCCTCATCGCCGTCGCCCGCAAAATCCTCATCACCGCCAATGCACTGCTGCGCGACAACAAGGAGTTCGCCGCTTGATCCCAATACAGTTGCCAGACTTACTTTTTGTCAACGTTGAAACAAGAACTGGGTCGTCGGGACAAGCCCGACGATGACGAAGTTTGTGTGACAGATAGTGCCCTTCGCCGCCCCAAGACCTCTTCACTCCGACATCAAAACAAAAGCATCCCGATCATAAGCCAAATTGATCTTCGTACCGACCGGAATGTCATCAGCGCCAAAATCATTGGTTTCCGAAACAGTCAGCGGCGCGTGACCTTCTCCGGTCTGGACGATCAAATGGGTGACCTCGCCAAAATAGTGGCGCTCGATGACGGTTCCGGCAATCACATCTTTTGCCGTTTCGCCTTCCCACAAAACCCGGATCCGCTCCGGTCGGATTCCGAGTACAGCTTTGCCGGCACCCGGCATTCCGTTTGCTGGTGTTTGCACTTTCAGAATTCCGAAAGCCGCAGTCTCAACCGACACTTGGTTCCCCTCGACTTGGCCAATCTTCGCATCGACAAAATTCATCCCGCCAAGAAAATCCGCCACCTGGCGCGTGGCCGGCCGTTGATAAATTTCCTGCGGCGCGGCGACCTGTTTGATTTGCCCGCCGAACATCACCGCCACCCGGTCGGACATCGCCAGCGCCTCATATTGGTCGTGCGTCACCAGAACGAACGTGATCCCGACAGATTGCTGCAAACGGCGCAGTTCCACTTGCATCTGCTCGCGTAATTTCTTGTCGAGCGCCGACAGCGGCTCGTCGAGCAGCAGCACTTTTGGCCGCATCACCAGTGCCCGCGCCAATGCCACACGCTGCCTCTGCCCGCCGGATAGTTGCGACGCCATCCGTCCGCGAAGATGGCCAAGCGATACTTGTGCCAAGGCTTCGTCTACCCGCCGCTTTTCTTCAGTTGCGCCCAGTCTTTGCCGCTTCAAACCGTAAGCGACATTCTTTGCCACATCGAGGTGCGGGAAAATCGCATAGCTTTGGAAGACCATGTTCGTCGGCCGCCGGTTGGCCGGAACATCCTGCATCGAATTTCCGCCGATCCGGATTTCCCCCGAACTCAGGCTGTCAAATCCGCCGATCATCCGCAAAAGCGTTGTCTTGCCGCAGCCGGATGGGCCAAGCAGCGAGAAGAATTCGCCCTCGCGGATATCGACGCTGACCATGTCCAAGGCGGTGAACGCGCCGTAGCGCTTTGTGACATCGCGGACTTCGATCATTGCATGTGATGACACATCAGTTTCCTTCAAATTTCACCCGCCGCTCGGCGCGATGCCGGTAGGTTTCCGCAACGATCAGCAACAGAATCGAAACAACGAGAATGACGGTTCCAAGTGCAAGAACCGCTGGCAGTTTCGCCGCGAAGCGCAGTTGTGCAAACATGTAAACCGGCAAGGTCGGCGAGGTTCCACCAAGGAAAAACGCAAGGATGAATTCATCGAACGAGACAGTGAAGGCAACCAGCAGGCTTGAAATTATCGATGGCATCATCATCGGCAATGTGACCCGCCAGAATGTGCCGAATGCCGTCTCGCCAAGGTCCGTCGAGGCCTCTTCAAGACTTCTGTCAAAGCCGTCAAATCCGGCGACAAGAACGGAAATGGAATAGGGCAGGCAAAACAGCACATGCCCTGCGGCAACCGTAACCAGCGACAATTCCAGTCCGAGGCGCAGCATCATGATCAACAGTGAAACCGCGACA
Organism: Phyllobacteriaceae bacterium; assembly: GCA_031422915.1. Classification (GTDB taxonomy): domain Bacteria; phylum Pseudomonadota; class Alphaproteobacteria; order Rhizobiales; family Rhizobiaceae; genus JANMEX01. The sequence continues at coordinate 31,300 of JANPEK010000027.1, read as the reverse complement.
ATGATCTCCGGCAAAATCAGCGGAGCCATGATGACGCCTTTAATCATCTGCTTGCCGCGGAAGGCGTAGCGCGTTGCCGCCCGCGCAACACAAATTCCGAGAACGGTGCTCATCGCTGCCGTGAAAAGCGCCACCTTCAAACTGTTCCAAGCGGCTTGGTGGATGGGAACGGTTCCCGCAAGTGTGCCAAACCATTTCGTCGTGAAACCTGCCAGCGGGAACGCTGGCACAGCCGAATTGTTGAACGCAAAGACCGAGATCAGCAGAACTGGAAGATAGAGAAACAACATGAACAGCAAAGCATAGGCGGCCAACCAATAGCGACCGATTGCCCGCGTCATCCTCAACGTGCCAGCCTCACAAGTGCCCGGATCACAACGACCACAAGTCCGGACATCAAAGCCACCGAAGCCATGGTCACCACCGACAGCGCTGCCCCCAATGGCCAGTTTGAAGCGCGTCCGAACTGGCTCTGGATTGCGTTGGCGATCATGATCCCTTCACTGCCGCCGACCAGTCTTGGTGTAACATAATCACCGACAGTCGGGATCATTACAATCAATAAAGCGGAAACTATCCCCGTGGCTGAAAGCGGGAGTATAATGCGCAAAAAACGTAAAAGCGGACCGTCACCCAAATCAGTCGCCGCCTCCAGCAGCAACCGGTCAATTTTCTCGAGCGTGACAAATATCGGCAGAATGGCAAAGGCCACCCAGCAGTGCGCGAGCGTCACAATCACCGCATTGGAATTGTAAATCAGCGAGGCAATCGGCTCATCAATGATCCCGGCCGACATCAGCGCGGTGTTGAGCGCGCCTTGCCTGCCAAGGATGATTTTCCATGACAAGATGCGCAAAAGATAACTTGTCCAGAATGGCAGCGTCACCAGAAACAGCAACAGGCCCTTCCGCTTGCCACCGTAAAACGAGATGAAATATGCCATCGGATAGGCAAGCATGACCGTCGCGATGCCAACAGTCAGCGAGATGCGCAAAGAGCGCAAAAGCAATTGCTGATACAAAGGTTCGGTCAGCGCTACGCGGTAGTTTTCCAATGTGAAGCTGTAATCGATGGTCAGATAGTTCTGGGTCCAAAAACTGTGCGCGACAACGCTCAATACCGGAAACGCAAGAAGAATGAGCGCATAAAAAAATGGGGCCGAAATCAGCGTCAGGCCTTTTCGCTCGTCGTCATTGCGCTCGGCACGTTGGCGAACCGGCGCTGATGGATTGATCACGATGGTGCCTGGCTGGCTCATGTATCGAGACCTCTGCCAAGAAAGCACGCTTTGCTTGCACCAGGCGATTTGGTCGACACGGGCTGATCTCCCCATCAAGTGTTCCGCTTTGGATATCAGCGGAAGCGACCCATAAAATCAAGCGGAATGTTTCGATAATTTGATTGAATAGCCATTCAACATAGTGGATGATATGTCAGCAATTTCCGTTAATTGACCGGTCATTGTGAATTCCTGTCCGAAAGAAGCGGTGCCGATAATGTCCAGCAATGCAGCCACCAGTGAAATGCGCGCAACCGTGCCAACTGATGTGCCGTGGCAGGCTGACAGGCACTTGCTCCAGCCTTGGCCGGTCAGTGCCAGCATTGGTGCCGAGGCGCGGACCCGGCTCAGTGCGGGCGAAGGTATTTATATCTACGACGGCACCGGAAAGCGATTGATCGACGGCCCTGCCGGCATGTGGTGCGTAAATCTCGGCCATCGCAACGAAGCGCTTTCCCGCGCAATGTATGATCAGGCGATGGCGCTTTCCTACAATTCGCCATGGTACACGATGAATGACCCGTCTGCCGAGCTGGCCAAGAAACTCGCTGACCGGGCACCTTTTGATCTCGACCATGTGTTCTTCACCACGGGTGGTTCGTCAGCCATAGAGACCGCACTTCGCCTCATGCAGTTCTACAACAATGTGCGCGGGCTGCCGGGCAAGAAAATGATCCTGAGCCGTGGCGGCGCTTACCACGGCAGCACCTATCTGTCGGCCTCGCTCAATGGTCGCCCGCGCGATCATGACTGGATGGACAGCGCGGACGGGCTGGTCGTCAAACTGTCCAATCCAAACCCGTTCCGCCGTCCGGCAGGCACAAGCGAAGAGCAGTTCTGCGATTTCCTTGTCGATGAATTTCGGGCGACAATCATTCGTGTCGGCGCGGAGAAAATCGGTGCCTTTGTGGGCGAACCGGTGATGGCTTCAGGCGGCGTCATCATCCCGCCGAAAGGCTATCTTCCGCGCATCCGCGATCTCTGCCGCGCCAACGACATTTTGTATATTTCCGATGAGGTCGTCACAGCGTTCGGTCGTTTGGGGCATGTGTTTGCATCTGAGGCGGTGTTCGATATTCAGCCCGACATGATCGCCTTTGCCAAAGGCGTCACATCCGGTTATTTCCCGCTTGGGGGCCTGATGGTCTCGGCGCAGATGCTGGATCGTTTGCGCAGCTCCAACAATTCTGAAGCGATGTTCGGTCATGGTCTGACATACTCAAGTCATCCCGTCGGATGCGCAGTTGCGCTGAAAAATCTCGAACTTCTGGAGTCGGGTGTCCTTGATCATGTGCGGGGCATTGCACCCTATTTTCAGCAGCAACTTCAAGCGCTGCGTGACTTGCCGCTGGTCGGCGATGTCCGCGGCGTCGGGTTGATGGCCTGCGTTGAATGTGTCGCCGACAGGCACAGTAACAACCCACTTAGCCTCGATACTGAAGTGGGACGACGCATCGACAAGCATTGTCAGGAGCTGGGACTCTTGGTCCGTCCCTTGATCCACATGTGTGTCATGTCTCCACCGCTCATCATCACCAAAGCTGAGATTGATGACATGGTGGCCATTTTGCGCGAGGGCATTTCCCGCACCATGTACGACCTTGAGAAGGAAGGCGTCTGGCGGGCCTGATCTTGGGGACAGCGACGGTCCATGCCGCAATCTATCCACACGAAATGGGGCGCCAACCCGTTGAAATCCCGCAATCTGCAAGAAACTTCTGCCCGTTTTATCCCCTCTGCGTAAAAGTCCCGCATAATCCTCCTGCCCGTTGCAAAGGGTGAGAAACGATTTTGCGTCAGCAGAACAAATTGGTTCAATGGTCCAATTTGCGTGATGCAAGGAAGAGGGTGTGTGGCGATGTCACACACTCAAGTCATCAGAAACAGGACCATGCGTCCTGTTTCCTGGGCTCTTCCTCATTTGGGAGAGGGATCTTTGAAATGGCCAGTTCGGCAGCAGCGCGTGGCAATGAACAAGTCTGCCAAGAACGGGAGCCAGATGCGACGCTTCCGGACGTCGCTCAGTTCCGCTTCATCCGTTCACTGAGCGCGGCGATTTCGCTTTCGGGCGGCCGGTCATTCAAGGTCATAACCGGCAAACGGGCGCGCAGATGGTCATGGTGGGCGCGCACGCCATATTCGAGGTCGGAGAGGTGGAACCCTTCGAACGCCGATGACTTCATCGACTCGTTGGACCATATCGTCAGCTGGATATCTTCGGCTGTGGTGTCTCTGTCGATGCGCCCGGCAAGATAGCGCGACAGCCGGACATTCCTGTCTTCACTCGCAAATTTGTAGCTGCAACTGCGCAGCAAGGTTCGATCGGTTGCCAACGGGAATTCCTGATAGAATTGAATTGTCTCCGGAGTGGCAACGATCACCGTGTTGGGAAACATGCCATAATAGATCCAGGCCTTGCGCAAATGCTCCGGCAGATGCGGCTGAACGGGCGTCATCTTCACATAGTTGCGCACGCTCCACCGGCGTCCTGCATGCGGATTGAAGGTGGCGAATGACCGGTTGACGCCGTTGACCATCGGCTCGTCGAAATAGGTCGAGCCATATAAATCCTGCAGGGCCGGATGCGCCATCGCGACGTGGTAACCTTCATTGTCCACATCGCGGACGGACTTCCAGTTGACCGGCGAGACGCTTGTCCAGAAATTGCCTGTGGGAACCATTTCCTCGGAGCGATAGTGGCCCAACTCTTCGTCAAAGGGTGCCATGACTTCGGCCACAGAAGGCTGTGGGCCTTGGGCAAAGCGAATGAAAACAAACCCTTTCCAGACTTCAACCTCTATCGGCTTCAGACCGAACTGCTTTTTGTCGAAATCGGAAAATGAATGTGGCCGCGCTGCGCCGCGCAATGTTCCGTCCAGATTGTAGACCCAACCATGAAACGGGCAGACGAGCGCGTTGTTGCAGGTGCCCTGCCCGTCGGCGACGACACGTGAACCGCGGTGGCGGCAGAGGTTATGGAAACCGCGGATAATGCCATCGGCGCCGCGCACGACGATTGCGCGCTCCGGACCGATATCCATCGCCAGATAGTCGCCTTTGCCAGGCATGTTTGAGACATGGCCGATGATTTGCCAATGGTTGAGAAACACGTGCTGCCGCTCAAGCTCGAGCATCGCCTCGCTGTGGTAGGTCCACGCGGGCAAGCCAGTGCGATCCCAGTTTTTTGGAATGGAGACATCGCGCATGGAGACATTCATTTTGGCCGCCCTGTTGTTGAACGCTCATTCAACATAGACAATTTTGGCGCAGAGGGCAATCGCAGGAAGATGTTTTGGATTCAGTGGAAATTGCGGCCTTTCGGCATCACTCTGGCCACCGGCTCAACGTTCAGCTTATGGCGCACATTGCGGGGATGCTGGCGCGAGTCTGCTTCAACCGGGCGCTTGACTTCATCGGCATTTGTCACTGTGCTTGTGAATTCGGCATTGGAGAGTTTGGCAAGCAGCGGTGAGTAATCCATGATCCGTCTGGCAATAACATGCAGAACGCCGCTCTCGTTTTGGACATAGCCATCGATAGCGCAAAAGCGCGAGCCCAGCACTTCGCTGCGGAATTGCTCAAACACTTTCGGCCAAACGACCGCATTGGCGACATGGCCTTCATCCTGCAAGGTCATGAAGATGACACCGGAAGCGGTGCCCGGGCGCTGGCGCACCAGAACGAGGCCGGCCACGCGCACTTTTGTGCCGGTCTTCATGCCTGCAAGTTCTTCGGACGGCGTGACGCCGCGCGCGTTCAGCTCATCGCGCAGCAAGGCAGCCGGGTGGGTTTTCAATGACAGGCCAATGGTGCGGTAGTCTTCCACAACATGTTCGCCAATCAGCATGGAAGGCAGGCCGTAATCCTTTTCACGCGTCGCGTCGAACGTGATCGCAAACAGCGGAAGGTCCTCTTGCCCGCCGACACGGTTCAACCCCCTCGCCGCCCAGAGCGCATCGCGCCGGTCCAAACCCAAAGAGCGGAAAGCATCGGCATCGGCAAGTCGCTCAATGGTTGAGACGGATACCGCGCCGCGCAGCCAGACATCGCGCACCGAATCATAGCCTTTGCCGCGCAGGGCGGCGAGCCGCGTCAGTTCCACTTCGCGCAAGCCTGAGATTTGGCGGAAGCCGAGCCGAACGGCATGGGTGGAATGAATGTCCGGGCGCATCTCCTCATGGCGCGCATGGAGGTTTTCGACGGCGGCGGGGCCTTCTTCAAGCTTGTTGTCCCAGTCGGAAAAATTCATATCTGGTGGCCGCATCGCAACGCCATGTTCGCCAGCGTCGCGGACGATTTCCGACGGTGCGTAAAAGCCCATCGGCTGTGAGTTCAAAAGCGCGGCGGCAAAGACATCCGGGTAATGGCATTTCAGCCAGCAGGAGGCGTAGACCAGAAGTGCGAAACTTGCAGCATGGCTTTCGGGAAAACCATATTCGCCAAAGCCCTCGATCTGCTTGAAGCTGGCTTCCGCAAACGCCCGCTCGTAGCCATTCTTGATCATGCCGTTGACGAACTTGTCGCGCAGCAAGCCGATTGTGCCAACCCGCCGGAAGGTTGCCATGGCGCGGCGGAGCTTGTCGGCCTCGGGCGGCGAAAAGCCGGCGGCGACAATTGCGATTTGCATCGCCTGTTCCTGAAACAAAGGGACGCCAAGCGTGCGGTGAAGCACGGCCTCCAAGGCCTTGGACGGGTAAGTTGTCTTCTCCAGCCCCTGCTTGCGCCGAAGGTATGGATGCACCATGCCGCCCTGGATCGGACCGGGACGGACGATGGCGACTTCGATGACAAGGTCGTAGAAGCAGACCGGCTTCAGCCTTGGCAGCATCGACATCTGCGCCCGGCTTTCGACCTGAAACGTGCCGACAGAATCGGCCCGGTGCAGCATGCGGTAAACGGAGGCGTCTTCTTTCGGCATGGAATCCAGTGTCAGTCTGCCGCCCTCGCCGTCCCAGAGCGGATAGGATTGTTCCACCATTGTAAATGCCTTGCGCAGACAGGTCAGCATGCCGAGCGCCAGCATGTCGACTTTCAGTATTTTCAGCGCCTGCAAATCGTCCTTGTTCCACTCGACAACCGTGCGGTCGTCCATCGCGGCATTTTGAATGGGCACGACATCATCAAGCCGGTCACGCGTGATGACCATGCCGCCGACGTGCTGGGAGAGATGGCGAGGGAAATCACGCAGCTCTTCGACCAGCTTCAGGCATGTGATCAGCCGTGTGTCGCTCATGTCCAGCCCGAGTGTGGCAAGGTCTTTCCGGCTGGTGCCTTTTGACCACCATTGCTGCATTTTGGTAAGCGAAGCGATGCGGTCTTCCGAATAGCCGAATGTCTTGCAAACATCGCGGATGGCGCTGCGGCTGCGGTAGCAAATCAGCGTTGAGGCCAGTGCGGCGCGGTGGCGACCGTATTTCTCGTAGACATACTGGATCACCTCCTCGCGCCGCTCGTGCTCAAAGTCCACGTCAATGTCCGGTGGCTCATTGCGCTCGGTCGAGATGAACCGGTCGAACAAAAGCGAGGAGGTCGCGGGGTTCACCGCCGTCACGTTTAGCACGTAGCAGATGGTGGAATTTGCTGCCGAGCCCCGGCCTTGGCAAAGAATGCCGCGCTCTTCGCGGGCGAAACAGACGATGTCCGCGACAGTCAGAAAATAGGGTGCGTAATTGAGCTGCGCGACAATGTCGAGTTCGCGCTCCAGCGAGGTTCTGACACCCTCGGGAATGCCGTCCGGGTAGCGCTTCGCTGCGCCTTGCCATGACAAAGCTTCCAGTGCGGCCTGTGGATTGGCATAGCCCTCGACGGTCTCGTCCGGATATTGGTAGCTGAGCTCATCCAGCGAAAATTTTGCACCGCCGAGAAACCGCACTGTCTCGCTGACCGCCTCCGGCGCATCGCGATAGAGCCGCGCCATTTCCTCTCCGGCCTTCAAATGCCGCTCGGCGTTGGCGGCGAGTAGCCGTCCGGCGGCGTCGAGCGTAGTCTTCTCGCGGATACAGGTCAGGACGTCCAAAAGCGCCCGCCGCTCAGGCACATGATGCAAGGGTTCGCTGGTCGCGATCAAGCTGGCACCGGTCTTAGCTGCCAGCTTTTTCAACAGCCGGATGCGCCGCCGATCCTCGCCGTCGAAGATGAACCGTGCTGCAAGCCAGACTTCGCCACATGCACTGCGGATGGATTCAAGGCAGACTTTCAGCGCTTCGCCCGGCAACGTACCTGTCTTCAAATCAGGAATGACAATAGCCTGCAACCCTCCGCAATGGTTCAGGAAATCTTCAAAATCCAGCCAGCATTCGCCCTTGGGCGCGCGGCGGTTGCCGAGGGTCAAAAGCCGTGTCAGCCGCGAATAGGCGGGGCGGTCTTTGGGATAAGCGAGAATATCGGGCGTGCCATCGCGGAACACCAGCCGCGCGCCAACCGCAAGCTGCAATCCCTGCTCCTTGGCAACCGAATGGGCGCGGACAATCCCGGCGAGCGAGTTGCGGTCGGCGATGCCAATGCCTGAATGGCCGAGCGCCTTGGCGGTCTCAACCAATTCCTCCGCATGCGAGGCAGCGCGCAGAAAGGAGAAATTCGTGCTCACACACAGATCGGCAAAACCGCTCATGCGAACAACCCGTGCAGATACCAGCGCGGTGCTTCTTCATGGTCTTCGCGGTAGAGCCAATAGCGCCGTCCGTCCCTGTCCTCGACGCGGTAATAATCGCGCGGCCGCCCGTTTGGCGCGCGCAGCCAGTCCGGCGTGATTCGCTCCGGTCCTTCGGCCCGGATGACGTCATGCAAGACACGCCGCCAGCGGAAACGCATCGGCGGTCCGTCGGGCATCGAGGCTATCGCCTCGACAATTTGGGCGCGGGCGAACAGCCGCAAGGGCCGCCGCATGACGCCGTCCTGCATCGGGGCGGGCAACTCCCGTGCTCTGGTTTCTGCTACCGCCCAGCCATTTGCCCGCTCCGGAGCATGCACTGAATTCAGCTCAGGCCGCCCGATCCGCGCTGCACCAAGCCGCGCTATCAGCCGGTCAATCAGCCTTGCTTCCGCCTCCCTGTCGCGTCCGGCCTTGGGTGCAAGATCGGTCGGGCGCAGGATAATTGGTGTGATTTCCACCGCGTCCAGCCGCGCTGCATCAAAGCCAAACTCCGCCTCCAATGCCTCCGGCGAGACACCAAGCCGCTCACGCAACAGCCGCAGCATGATGACAGGGTTCGATTCGGCACGGCTGAGCCCAAGTTGGACAGTGCGCACGCGGTTATCCACTCCGAAGAGAGAGAGCCGCAAGAGTCTTGCGCCGGAACCCCGTTCATCCAGTTGGGCGCAAAGGTCCGCGCACAGCGCTTCGGTGACTATCAGCACTGCTTCCATGGTCAGCACCGGCTCAACCAGACGCCGCAGCGCAAACAGCGGCGGTGGCGGTCGTCTTGGCGTCAGCGCTTCCGGCGCGCGGCCCAGCGCCTGATCGAGCCGCAGCATGGCATGTTGCCCGGCGCGGGCGGCAAACGGCTGGCGCGGCGCGTCGATGATCTGGCCAACTGTTTTGAGGCCAAGCCGCCGCAGCAGCGCCGCCGATTGCGGCAGAAGACGCAAGGTCGCAACCGGCAGCCCGGCCAAAGCTTCTTTCAAACCGTCCCCATCAACAATCCGCATTCCGCCAATGCGTGAAAAGGCCCAAGCCGCGCCGGGTGTTGGCGCAATTGCGGCGCGCACGGCAAGACCTTCCGCCTTCATCCGCCGCTGTGCCTCATCAAGCAGCGTAGCTGCGCCGCCAAACAAATGTGTGCAGCCGGTGACATCCAGCAAAAGCCCGTGCGGCGGATCAATCACGACTACCGGCGTGAAGCGCTCACACCATGCGGCGATCTCATCCAAGAGCTTTGCGTCCGCTGCAGGCTCCGCCTCGCGCGCAACAAGATCAGGCTGGATCGCCCGCGCATCGGCCAGCGCCATTCCGATCTGAAGCCCGCAAGCACTTGCCCGCCGGTCAAGCGCGGTCAGCGCGAAAGCGTTTTTGATCTTGTCATAAATGACGAGCGGACGGCCATCAGGCGGCGCTGCGTTCATCCGCATCAGCCTGTCTACCGGCAAACGCGGAAGCCACAGGGCCATCCATTGCGGCGTCATTCCCGCTTTCTCCATCACGGAAAGCATGGCTGTGAATATCCCACACAAGATTGAAATTAAGGCCTGAATTGCCCGCGCGGCTCCTTGCAAGGTGAGCCTTGAATGAAGGGCGTCCCAGTTCCCGCTCCTCACCTTCGCTTGGCGCGGCACTGATTTGCCAACGGCTCCATGCCGCACTCGTCCCGGCCAAATCCTGCCTGAGCAGAATGCAGCGCGTTTTGTGCTTTTCCGCTGTCAGGAGAAGCCGCCGCGTGGCGGTCAGGCTCAGCGGTTTTCTGGATGGCGAAACTGCGCACAGCGCCGTGATTTCCGGCGTGGCCAGCGCCTGCTCTACTGCCCAGAGCGCGTCGGCCTGACAGTTGGTCCTTGCCATAAGAAGCCGGTCAAGCGAAATGCCAAACTGTGCCAACCCTTCAGCATTTGGCAGCCCATCCTCGAAAAAATCCTGTTCGGGAGCCGCCCAGAAAATCACACCGTCATCGGTGCTTCTCTTTGCTGCCATCACTGCCCAGGCCAGCGCAAAGCCAAGCGCTGCCGCATGGTCACCCGGTGCGGCAGGCATGATCTCATTCAGCGGCGCATCCGCAACCGCAGCCCGAACCGCCTCAAATGTCACCGGGACTCGTGATTCATCATGGGCAGAATCCGCCCGAGCCAAACGCAACACTGCTGGAGCACCGGAAATAGACATTTGATATTGATAGAACGAAACATGAACGTTGGCAATGCCCTATTTGCCTGTTTTGAGGCGCAAGCGTCCTGCCCGAAACTTTTTATCACTCCAAGGAACCGGAACCCGGCAGAGGATGCACGGCAATGCCGGAATTTTACCCGCGCTGGAACCAATATCCAGCGCATGCGTTTGGAGTCAAATCACTGAAAATTCTGTCGAACCCACACAATCCAAAGGAGTCTGCAATGTCTGTAAAAAACGCCACCACTTCGGTTGGAAAATCCGCTGCATCCGCGCTGTTGAAAGAGACGCGCAAGGAAGAAAAAGACGTTGAAGCGGCAACCGGCAAGCCACTCAAAAAGGGTGCTGCACGCGTTGATGAGCGTTCCAGAAGCTCGGACGGAAAAAATGCCGGCTCCAAGCAAAACGCCAAGTGAATACAGACAAAAAGCCAGCGTTGACAGCAGGTTCGTACATTCTTCCGCCCTCTATTGAGAGAAAAGGCGGCTGTATCAACGCTGTTGAGAAAAAAGTCGGCTGTATCAACGCTGCAAACGTAAAAGAATTCCGGGGACTTTGATGCGACCACTGCCAGCCACATTCTTCCGTGAGACAACCAAGGACGACAAGGTGGCGTTTGCTGCGCATGTCATGATTATTGCGGCACTGGCCTGCGGTTTTCTCTATTTCGGGCGCGATGTGCTGGTTCCTGTGGCCTTGGCAGTGCTCTTCACATTTCTTCTGACGCCGGCAGTCAAAGGTCTGCAAAAGCGGCGCGTTCCGAAGGCGATTGCAATCACAGTGGTCGTTGCCGCCATGTTTGTAAGCGTCGGCAGTCTTGGATACCTTGTTTCCAAACAAGTCGCCGCACTGACAGCAGAACTGCCAGCTTATGAGATGAACCTACGCGCGAAAATCAAAAGTTTGCGCAGTCTGTCATCGGGCAACAGCATGTTTGGCGGTGCGGGCGACATGCTGGGCCGCTTGGGAGCGGAGCTTGATGCGGAACAGCAGCCCGGAAAATCTGCAACCGTCGAAGCCACCAAAAATATCGCAGTCATGACCTCCAATCCGGGCTTCCTCAATTCCTACCTCGGAATCATCAGTCCGCTGCTGCACCCGTTTGTGCAGACTATACTTGTCGCCATTTTCGGAATCTTCTTTCTGTTCCAAAGAGAAGATTTGCGTGACCGGTTGATACGGTTGGCCGGACGCGGCGACCTGTTGAAAACAACTGCGGCAATGAATGATGCGGGATCAAAAATCAGCAAACTGTTCATCATGCAGGCGTTGGTCAATTGCAGCTTCGGCCTGTTTGTTGGTGTTTCGCTTTGGCTCATGGGCGTTCCGGCCGCAGCGCTTTGGGGCGTTTTTACTGCGCTCATGCGGTTTATTCCTTATGTCGGCTCGATACTGGCAGCAGTTTTTCCGATATTGCTTGCTGCTGCCATTAGCCCTGACTGGACACTTCCGCTGATGGTGGCAGGGCTATTTCTTGTGACGGAACCAATTGTCGGCCACGTCATCGAGCCTCTAGCCTTTGGCCACAGCGCGGGATTATCTCCCGTGGCAGTCATCGCTGCCGCTGCGTTCTGGACAGCGCTTTGGGGGCCGGTCGGATTGCTGTTGGCAACACCATTGACAATATGCCTTGCCGTCATTGGCCGCCATGTCGAAGGTCTCGGCTTCCTCGACGTGCTGTTCGGCTCAGCGCCCGCTTTGACACCCTCGCAGACATTTTATCAACGGCTTCTGGCGCGTGACCGCGCTGAAGCCAGCGCTCTGTCGGAACGGTGGCTGATTGAGGCAACCATGGCCGACTTCCTGAAGACTATTGCCGTCCCTGGCCTGATGCTGGCCGAGAATGACCGGACACAGCGCAGGCTCTCCAACAGTGATCTGACGCATTTGGCCACCGAGTTTTCTGCTGTCCTGGATGGTGTCTTTGTGTCTGATGCAGACACTGCAGGGTCAACAGAAGACAGCTCGATATTGCTTCTCCCCGCGCCCGGCAGCATTAATTTTGCTGCCACGACAGCGCTCTCCGCCTCGCTCAGCGCCGCTGGCGTGCCCCACAAGATGCTTGATGAAAATGCAAGCTCGCCGCTATCGGGAGATGCCGGTCAGACTGATCAGACACAAGCGCTTGTCCTTGTTTATCTGGTCGACCCACCTGCAGAGCGAGTAGAATTCATGCGCCGCAGGTTGAAGGGGAAATTTGGAACGCTGCCGATGATTGTTGCAGGGTGGTATGCATCAAGTGATGATGACACCACTGCAAGAGCACACGCCGGAGTGCTTGAACTGATTAAGACACGGCTTGAGGAAGCACGTGCGGCAAGCAGCCAAAGCGTTGTTGTTGTGCCGGTCAGCACGGGCAGCTAAAGGACCGCGCGCGAATGCAATCAGACAATTGACTGTTGGGGCAGTGTGATCCGTATCATGAGCCCATCGTCGGCCATGAACCGCTCCACCACGCCACCGAGTTCGCGCTCAACATTCATCTTAATCAGCTTTGAGCCAAATCCGGCCCTCTCTTCAGACTTGATAGACCCTCCCGGCTCGAACCACTCGATGACCAGAACATCCTTGCCCGCGAGTTTGGAACATTTCCAATGGACAGCGAGACCGGATTCAATGCCTATGGGATCACCATACTTGAGCGCATTGGTCGCCAACTCATGAAACGTGAGGCCCAGCGCCTGTGTGGCGCGCGCATTCAGACTTATGCTTTCGCCTGAAAGCCGCTCCTTGTTCCCGCTGTCACCCAGAATCTGACGAAGCTCACCATCGAGCAAGGTACGCAAATCTGCGTTCTCCCAATGCGAACGCGTCAAAAGTTCCTGCGCTGCCGACATGGATTGCAGCCTTGAAAAATAGGAATTTGTGAAGTCCTCAACGTTGGCAGCGCTTGACGCGGTTTGTCTGGCAATAGCGAGAACACGGGCAATTGAGTTCTTGATACGATGTTTCATTTCCTGAAGCATCATGTCCTTGTCAGCCGATGCCTGCTGGGACAGCGCGGCGAGCCTGTTCGCAGCATCAACCGACATCAGCTGCGCGCGCGCTGAAGTTGCCAGTGCCGCAGCAAACAACATTGAAACAATACCCAGAAGCCAAGTGCCAAGCTTCCAGTTGCCAACCGGGAAAGCGGAAGTTGATATGTAACTGACTTTCCATTTGCGCCCGGCGACCTTTATCTCACGCTCGGCAACGAATTTTCCCATCCGCGAAATTGTTTCAAAATCAGGTGTTTGAGCGAGAACCGAATTACCGGCTTCGGCGTCAACCGTCTGAAAGACTGCAGGCAAGTCATAAGAAGCCCACGCTGCATCGTGCAGATCGCCAGCTCGAAACGGAGAATAGACAAACCCAGCAACACTTGAATTGGAAGAATTATACCGGACAGTCTGCAGGTTTTGCGACACTGGCACATAGACCAGAAAGCCGCTTTGCGTTTCGCCGGCCTTTTCAGTGACCAGTCTGACGGGTGCAGTGGCTGCTGCACTGCCTGATGTCATCGCCAGTTCGATTGCACTGCGCCGCGTGGCGTCGCTGAACATGTCATAGCCAAGCGCGCCGCGATTGCGCTGATCTTCCGGTTCAATCAGGACGACGGGTGTTCGCAATGCCTGGGTCGTAGCAGGCCAAACTTGCAGGTTCACAGCATAGTTAGCCGAAATGAGCGCAGTCGCCTCGGCATCCCTGCCCGTGTCCATCAACGGGGCAAAGCCGATGCCACGCACCCCGGGACTGTTTTTTGGAAGGTTGAGGGCCTTGATGTAAATTGCGAAATCCGTCCGGGCAAAGGGTGCGGAGCTCGTTTCCAAGTGGGCTGCAGTCGCCTGAAGCAGCAGCAGTTGCCGGCTGACAAGACGATCCAGCCGGTCGGTTGCTTCGTTGGCAATCAGATCAAATTGTGCTTGCGCTGCAAGGTTTGTCGCAACATTGACAAACATCGTCATGCCCGTGCCGATCGTGGCAACGGATAACAAAACAGCGACTGGTGCAATTCTTTTCATTTGACGCCCTCTGTGCGCCAAATTACCCGCAGCGACCATAGCCACAATGTCTTTTGACATAATCATGGACGATTTTCCAAACACCTTTTTATCCGTTTGGCGGACACATTGCAGGCATCGAACTTGCATTAGCAGAGCATCCAAGCTCGCAAGCTACTCAGTCGCACCTATTTCCGAAGGCGAGTCCTTTTTTGATTTGGCTTGGGCGTTTCGGGGCGAAGCGGGAAAGTCAGGTTCCAAGTCACTCCATCTTTTGTCTGCTTTTTGCGAACAACACCTGACACCGCAGCCGGGACCACTTTTTCAAGAAGTACCGAGCCGAAATCATCCGATGGCTTGCCATCTCCCAATCCGGGAGCGCTGTTCCACTCCAGCATGACGTGATCTCGATCAGCAACCTTTTGTATCCTGGCTTTCAGGGAAACTCGCTTGAATCCCGACGCTTTTTGCGCAGGTGTCACAGCCGACATGGCAAGCTCATGCAACGCCAGGCCAATATGCAAGGATTGATTGGGGTCAAGTTCGATGTCTTCACCCTCGAAAACCACATTGGTGTCACGATCGGCTTCCGCAAGCAGGAGCTGGCGGCGCGCCAGTTCGAACAGCTTGGCACCCTGCCAATTGGAATCCACCAACACATCCTGCGCCCCGGAAACGGCGTGAAGCCGACCGGTGAATGATTTGAGAAAGCTCTCCAGAGAGGGCGAGTATTTTGCTGACTGTGTTGCCAGGCCTTGAATGATGGCCATCAAGTTTTTCGAGCGGTGACTCAACTCAAGCAACAGCGTTCGCAGTGTCGCCTCGCGCTTTCGCGCATGCGTGATGTCGTGAATTTTGGTGATGACCAGCATTGGTCTGTTTGGAACCAACAGCTGGTCAATCGAAAAGGATATGATCCTGTCGCGTGCGATTGTTGTCAGTTTCTGCGGCTCGGATGTGGCTACCAGAGCAGATTTCGCCAAGGCGAGTTTTTCGCCAAGATGCGGACCGTAAATTGAAACATCGTCCAAGATTTTGCCAGAAGGAACTTGCCAGCATTCGGGCAGATTGAAGATGTAGCGATAGGATAGTTTCCGATCTTGAACTGTGACGCCGCAATCTGTGCTGGCGAGGCCGAATGTGAGAGCGCCGATAACCTCATTGTTATCGGCCCCGCCCTGCCAAGATTGACTGCTCTCTTTATTCACTCCGAAGCACCAGATTGCCTCACAATTGCTGCCCTTCGCTAAAACTCCGCTACGAATTGCCGGTCATACTTTTCGGAACAATTTTGCCAACAGAGAGAGTGCGAACAAGACCAGAAAGACGTAGAACAAAATCTGCGCGATGCCAGCAGATGTGCCGGCAATGCCGCCAAATCCAAGGGCACCTGCTATAAGCGCAATGACGAGAAAGACCAGAGTGTAATACAGCATGACAAATTGCTCCTTTGCCGAAGAATGTTTCTGCCGACAAAATGCGCAGGAATGGTATTCGTTCCCGGCAATTCCAAATATTCCTCAGTTGCGACCTTCTGCGATGCCCTGAAAGAAAAGGGCTTGACTGATCAAGGCCTTGACCATGTCCGGATTGAAAGGCTTGGTGACCAGAAATGCGGGCTCAGGCCTGTCTCCGGTCAACAAGCGCTCGGGGAACGCCGTGATGAAAATAACCGGGATGTCGGCTGACTCCAAAATCTCATTGACCGCATCTATACCGGAGCTTCCATCGGCGAGTTGGATGTCTGCAAGGATCATCGCAGGCTTCTGCTTTTTGTAGAGTGCAATTGCCTCAGTATGGGTGCGGGCAATACCCGTGACTTTGTGACCAAGCGAAGTCACCATGTCTTCGATGTCCATCGCGATGAGCGGCTCGTCTTCGATGATCATGATGCTGGTTGAAATCTGTTCGGATATTTCAGTTGCTGCGGTCGAAAGGATGTTGCCGAGTTCACCCTCGCTTGTTTCCAGGATTTCTGCGGTCTCGCGTGAACTGAATCCCTCGACTGCCACAAGAAGGATCGCCTGCCGCGCTTTGGGTGGAATTGAGGCCATATAAAGCTCGGCATTTCGCTCCCAAGCAAATGGTGACTGAATTTCCTTGAGGTCCACTGTCATGGAACCAAACAGCTTCGAATAGAGTTTATACAGTGCGACCCTGTCACTTGATGCGGTCGGAAAAATCGAAATGTCGGCAATCAGCGCCTCGAGCACGGCGGAAACATACGTGTCACCGGAACTTTGTGACCCTGTCAGCGCGCGGGAGTAGCGCCGCAGATAAGGCAAATGTCCGGCGATTCGTCTGGAAAGTGGCATGAATTGCTCCCTGATAGGCTGTGACCTTAAGGCCTCTATGCTATGCAACGGACGAAAATAAAAATGGTTCCATTCAATGGAACCTTTTTTCGTTTCAAGCGTTAGTGTGCGAGAAAAGGACCAGTTGACTCATGAGCAAGAAGCCCACTCCGGTAAATGACCACGTTGCCAGCGGAGCGCAGGATTTTGACAGGCAAGTGTCGGGCTTGTTGCAGTCCATGTATGGTGCGGTGGAAAGCGAAGGGATTCCAGAGAAATTTCTCGATTTGCTTGAAAAGCTGGATCAGGCAGAACGGGCGCAGTTGCCAGTAAAGGACCGCTGATATGGACATCAGCGCAACCAACGATACATATTCATTCAAACATGATCTACTGGCACAACTACCGGCCATGCGGGCTTTTGCCGTGTCTCTTTGCGGCAAGCCGGACATCGCTGACGATCTTGTCCAAGATGCGCTGATGAATGCATGGTCGAAGCAGTCCAGCTTTCAGCCGGGGACCAATATCAAGGCTTGGCTGTTCACGATTGTGCGCAATCTCTTTTATAGCCGCATGCGCAAACGCGGACGCGAAATTCAAGACAGCGACGGGTTGTTTACAGAACGGCTGTCTGTGCCGCCAGCGCAGATTGCCAACTTGGACATGCAGGATTTCAAGACCGCACTTGCCAAGCTACCGGAGGATCAGCGTGAAGCGATCATTCTCATCGGTGCGACCGGCCTTAGCTACGAGGAGGCTGCGGCGGTATGCTCATGTGCTGTCGGCACGATCAAAAGCCGTGTCAACCGGGCACGTCACCGTCTGCAGGAACTGTTGGCTGTCAGCGGGGCCGAGGATTTCGGTCCTGACGCGCGCGATGCCTCTGTTACCCAGCGCGCCTTCGTTGGATGAATATAGTCATTGAGCAATGAAGGGTCGAATTGACGATGCAGCGGGCCAGCACCACCAAGTGTGAGCTATGTCCATTGCGCAAGATGGCGCATTTCCGTCCATTCACACAAGATGAGCTTGTGTTCATGAAAAGCTTCAAGACCGGGGAACTCAATGTTGAAGCAGGCGCAACAATTTTCGTTGAGAAGTCGGTCAATCTCAATCTTTACACCGTTCTGCGAGGCTCCGGCTTCAGGTACAAGATGCTTCGCGACGGTCGCCGTCAAATCCTGAACTTTGTCCTTCCCGGCGATTTGGTCGGACTTGAGGGCACCATATCGGGCGAGGTGCAGCATTCAGTCGAGTCGCTTTCTGCCATGACGCTCTGCGTGTTTGACCGCAGCCGCCTCGATACTTTATTCAGAAATCACCCCGCACTTGCCTATGATTTGACGTGGATCGCATGCCGTGAGGAGCGTTTGCTGGACGAAAATCTTCTGACTATCGGTCGGCGCACCGCAGTTGAACGTGTCGCTTATGCGCTTTCCGTGCTTTACCATCGCGCCAAACAGGTTGGTCTGACGCCCGGTGGCAAGATGGACATACCGCTGACGCAAAGCCATCTCTCTGACGCACTTGGACTGTCGCTGGTGCACACCAACAAGACGATCCGGAAGTTGCAGCGGCTTGGCGCAATCAAATGGCTGGGCAGTGGCGTTCAAACACTTGACCCGGCGCTATTGGCGCGCACAGGCGGCTGGCCGGCCCCTGCAGAGACAGGACGTCCGTTCCTTTGATATCAACACGTGGAGTGAGAGCGTCATGAACATTCAAATCGTGTTGAACCGTGACGGCGGTACACTGAAAACCAGTGATGTGGATGAGATTGGTCGCAAGCTTGCCGAAGCCATGACTGCCCGAGGACATAGAGCGAGTGTCGTCACTCCAGTTGGCAAGGAAATAGGCGACGCGCTGGAGGCTGCGACGGCAGACCGGCAAATCGATTGCATAATTGTTGGCGGCGGCGATGGTTCGGTGTCTCTGGCCGCCTCGTTGTGCTGGAAACACAACAAGGTGCTTGGAGTTTTGCCAGCCGGCACCATGAACTTTTTTGCCCGCTCGTTGCAAATGCCGCTTGATCTGGACGCCGCTATCGAAGCGCTTGCCGGATCTGCGGCCGAGCAGGTTGATATTGGTACCGTCAATGGCAGGGTCTTCATCCACCAGGTGTCGCTCGGCATTCAACCGCGCATGGTGGAACTGCGCAAATCGATCCCGTACCAGTCGCGCCTTGGCAAGCGGGTGGCCAGTGTTCGGGCTGCTTTGCTTACACTTACCAGTCCCCCATCGTTTCGCGTCAAACTGACAAACGGAAAAGATGATCATAGCGGACATTATTCGATCCTGGCTGTTTCGAACAACGTTTACGGCGACGGTCATCTTCCTTATGCTGACACTTTGGATGATGGAGTGTTGGGTATCTACTCTGCACCGCGCCTGACGTTCTGGAAGAATATGAAGCTGGCGCGGGATATGCTGCTAAAGCGGTGGACTGACAACGAACACCTTTTGTCGCAATCGACGAACAGTGTGAAAATAGAGATGCTCTCAAAAATACACGGACGGAAAATCTCTGTTGATGGAGAGTTGGTTCCGCTCGAAAAACTGTTGGAAATTAAATTGCACCGGCGTGCGCTCAATGTGTTGATGCCAAAATAGCAAGGGCAACAAAGTGGTTGCCCTTGCTTCGTAACCGAAGATCAGAAGGCTATGCGCTGATCGTTGCGCGCAGCATCCATATCGCCTTTTCGTGAAACGCCAGCCGGTCTGTCAGCATGTCAGCTGTTACCATATCATCGCCGTCATCAGCATCCTTGGCCGCTTTGCGCAAATTGCGCGTGGCTGCTTCATGTTCGGCGATCAAGACCTCCACCATTGATTCAGCCGTGCCGGTTTCGGCAGATCCATCTTGTGGCGCGAAATCTGCCGCATCACTGACTTTCACCGGAGCCAGATGACCCAATCCACGGATACGTTCGGCAATAATGTCCGCGGCTTCAAACAACGCGCCGTAATGCTCTTCCGTCAATTCATGCAATGGCTTGAACAGTGGGCCGGTGACATTCCAATGATAAATGTGGCTCTTAATTGTCAGCCTGTATGTAGCTGACAGAATATCAGATAGCGCCTTTGCCATCTGCTTGCGATAGGCATCGGTCAAACCTGTGTTGAGCTTGCTGTTGGTTGCCCGCGCTTGCAGGACCTCGTTGATTGCTTCGGTGGTCTTGAGGGCAGCTGTCATTGCAAGTATCTCCCGTTGTTTAAACCAAATGCGCGATCAATCCGCCGATTTGACCGGACGGCGTGATCTGATCGGCGGCTTGCGGTTTGCGTATGCATAGCCAAGAGCCGCTGCACTTGCGATGCCAACACCGACGCGGCTGGAAAGGATTGCCGGAAGGACGGCCAGAGCAGCCGTTGCCGCAATTGTCGGACCGATGGACCGGCTGCGCACTGCGTTCTTGCGCTCACGCGATGACCAAATGGACGCCACGGCCAATATCAGCATGCATGCGGAGAAAAGAACCGCAGCAACGATAAGAGTGGCAACTTCCGGCGACATTCGGCGCGACAAGAAAAGCGCACCAGAGATGAGCAGTGCGCCAAAGCCAAAAAGGCCAAGCAATCCTGCCATTCCATACAGTATTGCCTGCCGCTTGGCCCTGTTGGCGGCGGTTTTGACGTCTGTCGTCAGCAGACCAACCAGCAAGGGAGCTAGGCCGCCCATCCTGATCAACGACGCGACAAGAGGGCGAACAAGAAGCCAATGCCGCCGGCGATCGCCAACGCCTGCAAAGGCTTTTCACGGATGCGATTGGTCACATCACGCTCGAGCGAGGACAGTTGGTCCATAAAGTTGTCGAGCGCATCTCCAGACACCGCATTGACGTCGTCTTTGAGATTTGTCGCAACATTCGACGCCATTTCGGTATACTCGCGCGCCTTGGACGAGCCCATTTCGGACAGGTTTGCGGCTATCTTGTAGAATTCAGATTTTGCCTGCTCGAAGCGGCCTTCCAGCTCTGCATCGTCAATTGTATCCTTGATGACGCGCTTGGCTTTGGTTTGTGCGGTTGACATAACTTAACTCCTGAAAAAAATTTGCCTGCGTATCAACGCGGCAGCGGACCGATGGTTCCCAGATAGGCGGTTACGATCAGATGTAGCCGAGGAAATACAGCACCAGAACGATGGGAAGCGGGAGGCCGAGAAGCCAAAATAGAACTGCTTTCATTGAATTAAACTCCACCTTGCAGTTTTGGTCTTTGGCGATTGGCGCCAGTTTGCAGATGACGAGAAAATGCACGGCGGTAAATAAAGTTCCGTCGTTCAAAAAATATTTTCAGATCGCCATTGTGATCGACTTGGGTCTCCAAACGCGCAAGTCCGCGCTGTTTTGCATCGGAACCATTCCTCGATTTGGACGTTTTCAACCCAGTCCCGGCGCTTCACCTTGGGTGGTTGAATTGCATTTGACCGGGCGCAATTGGAAAAAGGATGTCAAAAATGTCGAGTGCAACAGATAAGATCAAGGGCCTTGCCAACGAAGCTGCGGGCAACGTCAAACAGGCAGCCGGCAAAGTTGCCGGAAAGCCGAACCTTGAAGCCGAAGGTATTGTGCAGGAACGCAAGGGCGAAGCACAGCAGGCGGTCGGCAAGGTCAAAGACGCCGTCAAAAAAGTTGTCGACAAGGCCTGACACAGATAGTCGGATACTATTTCCATCAGAATTTTCGACCTCGCAGACTGCCGTCTGCGAGGTTATTTTTTGGCAAAATCTGCTCCGGAAACCGCTCGAAACGCGCACGAAACCTGTTCCAAACATGCTCGTATTATCGCATTGAAGATCAGTTGGCGCGAAAGTGGTGGCTTTGTGTTTGGCGGGAGGTTGTCTTTTTTGCATTGCACAATTTGTTAGCATGCGCAAAAAGAAGGCATGGAGACCAAGCCGCTCAGCGTCCTCGTTGTTGACGAGAATGTCGCCCGCGCTGCCATCATTGAGGCGGGTGTGCGCGAGGCCGGGCATGACACTGTCACTGTAATCCATGATGTGACAGGTCTTGCGCGGCGCATTGCGGTGATTGCCCCCGATGTGATTGTGATCGACATCGAAAATCCCAACCGTGATCTGCTTGAAAGCCTGTTTCAGCTTTCGCGCGCGGTGCAGCGGCCGATTGCCATGTTTGTAGACCGCTCTGACCGCGCTTCTATGGAGGCGGCTATTGATGCCGGGGTTTCGGCCTATGTGGTGGACGGGCTGCGGCAGGAGCGGATACGGCCGATCCTCGACATGGCCATCAGCCGGTTCAACGCCTATTCGCGGATGGTGCGCGAACTTGAAGATGTGCGCAGTGAACTTGAGGGGCGCAAGGTGATCGACAGGGCCAAGGCGATCCTGATGAAGTCCAAGGGTATTACCGAGGATGCGGCGCATGCGCTGTTGCGCAAGAATGCGATGAACCAGAACCGGAAAATGAGCGAATTGGCGCACAGTCTCGTGCTGGCCGCCGGACTGTTGGAGTGAACGCGATGGGAAGGCATGCGATCACCGCCGGGTTTCTGCCACTGACGGACAGCGCGCTGTTGGTTGCGGCGAAGGTCATGGGATTTGCCGAAGCGGAAGAACTCGACCTTACTCTGGTGCGCGAGACGTCCTGGGCCAACATCCGCGACCGGATTGCCGTCGGGCATTTTGAAGTGGCGCACATGCTGGCGCCGATGCCGATTGCATCAAACCTCGGGCTGACGCCCCTGCCCTTGCCGCTGATCGCGCCGATGGCGCTCGGGCTTGGCGGCAACGCGGTGACGGTGAGCGCAACGCTTTGGCAAGCAATGGCGGAGGAAGGCGCACAGGCAAACCTTGACCCTGCGATCAACGGCGCGGCGCTGAAGCGTGTGATTGCGCGCAGATTGCATGGTGACAGACTGCAGTTTGCCGTGGTTCACCCCTTTTCCGGCCATAGCTATGAATTGCGCTATTGGCTGGCGGCGTGCGGCGTTGATCCGGTTTCAGATATCGACATTGTCATCGTACCGCCGTCCATGATGGCCGATGCGATGAAGACAGGGCGCATTGATGGGTATTGTGCAGGTGAGCCGTGGAACAGTTTCGGCGTTGACAAGGCGTCAGGCCATCTGGCGACAATCAAGGCGGCGATTTGGGAGTCGAGCCCGGAGAAAGTTCTCGGTGTTCAAGCGGACTGGGCGATGGCGAACCCCGAAGCGCTTGATGCCTTGCTGCGCGCACTGCACAAGGCGTCAATCTGGTGCGCTGACAAGGGAAATCACCCGGAGCTGGCGGACATTCTTGCGCGCGCCGAGTGGATCAACGTCGATCCGGAATTGATCTTGCGCGGACTTGCGGGCAGCTTGGTGACAGGCAGCGGGATAGCGGATGTGCCGGATTTCTTTGTCATGCATGACCGCGCAGCGACCTTCCCCTGGCAGAGCCACGCGCTGTGGTTCTATTCGCAGATGGTGCGCTGGGGACAGGCAACGCATTCGCCAGCGCATGCGCGTATCGCGAAAGAGGCTTATCGGCCCGACATCTATCGCTGTGCCCTTCGGCCGACCGGGGCCGCATTGCCAGGTGCAAATTCCAAGGTTGAAGGTGCGCTGAGAGTGGCAACCGGCGTTGGTTCTGTGCAAGGCAAGCTGATACTGGGTCCGGATGGTTTCTTTGATGGACAGATTTTTGACCCTGACAAACTCGACGCGTACATCGCCGGACAAGCGTCAAACTGATGCAGGAGGCACGCGTTCAATTATTGTGCACTGCAAGATAATTGGGCATTTGCACAGGCGCTGTGGCGACCGATGCGCCACAAGGCGAGGCCGACCAGAACGGCAATTTTACCTAATTCTCTGATTTAGAACAATATTCCGCGTGGCTCTCAAACTGGCACGGTTTCTGCATTAACATGTTCAAGTCATCCCAGACTTAACTCGCGTCCAAAGACGGGCGCACAAAGGCAAGGCTGCCACTCAGGTGAACTCCATCCCGGATGCACGGATGGCGCGGCCTGTCTGGCGGCCTTTTTGTTATTCACGCGCGGCGTTTCCTCCCGAACGCTGCCGAACCGGAGACAGAATATGAGCACATTCACAGCTGGCAATTCATTCCTGCTTTCGCGTCGAAGCCTTTTGAAGCGGGCTGCAACAACTACGGCATTGCTGATGGCCGGGCGCACGCTTCTTCCCGGCGGCGCTTGGGCAGCTCCGGCAACGCCGGAAGTGACGGTCGTCAAACTTGGCTTCATCGCGCTGACGGACTCAGCGCCGTTAATCATTGCCAAAGAAAAAGGCCTGTTTGAAAAGCACGGCATGCCGGGCGTTGAGGTTTTGAAGCAAGCGTCGTGGGGCGCGTTGCGCGACAATCTTGTGCTCGGCGGCGAGGCCAACGGCATTGATGGCGCGCACATCCTGACGCCGATGCCTTACCTTATGCACACCGGCAAGGTGACGCAGAACAATGTGCCGGTGCCGATGACCATCCTTGCGCGCCTCAATCTTGACTGTCAGGCGATCTCGGTGGCGCAGGAATACAAGGATACCGGCGTCGCCTTGGACGCATCGAAGCTGAAGGCGGCGTTTGAGGCCAAGAAGGCCGAGGGCAAAGAAGTCAAGGTCGCTGTCACCTTCCCCGGTGGCACGCATGATTTGTGGATGCGCTATTGGCTGGCGGCAGGCGGGATCAATCCGGACAAGGACGTTTCCACCATCGTTGTGCCGCCGCCACAGATGGTGGCCAACATGAAGGTTGGCACCATGGACGCATTTTGTGTTGGCGAGCCGTGGAATGAACAGCTGGTCAACCAAGGCATCGGCTTCACTGCCGCCACGACTGGCGAACTTTGGAAAGGCCACCCTGAAAAGGCACTCGGCATGCGTGCCGAATGGGTCGAGAAAAACCCGAATGCCGCCAAGGCGCTGCTGATGGCTGTCATGGAAGCGCAGATGTGGTGCGAGGATGCGACCAACAAGGACGAGATGGCCGCGATCATCGGCAAGCGCAACTGGATGAATGTGCCGGTTGCCGACATCATCGGCCGCCTGAAGGGCGATATCAACTATGGCAATGGCCGCGTGGTCGCCGCGCCGGATCTTCGGATGAAGTTCTGGGCTGACAACGTGTCTTACCCTTTCAAGAGCCACGACACATGGTTCATTGCCGAGAATGCGCGCTGGGGCAAATTTGCGCCGGACACGGACATCAAAGTGCTGGTTGATCAGGTCAACCGCGAGGATATCTGGAAGGCTGCGGCTGCCGAACTTGGCGTGGCCGCGGCCGACATTCCGGCGTCCACTTCGCGCGGTGTGGAAACCTTCTTCGACGGAAAGACTTTCGATCCGGCTGACCCTTCGGCCTATCTAAGCAGCCTTTCGATCAAGGCGTCATCCTGACGTGCACAGGGCTGGCGTTCGACGCCGGCCCGCTTCCCGTGTTTCGGAGAACCAACCCATGGGCCTTGCTCAACTGAAAACAGATACTGCGATTGAAATCATCCCTGCAGCAGCAGCGACGGTTCATGCGTTGAACCGCCCTTCACCCAAGCGCGAGTGGCTCGGCAAGATTCCGGGAGCACTGGCCCGCAACGTCTTGCCGCCGCTGCTGGTGATCTTCGTTCTTCTCACCATCTGGCAGGTTGCCTGTTCGCACCCCGGCGCATCGCTGCCGCCGCCCACGCAGGTGTTCACCGAGGCTTATGATCTCATCGCCTATCCGTTCTTCAACTATGGCGACCAGGATATCGGTCTTGGCTGGCGCGTGCTTGTTTCGCTGCAGCGCGTGGCGATCGGGTTTGGCATTGCAGCGATCATCGGCGTTCTGGTTGGCGCAGTCATCGGCCAGTCTGATTGGGCGATGCGCGGGCTGGATCCGGTGTTTCAAATCCTGCGCACTGTGCCGCCACTGGCTTGGTTGCCACTGTCGCTTGCAGCGTTTCGCGACTCCAGCCCTTCGGCGATCTTTGTGATTTTCATCACCTCTGTCTGGCCGGTGATCATCAATACGGCGGTGGGCGTGCGCAACATTCCGCAGGACTACCGCAATGTGGCGCAGGTGCTGCGGCTGAACCCGCTTGAGTTTTTCTACAAGATCATGGTGCCGTCTGCCGCGCCGTATATTTTCACCGGCCTGCGGATCGGCATCGGCCTGTCGTGGCTGGCCATCGTGGCGGCTGAAATGCTGACCGGCGGCGTTGGCATCGGCTTCTTCATCTGGGATGCGTGGAATTCATCGCGTCTCTCCGACATCATCGTCGCCCTCATCTACATCGGTGTCACCGGCTTCCTGCTCGACAAACTCGTCTCGGCAGTCGGCCGCATTGTGACGCGCGGGGCATAAGGACAACGCCATGAGCACCCCTATGAAAACCCATCTCAAGCTTGACCATGTCGATAAAACTTTTGAACGCGGCGGCGTGAAGAGCCATGTTCTTCGCGACATCAACCTGCAGATTGCCGAGGGCGAATATGTCTCGATGATCGGCCATTCGGGTTGCGGCAAGTCCACGCTGCTGAACTTGATTGCCGGGCTGATCCCGGTGACAGCGGGCGCGGTGCTGCTTGACAATCAAGAGGTCAACCAGCCGGGTCCGGAAAGGGCAGTGGTGTTTCAAAATCACAGCCTGCTGCCTTGGCTGACTGTTTATGAGAACGTCAATCTTGCGGTCTCGAAAGTGTTCTCGTCTACCAAGACCAAGGCTGAGCGGCACGATTGGGTGATGCGCAATCTTGATCTGGTGCAGATGGCACACGCCAAGGACAAGCGGCCCAGCGAGATATCCGGCGGAATGAAGCAGCGTGTCGGCATTGCGCGCGCCCTTTCGATGGAGCCGAAAGTTTTGTTGCTCGACGAGCCATTCGGCGCGCTGGACGCTCTGACTCGGGCGCACTTGCAGGATGCCGTGATGGAAATCCATTCGCGGCTTGGCAACACGATGATCATGATCACGCATGACGTGGACGAGGCGGTGCTTTTGTCAGACCGCATTGTGATGATGACCAACGGACCGGCGGCAACCATCGGCGAGGTGCTTAGGGTGCCGCTGAAACGTCCGCGTCGCCGGCTCGAGCTGGCAAGCGATGCGACCTACCTCAAATGCCGCGAGGCCGTCCTCAAATTCCTTTACGAGCGTCACCGCTTCGTGGAGGCTGCGGAGTAAACCCATGACACAGAAACTTGTTATCATCGGCAATGGCATGGCCCCCGGACGGATGCTTGAGCATTTGCTGGAGACCGCGCCGGACGCCTATTCGATCACGATTTTCAACGCCGAGCCGCGCGTCAATTATGATCGCATCATGCTCTCGCCGGTGCTTTCAGGCGAAAAGACGTTCGAAGAGATCATCATCCACGGTGACGGCTGGTACATCCAGAACAACATCACACTCTACAAGTGCCACAAGATCGTCGCCATTGATCGTGCCGCCAAGACTGTTACTTCCGATCATGGTGTGACCGAGCCTTATGACAAGCTCGTCATTGCCACTGGCTCCAACCCGTTCATCATTCCCGTGCCCGGCGCGAACCTTCCGGGTGTGCTTTCGTATCGCGATCTCGACGATGTTCAGGCGATGTTGCTGGCGGCGCAGGCGCGATCAAAGGCGATTGTCATCGGCGGCGGGCTGCTTGGTCTTGAGGCGGCTGCGGGACTTAAAGAACAGGGGATGGATGTGACTGTCATCCATGTCATGCCGACGCTGATGGAGCGGCAGCTTGATAGGTCAGCGGGCTACTTGTTGCAGAAGCAGCTCGAAGACCGCGGCATCAAGGTGATGACCAAGGCCAACACCAAGCAAATCATCGGCGAAAAGCGGGTTGAGGGTGTGGAGCTTGCAGACGGGACGATCATTCCGGCGACGCTGGTGGTCATGGCTGTCGGCATCCGCCCGAACAGTGCGATGGCCAAGGATGCGGGCATTGCGGTCAATCGTGGCATTGTCGTCACCGACTTTATGCAGACCAGCGACCCGGATATTTATGCACTCGGCGAATGCGCGGAAGTTGGCGGTCAGGTCTATGGGCTTGTGGCGCCGCTCTACGACATGGCGCGCGTTCTGGCGGCGCGTTTGACCGGCGATACCGGGGCCGTGTTCAAGCCTGTCGATACGCCGACCAAGCTCAAGGTCACCGGTATCAACCTGTTCTCGCTCGGCGACTTTGCCGAGGGCGAAGACCGGCAGGAGATTGTGCTGCGTGACGCGGCGGCGGGCGTCTACAAGCGTGTGGTGCTGCGCGACAACCGGATCATCGGCACGGTGCTTTATGGCGAGACCGCCGATGGCGCATGGTTCAATGATCTGAAGAAGAAGCAGACCGACATAACCGAAATGCGCGACACGCTCATTTTCGGTCAGGCCTATCAGGGAGGGTCCCCGCTGGACCCTACGGCGGCCGTTGCAGCATTACCGGATGACGCAGAGATCTGCGGCTGCAACGGCGTTTGCAAGGGCAAGATAACCGGGGCAATCACCGCCAAGGGACTGATGTCGCTTGATGGCGTGCGGGCGCACACCAAGGCGTCGGCCTCTTGCGGTTCGTGCACCGGTTTGGTCGAGCAACTGCTCAAGGTCACGCTTGGCGACGCTTACAATCCAGCCGCCGTAATGCCGATGTGCGGGTGCACGGACCTTGGCCATGACGATGTGCGTCGGCTTATCAAGGCGAAGCAGCTCAAGACCATTGCGGCAGTGATGCAGGAACTGCAATGGAAGACGTCGTGCGGCTGCGCCAAGTGTCGGCCCGCGCTTAACTATTATCTGGTCTGCGATTACCCGGGCGACTATGCCGATGATTATCAATCGCGGTTTATCAACGAACGCGCGCACGCCAACATCCAGAAGGACGGCACCTATTCCGTCGTGCCACGCATGTGGGGCGGGATGACGACATCTGGCGAATTGCGCGCAATTGCTGACGTCGTCGACAAGTTTGCCATCCCTGCCGTCAAAGTTACTGGCGGACAGCGCATCGATATGCTGGGCATCAAGAAGGAGGATCTGCCTGCCGTGTGGGCTGACCTCGGCAAGGCCGGGTTTGTTTCTGGTCAAGCGTATGCCAAGGGCCTGCGCACTGTGAAGACCTGCGTCGGGACTGACTGGTGCCGGTTCGGCACGCAGGATTCGACCGGGCTTGGCATTCGCATCGAAAAGTTCATGTGGGGATCGTGGACGCCGGCAAAGGTGAAGATGGGCGTTTCTGGTTGCCCGCGCAATTGCTCCGAGGCGACATGCAAGGATGTCGGCGTGATCTGCGTGGACAGCGGATACGAGATCCACTTTGCGGGTGCTGCTGGATTGGACATTTTGGGCACACAGGTGCTCGGCATGGTCAAAACCGAAGACGAGGCGCTGGAGCACATCGTGGCGCTGACGCAGATGTACCGCGAGCAGGGCCGCTACCTTGACCGCATCTACAAATGGGCCAAACGCATCGGCATTGCCGAGATCAAAAGGCAGATCATGGACGATGCGGACAAGCGCAAGGCTTACTTCGAGCGCTTCGTGTTCAGCCAGAAATTTGCTCAGGTTGATCCATGGTCGGAGCGGGTTTCGGGCGTGGACAAGCACGAGTTCCGCCCGTTGGCGACGCTCGCACTGGAGGCAGCGGAATGAATGCGATGACCAAGAACTGGGTGGCCATCGGCATCCTTGAAGACATTCCATTGCGCGGCGCGCGCTGTGTAAAAAATGGTGACATGACCATCGCCATCTTCCGCACGGCAGACAACAAGGTGTTTGCTGTCGAGGACAAGTGCCCCCACAAAAACGGGCCGCTGAGCCAAGGCATTGTGCATGACGGCTGTGTCACCTGCCCGCTGCACAATTGGGTGATTTCGCTGGAAACCGGCAAGGCACAGGGCGCGGATGAAGGGGCAACGCGAACGTTTCCAGTGCGGCTGGAGGGCAATGCGATCTTGCTCGGGCTGGGCTCGGGGGCTTGACGCAGATGACCCCGGCGGTTGGCGTCACCACCAAAACCACCTGCCCCTATTGCGGCGTTGGCTGCGGTGTGCTGGCGACGCTGCTGGCGGATGGAACGGTCGATATAGAGGGTGATCCGGATCATCCTGCGAACTTTGGCAGACTGTGCTCAAAGGGTTCGGCACTGGGCGAAACGCTGGCGCTGGAGGAGCGGCTGCTCTATCCGGAGATCGGAAACAAGCAAGTCGGCTGGGGCGAGGCGCTGGATCTGGTGGCGGCGAAATTCTCGCAAGCCATCCGTGATTTCGGTCCGGATAGTGTCGCGTTTTATGCGTCCGGCCAGATGTTGACCGAAGATTATTATGCCGCCAATAAGTTGATGAAGGGGTTCATCGGCACGGCCAACATCGACACCAACTCGCGGCTTTGCATGGCGTCATCTGTAGCCGGGCACAAGCGTGCTTTTGGTTCTGATACTGTTCCCGGCAATTATGAAGACTTGGAACTGGCTGATCTCATCGTGCTGGTTGGCTCCAACCTCGCTTGGTGCCATCCGGTGCTTTACCAGCGCATTGCTGCGGCCAAAGAGCGGCGGCCGGAGATGAAAATCGTCCTCATCGACCCGCGCCGGACGATGAGCGCGGACATTGCGGATTTGCATTTGCCGATCAAGCCGGACGGCGATGTGGCGCTGTTTCTCGGGCTGCTCGGGCATTTGGCCGGTGTTGGCAAGATTGACCGGAGATACGTTCAAGATCATGTATCCGGGCTGGACGAGACCATTGCCGCAGCGCCGCGCGTCAGCGAGCTTCCACTGCTGACCGGCCTTTCGTCAGAAGCTCTTGCGCAATACTTCGACCTTTTTGCCAACACTGAGAAAGCCGTTACGGTCTTCAGCCAAGGCGTCAACCAGTCCGCTTCCGGAACCGACAAGGTCAACGCGATCATCAACTGCCATCTGGCGACGAGCCGCATCGGAAGACCCGGCATGGGACCGTTTTCTGTTACCGGCCAGCCAAACGCGATGGGCGGGCGCGAGGTTGGCGGGCTTTCCAACATGCTTGCGGCGCACATGGATATCGAGAACGACCGGCACCGCGATATCGTGCAAAAATTCTGGCGCGCGCCGACAATCGCTACAATGCCCGGCCTCAAGGCCGTGGACATGTTCAAGGCCGTGGCCGACGGGCGGATCAAGGCGCTGTGGATCATGGCGACCAATCCCGTGGATTCACTGCCGGACGCGGACGCTGTGCGAGAGGCGATCAAGGCTTGTCCGTTTGTTGTGGTATCGGATGTGTCAGCCCGCACCGATACAATCGTCCACGCAACTGTGAAACTCCCCGCTGCGGCCTGGGGTGAGAAGGACGGGACTGTCACCAACTCCGAGCGCCGCATATCTCGTCAGCGCGGGTTCCTGGAAATCCCCGGTGACGCACGGCCGGACTGGTGGCATGTGGCGGAAGTTGCCAAGCGCTTGGGCCATGGTGCGGCTTTCGACTGGCATCGTCCATCAGAGATTTTTGCCGAGCATGCGGCGCTTTCGGGTGTTGAGAACAATGGGGAGCGGGACTTTGACATCTCCGCGCATTCCACCATTTCCGTTGCTGGATACGATGCTTTGCGCCCGTTTCAATGGCCCCTTCCTGCGGGATATGAGACGACGCCAAGTGAGAGGTTCTTTGCAAACGGCAACTTCTACACTGCCGACCGGAAGGCCCGTGCGGTGGCAGTTCACATACCCATAGTCGCGGCGGTAACGCCAGATTATGCCTTCATTCTCAACACCGGGCGCATCCGTGACCAGTGGCACACGATGACGCGGACCGGGCAAAGCCCGCGCCTGTCGCAGCATCTGGCTGAACCTTTCTGCGAAATTCACCCGGCAGATGCTGCAAGACTTGGCATTGCCCATGCGTCGCTGGTCGAAGTTGAGAACCAGTATGGCAAGGCAATCCTTCGCGCTCTTATCACGCTGCGCCAGCAAGTGGGCTCGGTGTTTGCTCCCATGCATTGGAGCGGCGAATATGCTTCCGCTGCCCGCGTCGATACAC
>JANPEK010000026.1:0-11551 GCA_031422915.1 Phyllobacteriaceae bacterium | reverse complement strand
TTTGGGTGGGGCCCGGTTTTGGGGGGGGCCCCCACACCCCCCCCTGGCCCACATCACCCCCGTTCCCCGGGGGGTGTCTGGGCCCCCCCTTGGGGGGTTGGGGCGCCCCGCGCCGAGGTTTGACAAGCTTCCGCGAGAGCGTTTGAGACCCAACCATGTCAATCTACCAATCCCCCATCTCGCCCGGCGTCTCCTGGTATGAATCCAGCGTTGGCGAGCGGCCTGAATATCCGGCGCTGGACGGGTCGCAGAATTGCGACGTGCTCATCATTGGCGGCGGATATACGGGGGTTTCGGCTGCTTACCATCTTGCGGCGAAGGGGCTTTCGGTTGTTCTTCTGGAGCAACACCGGCTGGGCGACGGCGCGTCCGGGCGCAATGGCGGCCAGCTTAACACCGGCCAGCGTGGCTGGGTGGAGGATTTTGAGGCGCAATTCGGATTTGAACGGTCCAAAGCGTTGTTTGATATGGCGGAAGAGGCGAAGGCCCATCTGCTCGGTTTCGCCAAGCGGCACACGATATCGATCGACTACATGAACGGTCAGATTGACGGGATTCATGCAAAGAAATATTTGAAAGACTATCAGGGGCACCCTGAGCAGATGGCGCGGTATGGCTACACGCATGTGTCGTATCTGTCGCGGCAAGAGACTGCGGAGGCCATTGGCACGGACCGTTACCATGGCGGCATCCGCGACACGGGAACTGGGCATATCCACCCGCTGAAATTGCTGGTTGGCACGGGTCAGGCGGCGGCGCGGGCTGGTGCGAGAATTTATGAAAGCACCAAGGTTACATCACTAACCACCAATGGTGGAAAGGTGATCGCCACCACGCAGACAGGTACGATTACCGCCGGCAAGTCGTTGTTGGCAGTGAACGCCTACGGCGGCAAGGTTGAGCCGGTCTCGGCCGCGCATGTGATGCCAATTGGCTCTTTCATCGGGGCTACGGAGCCATTGGGCAAGGCTTCACCGGTGATACCGGGCGGTGAGAGCGTTTCGGATTCGCGCTTTGTTGTGCGCTATTTCCGCAAGACGCGCGATGGAAGGCTGCTGTTTGGCGGACGGGAAATCTACACCGCCAATTCACCGCGCGAGATCGAGCGCGGGGTGCGCAAGCAGGTGAGCGAACTTTTTCCGGCGCTTGCTGATGTGAACTTCAGCCATGTCTGGGGCGGCTATGTCGGCATCACCATGCCGCGCCATCCGTTTGTGCGCGAAGTGATGCCAAATGTGACCAGCATCGGCGGATTTTCCGGCCATGGTGTGATGCTGTCAAACTATACCGGGCGGCTCTATGCCGAAACGTTGACCGGCAATGATGACAAACTGCGCCTCTTGCGCGATCTCAAAATCCCGCCCTTCCCGGGCGGGCGCACATTCCGCGCACCGCTGTTGTTTTTGGCGCTGAACTGGTATGCGCTGCGGGACAGGTTTTAGCGCCTGACAGAGCCCAGCCATAGCCCGTCAAGCTTGCGCAATTCCTCAGCGTCGAACTTTTCCGGCTCTTCCCAATAGCGGCCGGAAACAGCCATATAGCCCAACTCAGCTTCCCGGCTTCTTGCTTCATTCGCTTTGTGCTGGTTGATTGACTGGCCGAGCTTTGAGAGTTGCCGCGCAACGGTTTGTTTGTCCCAGCGGCCTATTTGATCGACGGGGTGGTTCGGAAACACCAGACGTGACTGTCTTTGCAGCGACAGATTGATTGTCAGGCAGCCTTCACTGGCAGCCTGGATCATCAGTCTGGCGGACTTGGCTTCGAGGCTTTGCAGGGTGATGTCATCGCGCAGCGGATCGGCTGTGCCTTTGCCGTAAAAGTGCGTCCGGCTGTTGCTGTAATTCATATCGCAGCTGAAAAAGGCAAGGACATCCGGCTTCATTGCGCCGAGCGCCCAATAGCCTGCCGTGTAAGCCATCGTGCCGCCGGCGTAAACGAAGCCACCGAAGGTGTTTTGGACAGGCACATAGTCTGAAGCCGTGATGATGGTCTGTGTTTCGTGATCGATAGTCGGGGGCTGCCGCTCTGCCGGAAAATCTTCCGGATGGATCAAATAGTCCCAATCATGGCGCACCTGCCAAGCATTGTTGATGACGACAATCGATGCGAACGTGTCGCGCGTGAAGGCAGCAGCATCCATGGCATCCGGGCCGCTGCCGAGGACGAGCACAATTTTCGGTCTGTCATTGCCTAAGGTCACCAAACGCTCCTGACACTGAAAGCCGAACATGGTGCAGTGCAGCGAAGCGTCAAGGCAAAATGGTGGCTTTCAAAACAAAACACCCGCCACTTGGCGGGTGCGGATGGGCGAGGCGCTTGGCCTTTATGGGATGGCCGTGAGTCCGTATTCTTTACTTTGCGGCCTTGCGGGCAGCTTCGCGGATGTTGGCGCGAACGAGACCCATGTCTGCGAGGCTGCGGTTCGACAGGCCGTTGAGTTCGGCAACTGTGTTCCGGTAATTGCACCAGTTCTTGTACGAGGTCATCATGTTCATTTTGTTTCTCCTTTCGAGAAAGTCACCGGTCTCTTCGTTGTTTGACCGATGGTGTGTAAATAGTTGAAAGCGCTTTCGATTTGTAGGGCGGATATTGCAGTGCAGCAATGCAATGAGTGCAATGGTTTACAGGGAGTTATGCGATTGTGCAGCCTTCCCCCTTGCGGGGAAAGGTCCGAAGGACGCGCTAGCCGACGGATGGGGGTGGTGGTGAAAGTGCAATCGCGCAGGATGGATTGCCGGAGTTTCATTCTGGCAGCGGCGCGTCTTCACCACCACCCCCATCCGTCGGCTAGCGCCGACACCTTCCCCGCAAGGGGGAAGGCTGGAGCTAGACTTTCCGCACAATCACGCTCCCTGCCGAATACCCCGCCCCGAACGAGCAGATCACGCCCAGATCACCACTCTTCAAATCATCCGAATATTTCGAGAAAGCCACAATCGAACCCGCCGAAGACGTATTGGCGTAGTCCTGCAATATGTTCGGCTGTTCGTGCGGCTGGGGTGTGCGACCAAGGACCTTTGCGCCGATGAAGTCATTCATGGCCTTGTTGGCCTGGTGCAGCCAGAGGCGGGCGAGTTGGTCTGGTTTTATGCCATTGTCGGCAAGGTGGGTGAGGATCAACTCGGCGACCATCGGGACGACCTGCTTGAAAACCTTGCGCCCCTCCTGGCGGAACAGCATGTCGCGGCGGTCTGCCATGTGGCCTTCGCGGGTGCGGCGCAGGAAGCCGTTGTTGTTGCGGATGTTGTTGGAGAATTCGGTGATGAGGCGAGTGGACATGATTTCAAAGCGGCTTGCAGATGTGGCCAGATCGGCACGTTCCACAATGATCGCGGTGCAGACATCGCCGAAGATGAAGTGGCAGTCGCGATCGCGCCACTCCAGATGCGCTGAACAGATTTCCGGATTGACGATCAGGATCGCCCGCGCCGAGCCTGCCCGCACCATGTCTGCTGCCGTCTGGATGGCGAAGGTTGCCGACGAGCAGGCGACATTCATGTCAAAGCCGAAGCCTTTGATGCCAAGAGCCTGCTGCACCTCGATGGCAATGGCGGGATAGGCGCGCTCGTGGTTTGAGGCAGCGCAGATGACGCCGTCAATATCGGCGGCTGTTTTGTCGGCCTTGGTGAGTGCATCGCCTGCCGCGCTGACAGCCATTTCGGCCATCACGGAAATCTCGTCGTCACTCCGTGCAGGTAGCACCGGATGCATGATGTTGGGATCGAGCACGCCAGACTTGTTGAGCACATAGCGCCGCTCGATGCCTGACGCCTTGACGATAAATTCTTCGGAAGACAGGCCGATCGTCTCCATCTCGCCAGCGGCGATTCTGGCGGCATTGCGCGTGTTTTCGGCCTCTGCCCAAGCATTGAAAGCGACAACCAGCTCTGCGTTGGAAATGGAAAGTTCGGGCGTAAACACGCCTGTCGCGCTGATAACGGCTTTTTCCACACCTAACTCCGCAGGGAATCGAACCAAAGGGCATTGTTCTGAAACGAAACTAGGCTAAATTCCTTAAAATGTCACATGCGGCAGATATCATTATCCGTGCAACATGCAGAAGACTGCTTGGGGCCCAACCGAGGCCTTCGATTGATTTGGCTACGAAAAGAGCAGGCTGGGCACGTGCGCCCAAAGCACAGGATGATCGATACAAAGCGTTGCCATTGAAGACCAGTGTGGTGCAAGCTTATGCTCTTGAACCAACATAAGGGTACCAACTTTTGGAAGGCCTTTTGCAATGTGCAATCGTTTGTTCGTCGCGGTGCTTTTCACAGGCCTCCTGCATACGATCGCCGATGCGGGTGGAGTGCCCACGATCCCGTTTGTCGATGGCCGCTGGCATGGCGGTGTCAAAAGCGGTCCAATCAGTTCGGATTTTGAAGAATGTTGGGCCAGCACGAAATTTGACGATGGCACCATGTTTACTCTCGCAAAACGAAGAGACGGGAGTTGGAATCTGCAATTATCAAATCCCAATTGGCGGCTGCCACATTCGCGCCGATACGCGATAGTTGCGCTGGTCGATTTCTATCCCCGGCTTCATATCGTGGCCGGTGCAAGGAACCAGACACTTCTCGAGATCGCGGACCTTGACCATAACTCCCTGTTGGGATTCATCGAGAATGGTCACACAATCGATCTCGCGTCTGACGGCTTCAATGAAAAGTATGAACTTGAAGGCAGCGCCAAGATTATCGAGAGGATTCGAAACTGTTTCAAGGAGTCAGTTGGCGACAAACCAGCGGCGGTCAACGGGCCAAAAAAATAGTCCCTCTTTCGCCAATTGTCTGAATTGGCACAAATTGACGATGCGAAACTTGCAGCAAATCAAATATCCAAGATAATCAAGACTTGTCGTTGTATCCGACTCGCTACCATCTGCTCCGATCACACATAAATCACCACAATCAGCGCAAATTTCAGGTCTAGCCAATTTCAATCGATTAGATTAAACCTGAACCCGACCATTCCAGAAAGAACAGGACATTTCGATGACCAGTCAGATCATCCCGGTTGAGCCGTTCGACTGCATTGTTTTCGGCGGCACCGGCGATCTTGCGGAACGCAAGCTGATACCGGCGCTGTATCAGCGGCAGGTGGCAGGGCAGCTTTCCGAGCCGACACGCATCATCGGCGCGTCCCGCGCGGAAATGAGCACCGATGATTACCGCAATTTTGCGCGCGCGGCGATCAACGAGTTTGTCAAGCCGGATGAGCGGATCGATGCGGAGATCGAGGAGTTCCTGCAGCGGCTGCATTACATTTCTGTTGATGCCAAGGGCGACAAGGGCTGGGGCGAACTTGCGGGGTTTTTCCACGATGCAGCGCCGGGTCGCGTCCGCGCTTTCTACCTTGCCGTCTCGCCATCCCTGTTCGGCGACATTGCCGACAAGCTGAAGCACAACGGCCTGATCACGGCCACATCGCGGATTATCGTTGAAAAGCCGCTTGGCCGCGATCTGGCGTCGGCAAGGCAGCTTAACGACATCATCGGCAATGACTTTGCCGAACATCAGGTGTTCCGCATAGATCATTACCTTGGCAAGGAAACCGTGCAGAATTTGATGGCGCTGCGGTTTGCCAACTCGCTGTACGAGCCCTTGTGGAATTCCGCGCACATCGACCATGTGCAGATCACCGTGGCGGAGTCCGTCGGGCTTGAGGGCCGTGTCGGTTATTACAATACGGCTGGCGCGCTGCGCGACATGGTGCAGAACCATCTGTTGCAGCTGCTGTGTCTTGTCGCGATGGAAGCGCCGTCGTCGATGGATGCCAATGCCGTGCGCGACGAAAAGCTGAAAGTGCTGCGGTCGCTGAAGCCAATCACGGCAACCAATGCAGCGCAGATGACGGTGCGCGGGCAATACCGCGCGGGCGCGTCGGATAGTGGCGCTGTTACTGGCTATCAGGAAGAGCTTGGTTCGCCGTCCAACACCGAAACTTTTGTCGCCGTCAAGGCCGAGATCAGCAACTGGCGCTGGGCGGGGGTGCCGTTTTACCTGCGCACCGGCAAGCGGCTGGCGGGGCGGATGTCGGAGATCGTGATTTCGTTCAAGCAAGTGCCGCATTCGATTTTCTCTGAGTCTGCGGGACAGGTTTTCCGCAACGAGCTGGTGCTGCGCTTGCAGCCGAATGAAGGCGTCAAGCAATGGATCATGATCAAGGATCCGGGTCCCGGCGGCATGCGCCTGAAGCATGTGCCGCTCGACATGACGTTTGCCGATGCGTTTCAGGTGCGCAATCCGGATGCTTATGAACGGCTGATCATGGACGTGGTGCGCGGCAACCAGACCCTGTTCATGCGCCGCGACGAGGTGGAAGCGGCATGGACATGGGTCGATCCGATCCTGAAAGCCTGGGAAGAGACCGCGCAACCGGCGCAAGGCTATACGTCCGGCACATGGGGTCCGTCGTCGGCGATTGCTCTGATTGAGCGAGACGGGCGCACGTGGCACGAGGAAGACGCCTGATGGTGGTCAAGCGGCACACGTTTGCAAGTGCAGACGCGCTGGCCGAAGGGCTGGCGGACGCTGTTGCGGCAAATCTGGCCAATGGCATACGCAGCCGGGGCATGGGTGTTGTGGCTGTTTCAGGCGGCTCGACGCCGAAGCGGTTTTTCACGGCGCTTTCGATGCGCAAGCTCGACTGGAAAAATGTCATTGTCACGCTGGTTGACGAGCGCTGGGTGGATTCGTCATCCGACCGCTCAAATGCGAAACTGGTGCACGACAATCTGCTGGTGAACGAAGCGCATGACGCGGTGTTTGTGTCGCTTTGGTCTGGCGGCGAGCGGCCTGACACTGAAGCTATCAAGAGGACCAACGCCGCATTGACTGGGCTTGCCTCGCCGTTTGATGCAGTCATACTCGGCATGGGCAATGACGGGCATACCGCCTCGTTCTTTCCGGGCGGCGATACGCTGCATGAAGCGCTGACATCCAAAGGCCCGGCGATTGCGCTGAATGCGCAAGGGGCGGGCGAACCGCGTGTCACGTTGACGTTGCCTGTGCTCTTGTGCACGCGTTCGCTTTATCTTCATATCGAGGGCGCGGAGAAGGCGGCGACGCTTGAGGTCGCGCTCAATGACGGACCTGTCGAAGACATGCCGATCCGCGCCGTTCTCAGACAGGCGCACACGCCGGTTCTGGTTTACCACGCATAAAGTCACGCCAACGGAGTAAGACCGATGAGCGCCAACAGCACCATTCTTGCCGTTACCGAACGGATTCGCGAACGGTCGAAGCCGACGCGCGAGGCCTATCTTGCCCGCGTGCGCGCTGCGGCATCGAGCAAGCCAAACCGCGCGACACTTGGCTGCGCCAACCTTGCGCACGGGTTTGCGGTTTGCAGTCCCGGCGACAAGCTGGCGCTGGCGGGCGACATTGTGCCGAACCTTGGCATCATCACGTCCTACAATGACATGCTGTCGGCGCATCAGCCGTTCGAGACGTTTCCGGCGATCATCAAGGAAGCAGCCAAACAGGTTGGCGGTGTGGCGCAGGTGGCTGGCGGGGTTCCGGCGATGTGCGATGGCGTCACGCAAGGGCGCGCAGGCATGGAACTGTCGCTGTTTTCGCGCGATGTGATTGCCATGGCGACCGCCATTGGCCTGTCGCACGACATGTTCGACGCGGCCGTCTATCTCGGTGTTTGTGACAAGATTGTGCCGGGCCTCATCATCGCCGCGTTGACGTTCGGACATTTGCCGGCGATCTTTGTGCCGGCCGGGCCGATGACCACCGGGCTTGCCAATGACGAGAAGTCGAAGGTCCGGCAATTGTTCACCGAGGGCAAAGTAGGCCGCGACGAGCTGTTGCAGGCGGAATCCAAGGCGTATCACGGCCCCGGCACCTGCACCTTCTACGGCACGGCCAACTCCAACCAGATGCTGATGGAAATCATGGGCCTGCACCTGCCGGGCGCGTCGTTCATCAACCCGGGCACGCCGCTGCGCGAAGCTTTGACGCGGGAAGCTGCCAAGCGGGCGCTGGCGATCACGGCACTTGGCAATGAATACACGCCTGTCGGCGAGATGATTGACGAGCGTTCGTTCGTCAACGGCATCATCGGCTTGCATGCCACCGGCGGCTCGACCAACCACGCGATCCATTTGCTTGCGATGGCCGCTGCGGCGGGTATCAAGCTGACTTGGCAGGACCTGTCGGACATTTCCGACGTCACGCCGCTGCTCGCGCGCATTTACCCGAACGGTCTCGCCGATGTGAACCATTTCAACGCAGCAGGCGGCATGGGGTTTCTGATCCGCGAGCTGCTCGACAGCGGTCATCTGCATGAGGATGTCGGCACTGTCTGGGGTGAAGGCTTGCGGCCTTATGCCATCGAAGCCAAGCTCGATAAGAAGGGCGCGGTGCACCGTGTTCCGGCCCCCGCAATTTCTGGCGATGAGAAGGTGCTGGCCCCTGCCCCGAGGGCGTTCCAGAAGTCAGGCGGGCTAAAGGTGCTGTCCGGCAATCTTGGACACGCAGTCATCAAGACGTCGGCGGTAAAGACAGACCGGCATGTGATTGAAGCGCCAGCGGTGGTGTTTGAAAGCCAGGAAGCGCTGCATGCGGCGTTCAAGGCGCATGAGTTGGACCGCGACTTTGTGGCCGTCGTGCGCTTTCAGGGGCCGAAGTCCAACGGTATGCCGGAATTGCACAAGCTGATGCCGCCGCTCGGTATTCTGCAGGACCGTGGCCACCGCGTCGCGCTGGTCACTGATGGTCGCCTCTCCGGCGCGTCCGGCAAAGTACCCGCTGCAATCCACGTCACGCCGGAAGCCCTCGACGGTGGCATGATCGGGCGTGTACAGACTGGCGATATTGTCAGGCTGGATGCAACGGCGGGCAAGCTCGAAGTGCTGGTTCAGGCGGGGACACTTGAAGGGCGGCCTGCGGCTGTGGCTGATCTTTCGGGCAATTCGCACGGCACGGGGCGCGAGTTGTTTGCGATGTTCCGGC
The DNA here is from genome assembly GCA_031422915.1 of Phyllobacteriaceae bacterium. Lineage (GTDB taxonomy): Bacteria > Pseudomonadota > Alphaproteobacteria > Rhizobiales > Rhizobiaceae > JANMEX01. The sequence continues at coordinate 2,588 of JANPEK010000026.1, read as the reverse complement.
AGCTGGCGAGCCGCGCCGATCAAGGGGCGAGCCCGTTTTAACGGGTCTGATGTCCGGCACTTGACAGCGAGTGAAGCGCAGACAAAACGCCGTGCATCAAATGGCGGAGCGGCAGGATTGCCAAAAGACAGCGATGACCATAGTCTGCATTTGGTGGGGCTTTCCGGCATCGGTCTGGCGGAGGGTGTGTTCATGTTCGGCAACTCAACAATTCGCAGTGTTTTTTTCTTTGCGGCCAAGGCATTCTGGCTGCTTGCCCTGATTTTTGTATTCGTGGTTGTGATTGCGTCTCCGACCGTCGCGCAGGACGCGCATGCGGCAACGGGCAAGAAGATGGAAGCCGCGATTGCCTGCCTTAACCGCCTGTCTGAGCGCGCCATGGCATCGCGAAGCCGCTACATTGATTGGGCCAGTGACAAGCCCGAAATGAAGAAAAAGCCGCGCAATGTGCTCGGCCTTTACACGATCTACGAGACCGACCGGTGCGCCAAAGGCGTTGCCGAGGCTGCGTCCGCCACACCGAACAATGTGCCGCTTGAAGAGGCGAGTGCCGGTTTCGTGAAATCAGTGCAGTCGCTTGAGCCGCTGCTGAAAGATGCTGACGACTATTACACACAGGAGAATTACAAAGACGACAAATTTGCCAAAGGCAGGGACATGCATGGAAAACTGCTTGCTGCATGGGATGATTTTCGCTCGGCGGATAACAAACTGCGGAGCGTTGTGCAGGAAATAAGTGACGTGCGGCAGGCCGCAGAGCTTGTCGATGTTGAAAAGCGGCTGGGCCGTACCGCCAAATTCCAAGTCATGAACACTTTTCTCCACGCCAAGGCGCTTGCGCGGGCGCAAGCCAAGGTCGACATGGACAAGATGGACTTGGCTCAGGTGAATGAGTTGCTCGCCACCTATGAAACGGCAGTCAAAGAGCTTGAGGCGTTCGCGGACGGCCAGACAACGGCAAAGATCGACTCGTTCTACATCAACGACGCAAAGAATTTGCTGGTGACCGCCAAGGGCCTGATGCGGCGGGTTCGCGACAAGACCGGCTTTGACGCCGGCGAACAAATGATGCTCGACCAGCCGGGTTCCGGATGGATGGTCGAAGGCTCGCAACCACGGCTGATCCGGGATTTTAATGAGCTGGTGGCGAATTATAACCGGATGTGATGGGGTCGGCGGCGGGTGAAGCCGCTGTGTTATCTTCTTGCCTGAATGATCTACGCTCCTGACAGGTTCTGACCATCCGGCATGCTAAACCAAATCGGCAGCAGTCGTATGGTGTTCAGGAAAAGCGCATGACATCCAATCAATCTGACTTCGATTTCCTCCACGGCGCATGGACCGTTCGCCACCGCCGCCTGACAGAGCGGCTGAAGGGCAGCGACATTTGGGAAGAGTTCGACGGAACAAGTACGACCAGTCCTGTGATGGGCGGGTTTGGAAACATCGAAGACAATGTCCTGAATATGCCGGGCGGGAGCTACAAAGCTGTTGCGCTGCGCTCTTTCGACGCTTCGACGGGGCTTTGGGCGATCTGGTGGCTGGACGGGCGCCATCCGCACATGCTCGATGTGCCGGTAATCGGGAAGTTCACCGACGGGATCGGCATTTTCCTTGCCGAAGACATGTATGAAGGTCGGCCAATCAAGGTCCGCTTCCGCTGGTCGCACGAAACGCCAGACTCATGCCAATGGCAGCAGGCGTTTTCCGATGATGGCGGTGAAACGTGGGAGACCAATTGGGTGATGGAGTTTATGAGAACGTTCTAGCGAGTCGTCTTGGGATGTTTTTCGACCAGTTGAACGAATCAGAATAATTTGTGAGGAAGGCACACGAGCGCAGGACGTGCTTTGCAATTTCCATAGGTGCGCGTCATGTCTGACCTTGAAAATCCCTTGTTTTCCAAGAAACTTTTTGTGCTGACGGGTCACGCCGCTTCCGCAGTCGATGAGCGAAAGCTGGCGATAACATGGATCAAACAGGCTGCGCTTTCTCCAGACTGGGTTCAACCAGACATACGGTGGCCAAGAGTAGAACGCCGCTTCCGCGCCATCCCGGAATATGGAAATAGAATCCTGCGCGTGGTATGCATGGAAACCGACGAAGAAATCCGTATAATCACCGCGTTCTTTGACCGAAAAGCAAAGCGACCTGCATGAAGCCCAAAGTCACATATGATGCCGATGTCAACGCTGCGTATATCCGCCTTTCAAGCACAGACGTGTTCGAGAGCGAAGAGGTATCGCCAGATGTCGTTTTCGATTTCGACACAGAGGGTCATATCGTGGGCATCGAGCTTCTCAATGCGCGGGACCAGTTGACCGCAGACATGCTTGTCGAGGCGGCTTAGCGCCCAAGCTGATGGTTTGCTTGCGGGTCGATGCAAAGCCGCCTATCCCGCAGCTTTGATCTCGATGACATGCAAATCCGGGTCGATCAGATAGGCTTGCGGAAAGCCTGCCAAGCCTGTTCGCTTTACCGCCACGCGTTTCATGTCGCCCACGTCCAAGTCTTCTCGATAGCCCTTTTCGGCCAGTTCCGCCATCGCGGCCTCAAAATCAGAAACCCGCAGGGCAAAGTGGACGTCA
>JANPEK010000025.1:0-5873 GCA_031422915.1 Phyllobacteriaceae bacterium | reverse complement strand
TCACCCAAACACCCGCGCGAATATCGTGTCCACGTGCTTGGTGTGATACGCCAAATCAAACTTCTCGCGGATTTCATCCTCTGACAGCGCGGCGCGGACCTCTTTGTCGCCCAGCAATTCCTCAAGGAAATCAGCACCATGCTCCCAAACCTTCATGGCATTTCGCTGCACTATCCGGTATGCATCCTCGCGTGAGCAGCCGGCCTGCGTCAGCGCCAGCAGCACGCGCTGTGAGTGAACAAGGCCTTTGAACTTGTTGAGGTTCTTCAGCATGTTTTCCGGATAGACCAGCAGCTTGTCGATGACGCCGGTCAGCCGTGCCAGCGCAAAGTCCAGCGTGATTGTGGCGTCCGGGCCGATCATCCGCTCGACGGACGAGTGCGAAATGTCGCGCTCGTGCCACAGTGCCACATTTTCCATCGCCGGCAGGGCCATGGAGCGGACCATGCGCGCAAGGCCGGTGAGGTTTTCCGTCAGAACCGGGTTGCGCTTGTGCGGCATGGCACTGGAACCCTTCTGGCCCGGAGAGAAAAATTCTTCGACCTCCAGCACTTCGGTGCGCTGCAGATGGCGGATTTCGGTTGCGACGCGCTCAACGGAAGAGGCGATCACGCCGAGCGTTGCAAAGAACATCGCATGCCGGTCGCGCGGGATGACTTGTGTCGACACCGGCTCGGCCTTCAGCCCCAGCGCCTTGGCGACGTGCTCCTCGACGCGCGGATCGATATTGGCGAACGTGCCGACCGCGCCGGAAATGGCGCAAGTGGCGATTTCCGCGCGCGCGTTGACCAGCCGCTCGCGACAGCGCGAGAATTCGGCATGGGCCAGCGCCAGCTTGACGCCGAATGTCGTCGGCTCGGCATGGATGGCGTGGCTGCGACCGATGGTTATTGTATCCTTGTGCTCAAACGCCCGCTTCTTCAACGCAGCGAGTAGCTTGTCGATGTCGGCGAGCAAGAGGTCGGCGGCGTGGGCGAGCTGGACGGCAAAACACGTGTCGAGCACGTCCGACGATGTCATGCCCTGATGGATGAAGCGCGAATCCGGGCCGACAAATTCGGCCAGATGCGTCAGAAATGCGATCACGTCATGCTTGGTGACAGCTTCGATCTCATCGATCCTGGCGACATCAAACTGTGCTGCGCTGCCCTTTTCCCAGATGGTCCTGGCTGCGTCCTTCGGGATCACGCCGATCTCAGCCAGCGCGTCGCAGGCGTGCGCTTCGATTTCGAACCAGATGCGAAACCGTGTCTCGGGCGACCAGATGGCGACCATTTCGGGGCGGGAATAGCGCGGGATCATCGGTGCGGCTCCGTCAGGGCAAGTGATGGGCGCGCTTTAGCATCGCCGCCGCACAAATCAAATGCGCCGCTGTGCATAAGCCAATGCTGCGAGCGTTAGTGCCAGCAAGCCAAAGGGGATGTAGAGCCTGAGGCCCAGAACAAGAAACTGGTAGCAGGCCGACAGGATCGTGAAGACGGTTTGGAACAGCAGCCGCACCGAGGCATGATCATCGTGCCATTGCGAGAAATAGTCCAGAAACTGCAACGCAAAGAACAGGGCTGTGAAACCGACCGTGCCCGCGCCAATCAAGATAAAGCCCACGGCGAAGCGCCGCGACGCTGTCCAACTGTCTGGGACAAATCCCAACATCAACCGTGCGGCGGTGAAGCCAAAAAGCCCGCCCGCCGCGAACAGGCCAATCAAAAGCTGCGACTGTGCATCCAATGCCCAGCCGCGCGTCCACACCAGCGACACCGCGCCGGTCGCCGCCATTGCAAGCGCCCACACCAGCGCCAAGCCCGCAACCCGCGCCATATCGATGCGCGGACGCACTCTGCCATGTCCGGTCGGGCTCATTGGCCGCTGTTGCCCTTGGGCGCGTCGGGTGGCGGCGGGACGGCATCAAGCGCCAGCAATCTGAACGGATTGTCCGCCAAATCACCGGCGGCGTTGAACGAAACCTGTCCAATCGCGGTTTGATAGGGCCCCGTGCCAATTGTAGCGGGCTCTCCCGCCCGCGCGGCGTGCGAAGCAATCTCAACAGCAGCATGCGCCAGAAGTGCATAATTGTCCGGCTCGACCCCCTTTTCCTTGATCGCGGTTTTTGCCGCCGCTGCCTCGTTGTGCAGCGTCAGGTCCGGCAGCGCCAGTGCTGTGATTGGCCCAAATTCCGCGATCTCGCCGGATGGTTGGCCGCTTTCGCCGACTGCGATCTCCAACCCGCCATAAGTCTTCGCGTCACGCGATATCACCGCTGCATCGTCAACATCGCCGCCGATGAACACATGGCTTGCGCCCGCCTTCTGCAGCCGCCGTGCCAGCGCGGCCTGATTGGTCAGTCCGGGCCGGTATGTGTCGGTGAACACTGGCTTCAGCCCGGCCTCGACGGCCGCCGCGCGGAAGGATTCGGCCATGTCGCGGGCGTGGATCGTGCCATCGTCAATGATTGCGAAATTGTGTTTGGACCATTCCGGCAACAGAAATTTCGCCAGCGCAGCCGCTTCGCTGTCATCGCGGGGTCCAAGCCGATGGATCAGAAAGCCGGTCTTTTCCTTGCTGTCTGTCAGGCCGTCAGCACGCACCGCCGTGGTGATTGCCGCAATCTTCGCATCTTTCAACACCGGCAGCGCCGCCGCCAGTGTCTCAAGGCACAAAAATCCGACGGCGACATCGACCTTTTCATCCGCAAGTGTCTTGGCAACAAACCCGCCGGACTCCGGCGCACATGTGTCTTCAATCACCACCAGCGCATCGCCATTCAGTGCCGCCGCCGCTTCCGCGCCGGCTTGAGACTGTTCGCCCAGCAGTTTGAACGGCCCTTCAAGCGGGATCACCAGCCCGATTCGCGCCGCTGCGGCGGGCGCGGTTGCGCCAATGGCCGCAGTGGCGGCAACAAGCATTGCGGAGAGGGCTGTTCGAAGCATCATTGCGGCACCATATGCACGTTCGGAAGGGGCGGGCAACGCCGTCTCAAGCCGCATTTGGGGATATACATCCGGCGCGGTCACGTTATTGTGCGCCGCGCCGTCTCCAAGCGGCATCCTAATGCGGCACAAAATTGGACGGACCCTTGCTGAAGACACACTCAATCGATTCTGCCACCTACCGCGAAGCCATGAGCCGGTTCGCCGGTGCCGTGCATGTCGTGACGACAGACGGCAGGGCCGGCAGGCGAGGCGTCACCGTCTCTGCCGCCTGTTCGGTCTCAGACAGCCCGGCGACCATCCTTGTCTGTCTCAACCGCAACAATCCGCACAACCGGATGTTTGAAGACAATGGCGTGTTTGTTCTCAACACGCTGGCGTCCTTCCACCAGCCGCTTGCCGTCGCCTTTTCCGGCAAGGAGCATCTGACGCAAGACGACCGTTTTGCACTCGCCGCATGGGAGACTCTCGACAGCGGTGCGCCGGTGCTGGGCGACGGGCTGGCCGCTTTCGATTGCCGTTTGATCGACGCCAAGGACATGGCCACCCACCGTGTACTATTTGGCGAGGTGACAGCCATCAAGACGGCAGTTAACGTCCAGCCGCTCGTCTATCACAATCGCGGCTACCATACGTTCTGACGGGCCTTAAGGAAACACAAGCATGGCAGGCGCAAAGCCGCTACCCGCGTCGATCGATGAAACCGAAGCTTTGCTGCAAAGCGGCGACTATATCGCCGACCGCGCGCTGGCAACGGTGCTGTTCCTTGCTTTGCGCATGAAGCGTCCGCTGTTTCTGGAAGGCGAAGCGGGCGTCGGCAAGACCGAGATCGCCAAGGTTCTGTCCAAGACGCTTGGCCGCCCGCTCATCCGGCTGCAATGCTATGAAGGGCTTGATGTCTCCTCCGCCGTCTACGAGTGGAACTACGCCGCGCAGATGATTGAAATCCGCTTGGATGAAGCCACTGGTGTTACCGACCGCGACAAGATCGAAAAGAACGTTTTCTCCGAAAAATACCTGATCCGCCGCCCGGTGCTCGAAGCGCTGTCCGGCAAGCCGGGTGCCGCGCCGGTGTTTCTGATCGACGAACTCGACCGCACCGATGAGGCCTTTGAAGCCTTTCTTCTGGAAGTGCTGTCCGATTTTCAGGTCACGGTGCCCGAACTTGGCACCATCAAGGCCGAAGAGCCGCCCATCGTCATCATCACCACAAACCGCACCCGCGAAATCCACGATGCATTGAAGCGCCGCTGCCTTTACCATTGGGTCGATTACCCCAACGCCGCCCGCGAACTCGAAATCATCCGCCGCAAAGTCCCCGCCGCCAACGAGCGCCTGTCCGCCGAAGTGGTGCGCTACGTGCAAAAGCTGCGCGAGATCAAACTGTTCAAGGTTCCCGGTGTCGCCGAGACCATCGACTGGGCAAGTGCGCTGACCGAGCTGGACAAGGTCGCGCTTGATCCGGAGACAATCTCTGACACCATCGGCGTGCTGCTGAAATATCAGGATGACATTGCAAGGATCGGACAGGGCGAAGGGCGCAAGATATTGAACGAGGTGAGAGCCGAACTCAAGGCTGCGGAGTAGGGCGGTGGCTTTGCACAGTCCCCTCTCCGTCGGCTGCGCCGACACCTCTCCCCGCAAGCGGGGCGAGGTTAAAGCCGCGCAGCCCGGATTTAACCTCGCCCGCTTTGCGGGAGAGGGGCTTCGCGAAGTGAAGCGGAGAGGGGCTGTCACTTGACCCCCACCATCACCCCTCCCGACGGCCGCATCGCCGACAATATCCTCTACTTCGGCCGCACCCTGCGCAAAGCCGGCATGCGCGTTGGTCCAGCCTCCGTGCGTGACGCCATCGACGCCGTTCTCGCCACCGGCATCGGCTCGCGCGATGATTTTTACTGGACGCTTCATTCCGTTTTCGTCAAACGCCACGAAGACCGCGCCGTGTTCGACGAAGCGTTCCGCCTGTACTGGAAATCGCGCGAGCTGGTCGAGAAGCTGATCTCGATGTTCTCGCCGGTGGCCATGGAGAACCGGCAGAGGGAGAAGCCCAAAGCCGGGGAAACCCGCGTCAGCCAAGCGCTGTATGAAGGCAAGCAGCGGCAGGAGGAAGTTGAGAACCCCGAGATCGAGGTCGATGCCCGTTTTTCGTTGTCCGGCAAGGAAATCCTGCGCTCCAAAGACTTTGCGCAGATGACCGCCGCCGAAATACGGCTCGCCAAGGCCGAAATCGCCCGCCTGAAACTTCCTCACGACGAGGTGCTCACCCGCCGGTTCAGGCCCGATCCGCATGGCGCAAAGATCGACCCACGCGCGATGATGCGCTCTGCCATGCGGACCGGCGGCGATCTGGTTTTGCCGCGTTTCCGGTCGAGGCGCACCGTTCATCCACCGCTCGTCATTCTTGCCGACATTTCCGGTTCGATGAGCCAATACACGCGTATTTTCCTGCATTTCCTTCACGCGCTGACTGAAGATCGACGCCGTGTGCACACATTCCTGTTCGGCACGCGGCTAACCAACATCACCCGCCAGATGCGTTACCGTGATCCGGACGAGGCGCTGGACCTTTGCTCCAACCTCGTCAAGGACTGGTCCGGCGGCACGCGCATCGGCGATGCGGTGCATGAATTTAACCGCAAATGGTCGCGCCGTGTTCTCGGGCAGGGAGCTGTCGTGCTGCTCATCACTGACGGACTTGAGCGTGATGATGTCGAGGGCTTGTCAGACTCCATGGAGCGGCTGCACAAATCCTGCCGCCGCCTCGTCTGGCTCAATCCGCTGCTGCGGTTCGACGGCTTTGAAGCGCGGGCGCGGGGCGTGCGGGCCATGCTGCCGCATGTTGACGAATTGCGCGCGGTTCACAATCTGAGTGCCATGGGCGATCTGTGCCAATCGCTTGGCGCAAAAAGCACGCGCGACACGGACCCGCGCAGATGGTTAGAT
>JANPEK010000024.1:0-20303 GCA_031422915.1 Phyllobacteriaceae bacterium | reverse complement strand
CAGCCTAACGCGCAATTGCGGCCAAACCGTTAAAACGATCCGGAAAATATGCGTCAGATTATGCCCGCGGATGCGCAGACGCCCATGCGCCCAGCAATCTTGCCGTATCAACGCCGGTGTAAACCTGCGTCGTCGAAAGGCTCGCATGGCCAAGCAATTCCTGAATCGACCGCAAGTCGCCACCGCCGGCCAAGAGGTGCGTGGCAAAGGAATGGCGCAGCGCATGCGGGGTGGCCGAGTCCGGCAGGCCGAGCGCGCCGCGCAGCCGCACCATTTCCCTCTGGATGATGGCAGCCAAGAGCGGCCCGCCGCGCGCGCCGCGAAACATCGGTTCGTTTGGCGGCAGGTGCATTGGACACAGGGATTGATATTTTGCGATTGCCTCGTGCACGGCGGGCAGCAACGGCACGATGCGCTCTTTGCCGCCCTTGCCGGTGATGCGCAAGGTTTTGGTCTGGCCGGAGAGTTGTGCCGGTATCAGGCCCAGCGCCTCTGAAATGCGCAGGCCGCAGCCATAGAGCAGTGTCAGCACCGCAGCGTTTCGGGCGGCTATCCACGGCTCTTCCGCCCTATCTCCAAGGCCGGACGCGACTGCCAGCGCCTGATTGATTTGCAGCGGTTTCGGCAATGATTTCGGCTGTTTGGGCGCACGAACGGCGCGCGAACCGGCGGCATTGACCAGCCCCTCGCGCTCAAGATGCTTCAGAAACGAGCGGATGGCGGCAAGCCCGCGACCGAGCGTGCGCACGCCCGCGCCATCATTGCGGCGCTTGGCGAGGAAGGAGCGGAATGTGACGGGCTTGAGTGTTTCAAGATCCTTGATCGTTGGCAGTTTGCCGAGATGGTGGACAAGAAAATCAAAGAACTGCCGTGTGTCGCGCTCATAAGCGTCAACAGTCAGCAGTGAGTACCGCTTGCCATTTTGCAACAGATCAAGCCATGCAGCGCGAGCCGCGAGCAGGTCGGCGGAGGCGTGGACGATGAATTCAGGTCGCGCCATGTGCACTGTGCCAGTCTTGAAAGGGATAACCATCTTCCCGCGGCAAGGTTAGCAAGCGGTGAAGAAGGGCTCCGGTTCGACGATTGAAAGAGGATATCGCTACACGATTTTCACATTGGAATTGATGCTTTTGCGTCGTTTATTCAATTCGCGCGCCATGTTACAAGTGCAATAGAGCCCTATTTGAAGCCAGTACGGAGCCAGTGTCTTGAAACCAGCCAATCCCGTCCTCCTTGCCATTATCGGCGCAGCTCAGGGGTTGAAGGGCGAAGTGCGGGTCAAGAGCCATACGCAGACGCCCGATGGCTTTGCCGGCTACGGCAAACTCTATGACGCATCTGGCCGCGCTTACGAGGTTTTGGAAACGCGGCCATCCAAGGAAGTTGTCATCACACGGTTTGCCGGGATCAATGACCGGAGCGCCGCCGAGGCGTTGACCGGCACCGAGCTGTTCGTCGACCGGGCGGCGCTGGGCAATCAGGTCACGGCTCAAGATGATTTTCTCCACTCCGATCTGATCGGTCTTGCCGTGAAGGACGAGGACGGCCACGACCATGGCAAGGTGACTGCCGTGCTGAATTTTGGTGCGGGGGACATTCTTGAGGTGTCGAAGCATCGCGGTCACTCTGTTGCCATCCCCTTCACCAAAGCCGCTGTTCCTGACATCAATTTCGACACCAGGATCATCACGGTCAACGCGCTTGCTGCGGGGCTTGTCGATGATGACGATTATGAGGCGCTGGCCCACCGGTCGCATGCGGAAGCCATTGACCGGCCACGCGGGCCGAAAGACGCAGGCGGCAACCGGTGATATTCAAGGCAACTGTCCTGACGCTTTATCCGGAGATGTTTCCGGGCCATCTTGGTGTGTCCCTGTCAGGACGCGCCTTGGCGGATGGACTTTGGCAACTTGAAACCGTGCAAATCCGCGATTTTGCAGCAGGCAAACACCGCAATGTCGATGACACGCCGTCCGGCGGCGGCGCAGGCATGGTGCTGCGGGCCGATGTCGTGGCGCGGGCGGTTGATGCGGTGTGTTTGCCTGATGACCAGCGTCCCCGCATCCTGATGTCGCCGCGCGGCAAGCCGCTGACACAAGAGCGGGCCCGGCAACTGGCTTCAGGTTCAGGCGCAGTGATCCTGTGTGGCCGGTTTGAGGGCGTGGATGAACGGGTTGTCGCGGCGCGGAAGTTGGAAGAAATTTCCATCGGCGACTATGTGCTGTCCGGCGGAGAACCGGCAGCGCTTGTTCTTCTGGATGCAGTTGTGCGGCTTCTTCCCGGCGTCATGGGCAACGAAGTTTCCGGAGCCAATGAGAGCTTTGAGGGCGGTCTGCTTGAGCATCCGCATTATACGCGGCCTTCGGAATTTGAAGAGTTGCCAATTCCAGATGTGTTGATGTCTGGCAATCACAAGAAGATCGCTGAATGGCGGCACGCTCAATCACTGGAACTGACCAAGGCCAGGCGTCCGGATTTGCTCGAAAAGGCTGTGAAGAACAAAAATTAGGGCCGCCCCCGTGACAATTGCCAATTCATCGTGTAACGACCCGCGCGAAACCGGATTCTGAATACAGGGCCGGACTTCGGATTAATCAATAGACTGCGAAGTCGCCCCTGCTTTTGTCAAAAGCATAGACATCCTGCATGGCAGGATTTCGAGTGAGGACGCTCTGGCATTCTGAAACAAGAAAGAGTGACACCGATGAATATTATTCAGCAGCTCAATGCCGAGCAAGCCGCCAAGATCGAAGCCATCCGCAAGCTTCCCGCCTTCCAGCCGGGCGATACCGTCCGTGTTGCCGTCAAGGTCAAGGAAGGCGAGCGTTCGCGTACACAGGTCTATGAAGGCGTTTGCATCGCCCGTTCCGGTGCCGGCATCGACGAAAGCTTTACTGTGCGCAAACTGTCTTACGGCGAAGGTGTCGAGCGCGTTTTCCCGGTTTACTCGCCGCTGGTTGAAGGCGTTGAAGTGGTCCGCCGCGGCCGCGTCCGCCGCGCCAAGCTCTACTACCTGCGCGGCCGCACCGGCAAGTCGGCCCGTATTGTCGAGCGCAAGGACCCGCGCAAGGTTGAGGCCAAGACTGAGCCAAAGACAGAAGTCAAAAGCGCAGCAAAGACCGCTCCTGCCGCCGAGTAAGGCCCGGGCTACCCGATTTTCCGGAAGGGCGCGCTGGTTGCGCCCTTTTGGATTTGTATCTGTTGCCATCGTTTTCCAATCGGCGTGATTATTGAAACGTCTTTCTCTTGCGCAACCCCGCCAATCCGTGACAGTTTCATGAAAATTGACCAGCCGGACAAAACCGGCTCTTTTGGTATGGAGTGAAACATGATCGACCGTCGTTTGCTGCTGTCTCTCGTCGCGGGCGCAACGCTTGCTGCCGCTGCACCGTCCTTTGCCCAGGCGCTGCCCGATCTTGGCGGCAAGGAAGTGGTGATTGTCACCGAGAATGCCTATCCGCCGCTGCAATTTGTCGATCCGAAGACGGGAACGCAGATCGGCTGGGAATATGATGCGATGAACGAAATCGCCAAGCGGCTGAATTTCAAGATCAAATACCAGAACACCTCCTGGGACGCGATGATCCAGGCGGTTTCAGACGGCCAGTACAACATCGGCATGACCGGCATCACGATCAAGGACGAACGCAAAGAAAAGGTAGACTTTTCAGACGCCTACATGCGCTCGGAACAATTCATGCTGGTGCGCGGCGATGAGAGCCGCTTTACGGACGCCAAGACATTTGGCGCGTTCACGGAAGGTCTGGTCGGTGCGCAGGCTGGCACCACGCCGTTTTACACAGCGGTTTACGAAGTGCTCGATGGCAAGGAAGACAATCCGCGCATCAAGTTGTTTGAGACCTTTGGTGCTACCGTTCAGGCGCTGAAAGCAGGTGATGTGGACACCGTGCTGACTGATGGAACTGCAGGCAAAGGCTATGTTGATGCGTCGAACGGTGGCCTCAAGCTGATTGGCGGGCCGCTGGGCACCGAAGATTTCGGCTTCATCTTTACCAAGGGGTCTGATCTGGTCGCCCCGGTCAATGCCGCCGTTGCCGCGATGAAGGCAGATGGCACGCTGGATGCGCTCAACAAGAAATGGTTCGTTGATTACAAGTTCGGCGAGTAAGGCGGTTTCCGGCGGCTGATGCCGCCGGATTGCCTGATGGCGGGAACAGCTTCTGACAGAAACGACGATTTTCCCTGGTGGCTGGCAGCGGCCGCCGGGCTTGCTGTTGCCGTTGGCATACTGATTGCCGCCAACGGCATCTACACGCAGGTCTTCACCACGCTGGTCAAAGGCATCCGCACAACATTGTTTGTCACAGCTGTCGGCTTTTCGCTCGCTTGCATGATGGGCCTTGGCCTTGCGATGATGGGGCTGTCGCGGTTCAAGGCGCTGCGGCAGATCGCGCGCTTTTACGTTGAGATTATCCGCGGCATTCCGATGCTGGTGCTGTTGTTCTACATCGCGTTTGTCGGCGCACCGGCCTTTGTCGCGTTCTGGAATTTCATCACGGCACCGCTGCAATCCATTGGCCTGCTCGGACCGATGGGCATCCGCGATTTTTCGCTTTTGTGGCGGGCGATCATTGCGCTGATGATCGGCTACTCGGCGTTTTTGTCTGAAGTGTTTCGTGCAGGCATTCAGGCGGTTGACAAGGGCCAGATCGAGGCGGCCAAGGCGCTGGGACTGTCCGGCTGGCCGCGGTTCCGCCATGTGGTGTTTCCGCAAGCCTTCCGCACCATCCTGCCACCGCTCGGCAATGATTTCATTGCGATGGTGAAGGATTCCTCGCTCGTCTCGGTGCTCGGCGTTTCCGATATCACGCAGCTCGGCAAGGTCTATGCGTCGGGCTCGTTCCGGTTTTTCGAGACCTACTCGATTGTCGCCTATATCTATCTGGTGATGACAGTCAGCCTGTCACTGGCGTTGCGGCGGCTGGAGCAGCGGATGAGGAGGGCTGACGAGCGATAAACCTCAAACCGTAACCTGGCTGCCCATCTCCACCACCCGGTTATACGGAATATGAAAGAAGTCCGTTGCGTTTGCCGCTGATTTTGCCAGCGCGATGTAGAGCCCGTCCTGCCACAGCGGCATGCCCGATTGCGCGGATGCCTTGATCGTCCTTCGGCCAAGGAAGAAGGATGTCTGCATCAGTTCAAACTCGCATCCCTTGCGCCGCGCGGCAGCCAGCAAATGGGGAATGCGCGGCGACTGCATGTAGCCGAGATTGGCGATGATGCGCCGGAAATCGTCGGACAGCGTTTCAACGGAAATCTGTTCATTCTCCGGCACGTAAGGAACAGACGCTGTCTTGATCGTCAGCAATATGTTGGTGTTGTGCAGAACGTGGTTGTGCTTCAGATTGTGCATCAGCGCTGTTGGTGCTGTTTCCGGATCGGCGGTCAGGAACACGGCTGTTCCCAGCACCCTTTGCGGGGGTTTCTTGGCAAGCATCTTGGTCAGGTCAGCAAGCGGCACGCTTTCGCGCCGGGACTTGTCCGAGATGATGCCGCTACCGCGCACCCACGTCCACATCACCACCATCAGGAACAGGCCGAATGCCAGTGGCAATGCTGCGCCATCGAACAGTTTGAGAAGATTTGCGCCAAAGAATGCCAGATCAATCATGATCAGCGGCATCATGATGGCAAGTGCCCAGCCCAAGCCCCATTTCCAGACCTTCCAGATGACCAGGATCATCAACCCGGCGTCCGCCAGCATCGCGCCGGTGACGGCAATGCCATAGGCTGATGCCAGCGACGACGAGGTCTGAAACAACACGATCAGCGCAATCACGCCGGCGAACAGCAGGCGGTTGACCTTGGGAAGATAAATCTGCCCGGCCAGTTGCTCCGATGTGTGGCGGATTTCAAGGCGTGGCAGGATGCCCAGCTGCACCGCTTGCGATGTCAGCGAGAAAGCGCCGGTGATAACAGCTTGCGAGGCAATCACAGCAGCAACACAAGACAGTACAACAAGCGGAATGGAGGCCCATTCCGGTGCCATCAGGAAGAACGGGTTTGCTGCTGTTGCCGGATTGCCAAGGATCATTGCGCCTTGGCCAAGATAGTTCAGCGCCAACATCGGAAACACATACACCATCCACGCCCAGCGGATCGGCGAACGGCCGAAATGGCCCATGTCGGCATACAGCGCTTCCGCACCTGTGACGCAAAGGAATACAGACCCGAGTACCACGAGCCCAACCATGCCGTGATTGGCCAAAAACCATGCCGCCTCAAACGGGTTGAACGCCTTGAAAATCTCCGGGTCGTCGGCGATGTGATAAATTCCCAGCGCGCCGAGAGTGGCAAACCACAACACCATGATGGGGCCGAAAAATGCAGCGACCTTGGCGGTCCCGCGGCTTTGCACCGTGAACAACAGCACAATGATCAAAATTGCGACAGGCAGAACGAACCGCTCTGTTCCAGGCAGAACCACGGCAAAGCCTTCCACTGCTGACAAAACCGAAACTGCCGGTGTGATCACGGCGTCGCCATAAAACAGCGCGGCCCCGGCGACACCGAGGAAAAACGCCATGTTCATGCCTCGGCCCATGACCTTTTGCGCCAGCGCCATCAGCGACAGCGTGCCGCCTTCGCCCTGGTTGTCGGCGCGCATGATCAAAACCACATATTTCAGCGTTACCACAAGGATAAGCGCCCAAAGCATCAGCGAGATCACGCCGATGACTTCGCCGCGCGTGATGCCGTCGCCCGCGGCATGGTGCAGCGATTCGCGCACCGCATAGAGCGGGCTGGTGCCGATGTCGCCGTAGACGACGCCGATCGAGCCAACGGCGAGTCCAATGAACGGGCCTCTTGACTTGTGAGACTGCGAGCCGCCGTTTTCCGCGCCGTTTTCAGTTCCGGCACGCATATCTTGTTGATTCATGATGGATTTTTCAGCTTTGTTGCAGCGAAGTATTGAGCCGCGATGGCCGGGTTATGATCTGTCTCAGGCCTTTCAAGTGGCGGGTGTATACACCTGTTGCAATGCAGCGAAAAGCGGATTCTTTCTTGTTTCGGCCACTGACGCCTGTCCTTTGCACCGCAGCCGCCAATGTGATTGCCGGTTTGGCGAAATCCTGATAAGAGCCCATGATGATGCAAAAACACGGCAAAACTGACAAGTCGGCCTGCGAAAAGGCGATTGTCCTGCAGGATCACAAGCGCCTGCCGGGACGGTTTTTTGCCCGTCTTTCCGGTGCTCTGACCTGCCGCGTCGGCTGAGATTGGCCAGCCGCCCGCGCGGCGTTTCTGATCCGTTTGATTGACCAATTTAAAGAGAATAGCACGATGACTTCTGCCCCTAGAACGCTCTATGACAAGATTTTTGCCGATCATGTGGTCGACCGCCAAGAAGACGGCACCTGCCTTCTGTATATTGACCGCCATCTGGTTCATGAGGTGACAAGCCCGCAGGCGTTCGAGGCGCTGCGCCTTGCCCACCGTCAGGTCCGGCACCCGGAGAAGACGCTGGCTGTTGTCGATCACAATGTGCCAACCTCGCCGGACCGCAAGCTTGGCATCAAGAATGAGGAAAGCCGCATTCAGGTCGAGGCGCTGGCGCAGAATGCCGCTGATTTCAAGGTCGAGTATTTCGACCAAAACGACATTCGTCAGGGCATTGTCCACATCGTGGGGCCGGAGCAAGGTTTCACCTTGCCGGGCATGACGATCGTGTGCGGTGACAGCCATACGTCCACCCATGGCGCGTTCGGCGCTCTGGCGCACGGCATCGGCACGTCGGAAGTCGAGCATGTTCTCGCCACCCAGACGCTGATCCAGAAGAAGGCAAAGAACATGCTGGTGCGCGTGGACGGCCAGTTGCCGCCGCATGTCACAGCCAAGGACATCATCCTTGCCATCATCGGCGAAATCGGAACAGCAGGCGGCAACGGCCATGTCATCGAATTTGCAGGCGAAGCGATCCGCGCCCTCTCAATGGAAGGGCGTATGACGGTCTGCAACATGACCATCGAGGGCGGCGCACGCGCCGGCCTGATCGCGCCGGACGAAAAAACATTTGCGTACATCAAGGACAAGCCGCGCGCGCCGAAGGGCGCTGCTTTCGATATGGCGCTGGACTATTGGAAAACGCTTTACACTGACGAAGGCGCGCATTTCGACAAGGTCGTGGTGCTTGATGCGGCCATGCTGCCGCCAATCGTGTCGTGGGGCTCTTCACCTGAAGATGTCATCTCGGTCATGGGTGCGGTGCCCAATCCTGATGAGATTCAAGACGAAAACAAACGCACCTCCAAGTGGCGCGCGCTTGATTATATGGGCCTGAAGCCCGGCACCAGGATGACCGATATTGCGCTTGACCGGGTATTCATCGGCTCGTGCACCAATGGCCGCATCGAAGATTTGCGCGAGGTCGCCAAGGTTGTCGAAGGCAAGACCGTCGCTTCAACCGTGTCTGCGATGATCGTGCCTGGTTCCGGTCTCGTAAAGGAAATGGCGGAAGCCGAAGGCCTCGACGCCATTTTCAAGGCGGCAGGCTTTGACTGGCGCGAACCGGGCTGTTCGATGTGCCTTGCGATGAACGATGACCGCCTCAAGCCGGGTGAGCGATGCGCCTCGACATCCAACCGCAATTTTGAAGGCCGTCAAGGCTTCAAAGGCCGCACACATCTGGTTTCGCCCGCGATGGCGGCAGCAGCGGCGATTGCCGGTCATTTTGTTGATATCCGCGAGTGGGAGTGAGATGACGCCGTTTTGACGCAAGCAGCTTTTGACTTGTCTGCAGGTCAAGGTTTTTAGAACCCCGGCCGCTCATGCCACTCGGCGATGCTTTCCCCTGGGAACAAGTCAAACACTTTGGCCCCATCTCTGATCTCCGGCTGAACCCATCCGCCTTGCTCCCCAACATCAGGCGCGTCCGCTGCGGCGGCACGGGAAGTTCGGTGTCGATGGCACAGGCGTGCGAGTGGACGAGACCGGGCCAGCGCGGATTCCGAAGCCAGAGAGCGCTGCCGCAATAGACGCAAAAGCTGCGCTCGCCGGGACTCTGCGATTCTTCGCCGGATTCCGTGCCAGCAAGCCGCGCGCGGTACACGCGGATATTCTCTTGGCCTGAAACGTCGAGTGTGAAAAATCAGCGCCAAGATTGATGGAATAGCCGCCCGCGCCTGCGGTCTTTGCGCAAATTTTGCAGCAGCAAAGGATGGACGGGTAAGGGTGCGCGGACTCGACGCTGAAGTCACACTTTTGCAGTGGCAGGAGCCGTGCAGACGCGTGGTGCCTCGTTATGCGGATTAAAGCTTGCAGACTGTATCGAGACCGACGCATGTTCAACCGGCGCAGCGCCATGCTTTGGCAGCTGATTGTCAGACGATGACGGCCATAATTGCGGTGTTGCAGCGCGAGCACTGTTCGTGTGAGGCTTGATCTTTGGATTCCGGCAATGCTGAATTTCAGCACTGCGTAACCTCCATTTCAGAGCGTTCTTCGCACGCGCCATCCTACTCGCTCGTCACATGCGGGTTGTCTGGGTCTGCGCTGTGCGTGCTCATTGGCTGCGCCGCCGGAGCGCCTTCAAGGCCGTAAAATGTGGCGTGCAGGCCCCAGTAGCCGGTCACAAAAACCACCAGAAATCCGGCCAGCGACACCGGCAGCAGGGTGATATGGCGTCGGACGGCGTTAAGAAAATGCAGATCCCTTGTCTGATCGACGGCGATGGCGATGATCATCATCATGACAAGCGCGTGGCCCACCAGATCAACGCGGCCGAATGGATAGACCGCCGCATTGAAGATGATGAGCAGCGCGAGCGCGGACAAGCGCCGCACGAGCGGCGTCGCCAGAAGACCGAAGCCCATGGTGAATTCCGCAACGCCCGCCATCGGAATGAACACATCTCGCGGCATGCCGAAAGTCAGGAACGGCTTTTCTGCCACTACCGGGTAGAACCAGTCTGGATAGGCGAACTTTTCCAGGCTCGACCACATCAGCGCGATTGCCACTGCCCAGCGCAGAACTTCAAAACGGTGCTTGCGCCATTCCGGATTGTCGGAGGCGGCGAGCACGAGATAGGCCGCCACGCCAACGCCGAGTGATAAGTAGTCGAGCAGGTGGAAAAGATCATAATCCCGCATGGCCAGAAGCCAAAGGCCGATAATGCCCGCCGCCGACAGCGGCATGGTCCAACGCCAGAACACGCCGACCGCGATCAGCAGCTGCGCCCAGGACACCCACTCGGACGAGGTTTTCAAGTCCGGCGTCAGATAGACGCCGCCGACCGCAAAGATCGCGATGAAAAACCCGCCGATGACACAGCGCACGAAATCATCCAGCCGCAGCCAGAGCGGATCGGTGGCGCGGTCCATGATTTTCATCGCATTTTCGCCGAAAGAGGAGTTCTCGACAAGGCGCGTGGCGATCAGGAATACCAGCACGAGCGCGATGCCCGTCCAGAACCAGGGATTTTCCAGCGTGTTCACCACAGGCTGCGGCTTTGCTCCGACAATGAATGGTGCGAACCATTTGACGTGGGCGATCGCGGGTGTCGCCGCAACCAGGCTCAGTGCTGCCGCGCCGATCCCGGCTTGCAAGCGCGACTTTTCCATCCAGCAGGCGAGGGCGCTTTTCATATTTGTTTTCCAGGAGACCGGTGAAATATAGTTTGGTCAGCATATCGAATGAACAGCTGCAAACAACGGCTGAGATGACAAATGGTTCCAGCAAAAGAGCGCCGTGGACTGGGCCGCATCTTGGGGCATTCAAATTGGTTTGTCCTGGAAACCTCAGCGCAATCTCAATTCGCGTTGCCCGCTCACCGCGACGCATATTTCCGTGCGCCCGCCAGCAATTCCACCACCTCGCTGTCCACAATCCCCAGCGCGGCAAAATGCTCGGCAATGTTTTCGACATATTGCAAGCTCGTGCCGGGGAAGCCTTTGCCGGTGGCGATGTAGCTGACCTGCTCTTCCCGCGTCATGTCGGGACGGATAAAATCCGATGTGCGGATCGGCGATTTTGCCGCGCAGGGCGGGGTGGTGGATATAAGGGTCTGGTCGGATAATCATCAAACTATCCATCTTCCTCTATCCACCCGCAAGTTCCAGCCCCCGCCGTGTGACTTCGCTCACCAGCAAATCCAAATCCTCACGCTTCGTGCGGTGATTGTTGACCGCCGCGCGCAGGCAATGGCGGCCGTGGATTGTCGTGTCGGTGATGACAGCGGTGCCCTCTTCCTGCATGCGCAGCATGATTTCGCTGTTCAGCGCCTTGTGCGCCGTCTCGTCCGCGCCTTCGACACGATAGCGGAAACAGACGACATTGATGACGGTCGGAGCCATCTGCTCAAGCTTTGGTTCGCGCGCGATCAAGGCAGTCAGATACGTGCCTTGGGCGATATTCTGGTCAATCAGGCGCCCGAACTTGGCAACACCTTGCTCTTTCAACGACATCCAGATTTTAAGTGCCTTGAAGCCGCGCGACAGTTCGAATCCATAGTCAAACAAATATTCTCCCGCTGCCACGCCGCGCGGCTTTTCTTCCAGATAGTCGCCGTGCAAGGCGAATGTTGAGAAATGCAGCTTGCGGTCCCGCACCAGGGCGCAACCTGCTTCAAAGGGTGTATGCAGCCACTTGTGCGGATCAAGTGCCAATGAATCCGCAGTCTCGATGCCGTCGACCAAAAAGCTGTGTGCTGGTGCGATCTTTATCAATGCGCCGATACAGCCGTCGATGTGGAACCATAGCCCTTCGCGGCGGCACAGTGCTCCGATGGCTTTCAAATCATCAATCGAACCGGTGTTGGTTGTGCCTGCCGTGGCGATCACGCAGGCCGGGCGCAGACCTGCGGCGCGGTCTTCTATGATCATTGCCTCCAATGCCGCGACATCCATGCGAAAATTCTGATCTGACGGCACCAATCTCAAGGCCCGGCTGCCAAGTCCGAGTGTTTCCATCGCTTTCTGGTGGCAGCTGTGGACTTGATCGGAGGCATAATAGCGCAGTGGCTGCGGCAGATTGGTCACGCCTTCAATGCGCACATCGACACCCGCCATCGCATTGCGCGCAACCGTCAGCCCGATCATGTTGGCCATGGAGCCGCCAGACGTCAGCGTGCCGCTGGCGCTGGCCGGAAAGCCCATCATCTCCTTCAGCCAATTGACCACTTGCCGGTCAAGCTGCGCTGCCGCAGTGTTGCCGCCGCCAAGATTGGAGCCTTCGATGGCAGCGAGGAAATCGGCCAACGCACCGGTGAAATTCCCCGCGCCCATATACCAGCCCCAGAAGCGCGGATGGATGTTGCCCATCGGGTAAGGCATCAGGTTCTCGGTCAAATGGTCATAGACATTTTCGAGCGGCGTCGGCTGATCCGGGACCGGTGTCAGGTATGCCGCGCGGACATGTGCGGGCATGTCCTGCCAGACGGGACGCTGGCGAACATCACTCAAGTGCGCAATGGCATCATCCACGACCCGGTGTGCAAGTATTCTCGCAGCCTCCCAGTCATCAGGGTCGAGCGTCTCTTCAGGTTTGTTGTTCAGCGCGTCAGACATGGTCATGGTTCCGGTATCGCACCGAAATATCAGAACACACTTCAATCCTTCCGTCACGTTGGCGGCGTTGCGTCCGTGAAGAAAGCCCGGTGTTGCGTGGGATTGCTGACGAAGGGCCTGCAAGAAATTGTCAATTCAGGGTGACTTGTCTTCAGCGTCAATTTTCTCGTTGAGCAGTTGCGTCGCGATGATGCCGGCCGCGGGTTCTTTTCCTCATAGTAGCCACCGTCTCTGCACGCGGTTTCCATATCGGTCATGTCAGGTTGGTTCACCGCCGCCGGTCATGTTGAACGGCGTGACCACGACGATCTGCGAAAGCGCTGCGTCTGTCGTGCCCGTTCTGTGATTGCGACCCATTAGATGCCGGTAAATTGTGCGGACATCCAGCCGCAAGTCGTGATGAAGCACGTAGTTGATCCGTTCTTCGGCCAAGAGGCTGCGGTTGTCGGCGTCAAGATCGTGCGCGACAAACACGCGGCACTTCCGGTTGGCATGGTCGAAAGCCTGCAAGATCGACCGGTTGCCACCGCCTGCCGAATAGACGGCGCAGATATCCGGTTCACGCACAAGCGCTTTGCCTACCAGTTCGCCGGTGGCGACATCTCTGCCAAACCCTTCAGAAATATCCGTTACCAAGACATGCGGAGCTATTTTGGCCATTGTCGCACGGAAGCCATCGACGCGCTGCTCCTCACCGTGGAAATTTGATGATGACAAGGTTGCCAGCACCCGGCCTCCAGCGTTGCCAATCGTCTGCGCGATCAGAAATGCGGCGGTTGCACCTGCCGCTTTGTTATTCATGCCGGTGTAGGCCAGACGGTTTGAACCGGGCAGGTCTGTGACGAGTGTAACCACGGGAATTCCGGCGGCCACAAGCTTGCGCACAGCATTAACAATGCCCACCGTATCGCGCGCCTTGACCACGACACCGGCGCTGCCGCGCAGCCGGATGCGGTCGAGAAATTTGATGAAATCATCCTCCGCAATGACCTCGGCGCTTTGGAAGCGAATGCGGAACATTTCCGGATAAAAGGTGCCTGCCTCGCGCTCGAAAGCTGTTCGAACTTCGCTCGAAAACCGCTCGGGTGCTTCGATGACCACGTCGATCACCGACGTCTTGCCGCTGCGTGCCAGATTGCTTTCCTGTCGCTCCAATTCCCGAACTGCAGCGTCGACACGCACGGCGGTCTGGCCGCGCACACCCATCCTGCCGTTCAAGACGCGGTCAACTGTTGCCGTGCTGAGGCCTGCCTGAAAGGCGATGTCCTTGACGAGAAAGCGATGCGGCATGCTGGTGGTCCTGATGGATTTATGATGGACTTGGGCAGTAGCAGATGCGCGCAGTCGGGTTAAGCTTTGCGCACAATTTACCCATCGGAGGAATGGCCATGAAAACCGACAATGCATCTGTGCGCCGCACCGCGAAAATTTTTCTGAAAGCCGATGAATGCGATATCGCCGATCTTGCCGCTCTGACAAGCCGGAGCGTCAACCGGGCAGACTATCCGTTTGCTGTGGACGCTCGGAAAAACGTTCTGATTTACGATTGCCACGCCATCCGGTCCGCGATCACGGATCCGCAAGTGCGCAAGGCGGTGATGGCCGAATGGGCAGATGCGCTTGGCGACGGACCGGGCGTGATTGTGCTGAAGCATGCCGAGACGGATCTGGCGATGATTGACCGCGCCAGTGACATCTTCCGCGAGATCATTGCAGAGCAGCATCGCACCAACTCCGGCGGCGGCGACCATTTTGCCAAGCCGGGTGCCAATGACCGGGTTTGGAACTCGCTCGAAAAGCATTGCCTGAAAGACCCGGAGAATTTCGCACACTATTATGCAAACGAGATGCTGGCGCTGGTCAGCGAGGCTTGGCTTGGACCATTTTACCAGATGACGGCGCAGCTGAATGTCGTCAATCCGGGCGGCGCGGCGCAGTCGCCGCACCGGGATTACCATCTGGGTTTTCAGTCAGCCGACGATGTCGCGCGCTATCGCCGTGCCGTGCACCTGTTCTCACCGACGTTGACGTTGCAAGGTGCCATTGCCCATGTCGATGCGCCGATGGAGACGGGGCCGACCTTGCTGTTGCCGTACAGCCAGATGTATGACGCCGGATATCTGGCTACAGGCCGCGCGGAGTTCCGCGACTTTTTCCTCGAGCATCACGTCCAGCTGCCACTGGAAAAGGGCGACATGCTGTTCTTCTCGCCAGCGCTGTTCCATGCCGCCGGGACCAACCGGTCGGCAGATGTCAAGCGCATGGTCAATTTGTTCCAGGTTTCGTCCGCTTACGGCCGGGCCATGGAGACCATTGACCGTGTGGCGATGTCCAAGGCACTCTATCCGGTGCTGGTCAAATCGAAATCTGTTATGAGCGCAGGCCAGATCGCAGCTGCCATCGCCTCATGCGCTGAAGGCTATCCGTTCCCGACCAACCTTGACCGCGACCCGCCGCTTGGCGGGCTTGCGCCCAAGAGTCAGGCGCTTTTGTTTCATGAGGCGCTCGATGGAGGATGGTCCGGCGAGAAATTCGGGCACGCGCTTGATGTGCAGGCGGCGAAGAAGCTGTCATAGTGTGGGGTGCAGACATTTTTCGACCCTCGGCGCTGCCCCTCATCCGGCGCTTCGCGCCACCTTCGCCCCGCAAGCGGCGGGGAGAAGGACGATAGTCGCAAAGGGTCATATTCCCCTTCTCCCCGCCACTTGCGGGGAGAAGGTGGCCCAGCGGGCCGGATGAGGGGCAGCGCCGAGGTTGAATTTTGATCCAGGCACGCCAAAAATGGCGGCAAACACAAACCTTCAGGAGAAACATGATGGCTCAATTGGATGGAAAAATCGCCATTGTCACCGGCAGCACGCAGGGGCTTGGTGCGGCGATAGCAACACTTTTTGCGCAGCGTGGCGCTGCCGGGCTGGTGATCTGCGGGCGCAATGCGGACAAGGGGATCGCAGTTGCCAAAGCGATCAAAGAACAGACCGGTGTCGAGACCATCTTTGTTCAGGCTGATCTTGGCACAATTGCCGATTGCCGCAACGTGGTTGGCGTTTGCGACCGCGTATTCGGCAAGGTGGACATTCTCATCAATGCCGCCGCGATCACTGATCGTGGCACCATTCTCGACACGTCGCCGGAACTCTTCGACCAGATGTTCGCGGTCAATGTGCGTGCGCCGTTCTTTCTGATGCAGGAGAGCGTCAAGCTGATGCGGCGTGAAAAGACCGAAGGGTCGATTGTCAACATCGGCTCGATGTCCGCGATGGGTGGCCAGCCGTTCATTGCCGCCTATTGTTCGTCCAAGGGCGCACTCGAAACAATGACGCGCAACACCGCCTATGCGCTCCTGCGCAACCGTATCCGCGTCAACCAACTCAACATCGGCTGGATGTCATCAGAGGGCGAAGACCGCATCCAGCGCGAATATCACAACGCCGATCCGGACTGGCTGGAAAAGGCCGCTGCCGCACAGCCGTTCGGGCGGCTGGTTGACCCGCAGGAAGTGGCGCGTGCCTGCGCCTATCTGGCGTCGGACGAGTCCGGTCTGATGACGGGCTCTGCAATCAATTTTGACCAGTCCGTCTGGGGTGCCTATGACGGCTCGCCGCATCCGGAAAAACCGTTGTAGACATGGATTCCCCACCGCTTCATTGCCAAGCATTCCGGCGGTCATTATTCACAGTGGTATGAAACATTTCCGATTCGCCCTTATTCTGCCTGCAGCGCTCTCCGCCTGCCAGTCTGTCGCCACAACCGGGCTTGAACCGGACACATTCAAACTGCCGCCGCAGTCGCGTTACACCTGCGATGGCGGTGAGGCTTTGGGCATTGTCAACAAGGGCAACCTTGTTACGGTCACGCGTGGCGATGGCTCAACGATGGACCTCCCGACAGTGGAGGCCGGATCGTCTTCGCGTTTTTCCGCCGGACAGGTGGCGCTGGTTTTTGACGGACGGAATGCCTTGTTCATGGACACAGGCAAGCCGCCACTGGAATGCAGGCGATAGAGCCTGACCGAAAATCCACTTTGACGGCCAACTGAAGCGGCTTTCTGCGCTTCCGGTGCTCACGTACCCAGAAGTACGCTCTGCTCCGGTTCTCGAAAACCACTCCATTTGACTTGCCAAACTGAATTTTGGGTCAGTCTCTTGGAAACTGTTGCATGCGACGTTTCGACCGCGCGTTAAATCGGTTGATATTCGACTTCATCTTTCTAGCTATTGACCGACAGTGTGCAGCACTGCAAAACCCCTTTTGAGACTTGTGGCGGCATTGTTCCGCCATGACACGCTCACCGGGGTCAAGAGGGACAATATGTCGTCGCAAATCAAGGGCAACCGGCCGCTCTCGCCGCATCTGTCGATCTACAAGCCGATCCCGACCATGGTCATGTCGATCGCACACCGCCTCACCGGTGTGGCGCTTTACTTTGGCACCATTCTTGTCGCTTGGTGGCTGATTGCCGCGGCGACGAGTGAAAACTACTTTGATTTTGTGCAGACCTTCATGGGCTCTTGGTTCGGCCGACTGATCTTGTTCGGCTTCACCTTCGCCTTGATGCATCACATGCTTGGCGGCATCCGCCATCTGATCTGGGACACGGGCCGCCTGTTCGACAAGGATATGGCGACCAAGCTTGCTTGGGCCAATCTTGGCGGCTCAATCATTTTGACGGTCCTGATCTGGATCGTCGGCTACGCGGTGCGGTGAGGAGAGCGTCATGACTGATTTCAGAACTCCTGCCAAACGTGTCCGTGGCTATGGCTCGGCCAAGGAAGGCACCACCCATTTCTGGCGTCAACGCATGACGGCGCTGGCCAACATTCCGCTGTTGCTGTTTTTCATCGGCTTCATTGTTTCGCTCAATGGCGCGACCCAAGCCGAGGTGATCGCTGCCGTGTCGCATCCCGTCACGGCGATGGCGCTGATTGCGGTTCTGGCGTCGGCGCTCATTCACATGCGGCTCGGCATGCAGGTGGTGATCGAAGACTATGTGCATGGCGAGGGTGCCAAGATCATCTGCCTGTTTCTCAACACGGTTTTCACGGCTGCCATAGGTCTTTGCGCCGTGTTTGCCATTCTCAAGATCAGTTTCGGAGCCTGAGCCGCGATGGCCAAAAGCACATATACCTATGTTGACCACAAGTTTGACGTGGTCGTGGTCGGCGCTGGCGGATCGGGCCTGCGCGCCACTCTCGGCATGGCCGAGCAGGGCCTGAAAACCGCCTGCATCACCAAGGTGTTCCCGACCCGCTCGCACACGGTTGCGGCGCAGGGCGGCATCGCCGCCTCGCTCTCCAACATGGGGCCGGATTCGTGGCAGTGGCACATGTTCGACACCGTCAAGGGGTCGGATTGGCTCGGCGATACCGATGCGATGGAATATCTGGCGCGCGAGGCCCCGGCTGCGGTTTACGAGCTTGAGCATTACGGCGTGCCGTTTTCGCGCACCGAAGAGGGCAAGATTTACCAGCGCCCGTTCGGCGGGCACATGCAGAATTACGGCGACGGCCCGCCCGTGCAGCGCACTTGCGCGGCGGCGGACCGCACCGGCCATGCGATTTTGCACACCCTTTACGGCCAGTCACTCAAGCACAATGCGCAATTTTTCATCGAGTATTTCGCGCTTGATCTGATCATGGACGAGGACGGCACCTGCACGGGTGTTGTTGCCTGGAACCTTGATGACGGCACTATCCACCGTTTCTCGGCCAAGACGGTGGTGCTGGCAACCGGCGGCTATGGCCGCGCCTATTTCTCGGCCACTTCCGCCCACACCTGCACCGGCGATGGCGGCGGCATGGCGGCGCGTGCCGGCTATGCCTTGCAGGACATGGAGTTCGTGCAGTTCCACCCGACCGGCATTTACGGCGCTGGGTGCCTCATCACCGAGGGCGCGCGCGGCGAGGGCGGCTATCTCGTCAATTCCGAGGGCGAGCGCTTCATGGAGCGCTATGCGCCGACCGCCAAGGATTTGGCCTCGCGCGATGTGGTTTCCCGCTGCATGACGATGGAAATCCGCGAGGGGCGCGGCGTCGGCAAGAACAAGGACCACATCTATCTGCACCTTGATCATCTCGATCCGAAAGTGCTGCACGAGCGGTTGCCGGGCATTTCGGAATCGGCCAAGATTTTCGCCGGTGTGGATTTGACGCGCGAGCCGATCCCGGTTTTGCCGACGGTGCACTACAATATGGGCGGTGTGCCGACCAACTATTGGGGCGAAGTGCTGCGCCCGACTGCCGCAAATCCGGATGCCATCGCGCCCGGCCTGATGGCGGTCGGCGAGGCGGGCTGCGCGTCTGTGCATGGGGCGAACCGGCTTGGTTCCAACTCGCTGATTGACCTTGTGGTGTTCGGTCGCGCCGCCGCCATCCGCGCCGGTCAGGTGGTGGACCGCGCAGGTGCGGTGCCCAAAGCCAATCCGGCTTCGCTCGAAAAGACCATGGACCGCTTCGACCGGCTCCGCCACGCCAACGGCGCGCAGCCGACAGCGCAGGTGCGCCTCGCCATGCAGAAAACCATGCAGGAAGACGCGGCAGTCTTCCGCACTGCCGAGACGTTGCAGTCCGGCGTCAAGCGCATGGGTGCGGTGTGGAAATCATTGTCCGACCTCAAGGTTCACGACCGTTCGCTGATCTGGAATTCGGATCTTGTGGAAACGCTGGAGCTGGAAAACCTGATGGCCAACGCGATGACAACTGTGGTTTCGGCGGAGGCCCGCCACGAAAGCCGCGGCGCGCACGCCCGCGAGGATTTTGCAAGCCGCGACGACAAGGAATGGCGCAAGCACACGCTGGCGCATCTGGATGCTGTATCGGGGAAGGTGACGCTTTCGTATCGGCCGGTGCACACCGAAACGATGCTGCCGCTGAGCGAAGGCGGGATTGACCCGAAGAAAATTGCGCCCAAGGCGCGGGTGTATTGAGAAAAATGAACCTGTGTTAAGCTGGCAGAAATGAGGATTTCGCCATGAACATGATGGGTCACAACAGGAGGTTCTCAGGATCAATGTATGCAATAACGTTTGATCTCGATACCGAAACACTGAAGAAGAGCTATCACAATGCATCTTGGCAAAATGCCGACAATGACATCGCCAAGTTTCTGCGTGAGAACGGGTTCGACCGTCAGCAGGGCAGTGTTTATTTCGGCAATGACGACATCGATACGGTCAAATGCCAGACTACGGTCCAGATGCTGACCCTCACCTATGATTGGTTTGCACCGTCTGTTCGCGACATCCGAATGCTTCGCATCGAAGACAACAATGATCTGACGCCAGCAATTGAATTGGCGTTGATGGCAAAGGGCATGGGGAAGTAAAGTGCAGGGGATACCATTTTTGACGCGGGTGAATTGAGGCGTAACATGACCTCAGCATTGTTCAGCCAGCCCGAATCTCCCACGCAGCCGCGCGAGGCAACCGGTCTGGCGCGGGCCCTGCTGGCGCTTGGAAAGTTTCAGCCATTTTGCCGTGGCAAGCTGCGCGGGTTGACTGCAAGGGCGATTCTCAGGGCCGCGGGCTCGCCGTTGTTGGCGCGGTTCCGGGGCGCGGTTTTTGCCGTGCATGATGACGGGCATCCGACCGAAAATTCGATCCTGCTTTATCCGGCTTATGACAGCGAAGAATTTGATTTCCTGCTGGACGGCCTCAGTGTCGGCGGCACGGCGGTTGATCTGGGGTCAAACATCGGTCTCTACAGCCTGCCACTGGCCGCAAAGGCCGGACCTGAAGGCCGGGTTCTTGCCATCGACGCCAGCGCGGCCTTTGCTGCC
>JANPEK010000023.1:0-3079 GCA_031422915.1 Phyllobacteriaceae bacterium | reverse complement strand
GAGGTTGCCAATCACCTGCCGCAACCGCTGTGCATCAGCGCGGAACCGCGCTGCGTCCATGCCTGCATTCAATTTGAGGATCACACCGGCTTCGGCAAACCGGCTGGCGTTGGCCTGCTGGATGTTTTCAAACAGCGACTTCACGTCGATGTCGCTGATGTCGAGATCCATGATGCCCGCATCGACGGTGGCAAGATCAAGGATGTCGTTGACCGTTGTAAGCAAAACGGACGAGGACACCGCGATGTGGTCGAGGTAGTCGCGCTGGCGCTCGCTCATCGGGCCTGTGGAAGGCTGCTGCAGGAGTTCGGTAAAACCGATGATGTTGGTCAGCGGCGAGCGCAATTCGTAAGACACGTGCTGGATGAAGTCGTTCTTCAGCATGTCGGCGCGCTGCAAGGCCTCGTTCTTGTCTTTCAGCGCTCTTTCTACCCGGGCTGAGTCCGTGGTATCGACGAAGGTCAGCATGGTCTGGCCCTTTGGCAACGGCACTTGGGCAAAGGCGAGAACCACCCCGGAGGTCAGTTCGATCTGCCCCTGCCGGGATTCGCGTGCGTCGTCAAAGCCCGTGGCAACCCCGACAAATGTGTCCCACTCCCCGTTGAAAACCATGTCTTTGCAAGCTGCGCGGATGGCCGAGATGTGAACGCCGACCTGTGCCATTTCGCTCGGCAGGCTCCAGAGCGCTGCAAATGACGGGTTAGACAGGCGCACCTTGCCGTCCGACCCGAACACCGCGACACCTTCTGCCAGATTATCCAGTGTTTCGCCTTGGACGCGGATCAACGTGTTGTAGCGAGACTCAAGGTCAAATTTCTCGGTCATGTTTTCAAACACGACAATGGCACCGCCCTTGGGCTGCGGGTTGGCCAAGACGCGCAGTGTCTTGCCATCCGGCAGGTGCCACCAGTCTTCGCCGCCTTCCGGCGCGCGGTAAACGCCGAGCACCTGCTCGCGCCAACGCCGCCATTCGGGTTGTTCCGGCAATTTGCCGTCGGAACGAAGCCGGTCGAGAACGAGCCCGTGTTCCGGGGCGGATTCGAGGAACGGGATGTCGAGGGCCCAGAGTTTCTGGAATGCGTTGTTGAATGAGCGCAGCTTCTGGTTTGAATCAAAGATCGCCACGGCGGTCGTCAGCTGGTTGAGCGTGTCCGACTGGCTGCGCAATGTCCGGTCAAATTCCTCCTTGAGCGAATCCATTTCGGAGACATCGCGCGCCATGCCTATGGCACCGGAAAGTGTCGCAACATCGACGACGTCGAAGACTTTCCGGTCACCCTCGACAACGGTTGCAACACGGTCTTCAAAGAACCCGCCTTGCGGACGTTTTCGTTCAATCATTTCACGCGCTTGCGTGCCGAATAGTTCGCCGAGTGGCGCAGTCGAAGCTTGGGCTTTGCGCCCGGCATCCTTCATGAGGATGGCTTGGTACGCCTTGTTCGCCCAGATCAGCGCGCCATTGGTCTCGCGCCGCCACGCAGGGTACGGCAGCGATTCGAGCAGCGCTGTGAACAGGCCGTTGGCGTTGCCCAGTTCCTCGGCATCTTGGCGAAGGCGGGCAATCTGCGCCTGCAAGTCACTCAATCCGAGAAACCTGACAAATGCTGCGGTGCCGGTGCGGCGGCCCTGAACCTCGAGCAATTGCCCGGTAATGGTTTCACAATGCAATTCAAACGCCGTGCCACGCTCGCGCAGCGCTGAAACGGCGCGGTCAAGCTTGGCGGCGGATTGCGGCGCAAGCCAGCGACCGAAGGCAAGAAAATGCGCGCGATCCTGTGGAACGCCGCTTGATTTGGGCATTGACCCGACAAGATCAGGCTTTTCCGCGCGGCTATCCCAAATGATGGTGCGGGCGTCACGACTGGTCAAAAGCGCATCAGAGCGTTCCAGCGAGGCGGTCAAATCGGCAACGCGGCTGCGCAGCGACTGGTTTTCACCCGCGACCTTGCCGCGCTCGCGGATCAGCCAGACGGCAGACAACAGTGCTGCGCCCATCGCGCCGAGGAACATGGAAAACTCGATGACCTGAAGCGAAGTCATCGGGCCGGAAAGCGCGGAAAACAGGCCGCCCTCCGACGCGGCCGCAAAGCCCGTCCCGGTGAGCGTGGTTGTGGCGGCAAGGCACATGCGCAGTGGCACAGCCGCAAATCGCGTCAGCACTTGATTTACCCCGCCCGGACCGCGTTGCCCGTCATCCGCGAGGGCAGCAGTCGCTATCATCGTCTTGGGGATTTCCCCTAGCATTTCCGGTCATCTCCGCCGCTTGCTTCAATGGACCGCCCTGACGCGCCGCTCTCTGTCCTGCCCTTGAAAGGCAGCCGGAATGGTCGCGAATCAGTGCACCATAAACGCTTGCCGAATCGCCGTGAAGCCTTCCCGCGCACAAAATAAAGCCCGCGCCAGAGTCAAGTGGCGCGGGCTCAATATCTTGTGGGTAGTTCAGAAAAACTTAATAGCGGTAGTGTTCTGACTTGAACGGACCCTGCTGGCCGACACCGATATAGGCGGCCTGTTCGTCAGAAAGTGTCGTCAAGCGCACGCCGAGCTTGCCCAGATGCAGACGGGCGACCTTTTCGTCGAGGTGCTTCGGCAGCACGTAGACCTGATTGGTGTACTTGTCGCCATGCGCGAACAGTTCGATCTGCGCCAGAACCTGGTTTGAGAAGGACGCCGACATCACAAAGGACGGATGGCCGGTGGCGTTGCCGAGGTTCAAGAGGCGACCTTCAGACAGAAGGATCATCCGTTTGCCGCCCGGAAACTCGATCATATCAACCTGCGGCTTGACGTTGGTCCACTTGAAGTTCTTGAGCGCAGTCACCTGAATCTCATTGTCGAAATGGCCGATGTTGCCGACAATCGCCATGTCCTTGAACATACGCATGTGTTCGAGTGTCACGACATCCTTGTTGCCGGTCGTGGTGATGATTATGTCAGCCTGCGGCGCTGCCTCTTCAAGCGTCAACACTTCAAACCCGTCCATTGCCGCCTGCAGAGCGCAGATCGGATCGACTTCCGTGACTTTTACACGGGCACCAGCACCTTGAAGCGAGGCCGCAGAGCCTTTGCCGACGTCGCC
>JANPEK010000022.1:0-5402 GCA_031422915.1 Phyllobacteriaceae bacterium | reverse complement strand
TTGTCATCGATCTTTACGGAGGCGTGCTCGTTGATCAGGTTGATTGCCCAAAGACGCAGGCTCTTGGTCTCATCGCTTGGCGGCTGTGAAAGCACATTCACGGCGATTTCGACGTACTTGACGTTCAGCTCCCGCGATTTGAGTGAATCGTTGAACCAAAAACCAAGCACCGCCAAAACGACCGGCAATGCGACCGCGCCCAATATTTTTGACAGTGACTCCAGAAATCCTAGCATTGCCATTCCAATGCGAGTTCGCGCGTTACTCTCATTCGACCATACGATGTCGCTGGTCACAAGGCCGCATCTTGAACGTCGCGGCTTTTGCTGTTTCCACTGCGTTCGACGTGCACCTCCAATAGTAACGGTGCGGATCGTCAATTGAAACCGGGCTTTCGCTGGATGCGGTGCTTGACCCGCATCCACAACCCCACAATCCCGAACCGCCACCGCAAATGCCAGATTGATCGCAGCATCGTGCGCTTTCGCGAGAACTGCCCACTTTGGCCGGCCAGCGCATCGACGTCGTTGTAGACCTCGCGGATGAAGCCGGTCGGGCCGGCTTTGGCAGCGAGGCTTATAACAGGCACGCTGTTCATCCAGAGATAGAACGAAATCCACAGGTCATCGACGAAGAACAAATGGCGGTGTGTGCGGAATTTCTCGTGGAAGTGCTTGAGGCCACCGAGCACGCGCGCCGGGATGGCGAAGCCGTCATTGCCTTGGCCGATGTCCAAGCCGCGGTAACGGTAGACGTAGAAGGAGGATGCTGCGTCCGGGCGGTTACGGAACGCCTCGGCGAATGTCGCCAGCATGTGCGGCTCGTAGGCTGCATCGTCATCGACGAGCACCAGGAGCACATCCGCATCCTTTGGCAGCCGGTCAAGTGAGCCAAGAATTTTGGTGCCTGGCCCGTCGTCATGGCAGCGGATGATCTCGACGCGCGTGCCGAGTTGAGAGGCGACAAGCGGCAGCGGGTCGGGTGTCTCGAACCGGCGATAAGTCTGAGGAACGCACAGAAAGATTCGCTCAGGCGGCAGTGTCTGTGCTTCCAGTGACGCAACGCAGCGGGCAAGGCCGCCCATGCGCGAGGGAATTGTTGTCATGCTGACGAAGACACGGACGGGCGCACTTTCATGTCGCCGCGCCGCCTCCATCGTCTTACTTCGACAAGGCCTTGCGCGCGGCATAAAGGCTGAGCGCTGCGGCGTTCGACACATTGAGCGATTTGATCACGCCGGGCATGTCGAGGCGAGCTAGCGTGTTGACGGTTTCTTGCGTCTTCTGCCGCAGGCCCTTGCCCTCGGCACCGAGCACCAGCGCGACCTTCTTGCCGGTGAAGCTTGCTTCCAGCTCGACCGGGCCATCGGAATCGAGGCCGATGGTCTGGAAGCCGAGCGCCGTTACTTCGGCGAGCGCGTCGGAGAGATTGCGCACTTCGATGTGCGGGATCATCTCCAGCGCGCCGGAGGCGGCCTTGGCGAGGACGCCTGATTCCTGAGGGCTGTGCCGCGCGGTGGTGATCAGCGCGCCGCAGTTGAAGGCGACGGCAGAGCGCATGATCGCGCCGACATTGTGCGGGTCGGTGACCTGATCGAGGATAAGCAGCAGATCTGTCTCGCCGAGCGCGTCCAGCGACTTGGCGCGCAAAGGTTCGGCCTCGATCATCACGCCCTGGTGCACGGCGTCCGAGCCGGTTTCATTGTCGATGGCCCGCGGATCAACGATCTCGGCGGTGAAGGGCAGGGACGAGACGTCGTCGATTTCAAGCCGTTCCAGCGCGTTTCGCGTCACAAGCATGCGCTTGATGGAGCGCTCGCGATTGTCGAGCGCAGCGCGCACGGTGTGGATGCCATAGAGGCGCACCAGACCTTCCTGCCCGCGCGTGCCCGGCGTTGCAGGACGCTCCGGGCGCTTTGGCGGTCCGCCGGCCTTTGCATCGCGAAAGTCGCGGCGCAGCTTGGCGTAGTGGGTGTCCTTTGCCGCGCGGTCTTCGGGCGCAGCGTTTTGGGGGACGCGGTTTTGCGGTGTCCGGTCGTTTGGTTTGTCTGTCATGGCGCTCCCATACCACCCGCCTTTGCATATGCCTATGTGTGCCTTGAAAAATAGGCGGCGTCAGAGTTGACAGTGCAAATGCCAGTGGCCATAAGGCGCTCGCGGTTGCCGGTCGCGCTTTGGCTGGCAAAAGCAGCGTGGGAGATTGTCCCGAGCGGCAAAGGGGGCGGACTGTAAATCCGCTGGCTACGCCTTCGCAGGTTCGAGTCCTGCATCTCCCACCATTTCCATCATCCAAGCCATGTGCTTGAATGATGGAAATGCCGCGCCGAAGCCGTCAGGCAAAGGCAGGCCACCATAACTCCGGCACACCGTTGCCGGATGCGATGCGGGTGTAGCTCAATGGTAGAGCAGCAGCCTTCCAAGCTGAATACCCGGGTTCGATTCCCGGTACCCGCTCCAATCCATTGCCGATTGATTTGCTGCTTGGACACATGGATCATTATGGACTAAGTCAAGTGGACTAAGTCGAGGTCGGCCATGAAAAGTTTCAACATCCACGAAGCCAAGACCAATCTATCCAAGCTGGTCGAGATGGCGGTTCTGGGCGAACCGTTCATCATCGCAAAGGCTGGCAAACCGTTGGTGAAAGTCGAGAAGATCGAGCCGCGCCTGCCGCAGCGCATCGGGTTCATGAAGGGCGCGGGCACTGCGCCTGACGATTTCGACAGCATGGCTGCCGGAGAGATTGCGGACATGTTCGAGGGCGTGCGCGCTTCGGATACCAGACGTTGAACCTACTTCTCGATACGCATCTTTTGATCTGGTCGGCGCTTGGCGACAGTCGATTGTCACAGCGGGCAAAGACACTGATTTCGGAGTCCGAAAACACGCTCTGGTTCAGCGTCGCGAGCATTTGGGAAGTGGTGATCAAGGCCGGATTGGGACGCAGTGATTTTCGCATTGACGCCGCAGCCTTGCGCACGGGGTTGATCGACAATGATTATCGTGAGCTGCCTGTCGAAGGCCGCCACGTGCTGACGCTGCGGCAACTGCCGGACCTGCACCGCGACCCGATTGACCGGCTGCTGCTGGCGCAGGCCACTGCGGACGGCTTGGCGTTTGTGACGTCAGACCGGGCGTTGGCCGGGTATGGGGATGTGGTCAGGCTGGTGTGAAGGCGCTGACGTTTGGCGGGTTGTTGCGTAACACGTAAAGTGCATGTTGCGCAAGGTCGGCCATGTCTGCTTATTTGTATTGGCGGCAGGTGCCGTGAATGATCCCGGGGGCTCAAAAATGACCACCATCAATCTGCAAGATCCTGTCTTCGCCACCTACGCCATTGCGGCGTCGCTGATGATCCTGAAAGCAGTTGGCATGTCGTGGCTGACGGTCTGGCGGATGATGGCGGAGAAGGGCGGTTATCGTTCGCCCGAGGATTTGAAGAAGACGCCGCTCAATCCTGAGCCAAATCCGTCGCAGACCATGCCGAACGAACGGGTGGAGCGTATCCGCCGCATCCAGATGAATGATCTGGAGAATTTGCCGTTCTTTCTTGTGTCCGGCTTTCTGTTTGTACTGACCGATCCTTCGCTGATGCTGGCGCGCATTGTGCTTTATGGCTACGTCATCTCGCGCTTTGCACATTTTGCCGCTTATTTCACGGCGCAGATCCATGATGTGCGGGCGACGCTCTGGACCATCGGATCACTCATCCTGATCTACATGACCGGTCGCACGCTTTTGGTTGCGCTTGGCTTTTGAACAGTTGCGGCTTCGCACACGGGCGTCGCTTGCTTTCAAGCCGGTTCTGCCGTTTATGCGCGGCCAGATATCAGTTTTTTGAGGAGCCCTCTCATGTCCATCACCCGCATCGGCACAGGCAAGCGCATGTCGCAGGCTGTTGTTCACAATGGTGTGGCCTATCTGGCCGGGATTGTTGCTGAAGAGGCCAAGGGCAAGTCCGTTCTGGAGCAGACGCGTGAAATCCTGAGCGAGATTGACCGCATTTTGTCTGAGGCTGGTTCCGACAAGACCAGATTGCTGAAAGCCAACATCTGGCTGACCGACATGGCATCGTTTTCGCAGATGAACGAGGCTTGGGACGCGTGGGTTGTTCAAGGCCATACGCCCGCCCGCGCGACCGTCGAATCCAAGCTCGCAGCGCCCGGTTATGATGTCGAGATCATGGTCGAAGCGGCGCTCTGAGTGCCTCAAAAGCCAATTTATTAAAGCCCCAGCGAGCGCCGGAGCGTTTCTTCGGCGCGCGTTTGCCAGCCTTTGCCGGTTGCTCTCAGCGCCGCCAGAAGATCCGCCGACAGACGGATTGCAACCGTTTGTTTCGGCTGCTCCACTTTGGGCCTGCCGCGCAAACGCAAGGACATTGCAGCCTTGCCGACATCTGCAGAAACCAGCTTGCCAGCCTTCTTGAAGGTGCCGTGGGCGACCATATCGCCTGTCAGTTCCGGTACCTCGTCATATTCCTTCTGCTGCACGACATGCGCCTCCACTTTCGCAAGATCACTTTTCAATGGAGAGTTTTTTGTGCTCACGGTCATTGGCCTTTCTCATTGAAACAATGTGGGTGTCTTCCCCTCGCCGGACGTAAACCAGCGCGACAAGGCGGTTATCGAGAAACCCGAAACAGATCATGCGGTTCTCGCCATAATCCATTCGCGTGTCTTCATATTCAAACGTATCCCCGGCCAAGACGTGGCGGGCGTCCTCAAAATCAAGCCCGCGCTCGTCAAGCGCCTTTTTGCGTTTTGCAGGATCATACGTGATTTTCACAACATTATATGTATATGCATTAAAGGAATAATGCAATGATTTTTTGCATATGCATCTAATTCGATTGATGGCGGAAAGACGCGCGCCTGCAGTTCCTTGTCACTCTTGCAAGGGGGGGCGAATTCCCTTAAAGGACCGCACGCTTTTTGTAAGGGCGCGGGTGGCCGCGCTGAGGCGCATCTGTAATGAACCGGGAACAAGATCATGGCCAAGAGCAAGTTTGAACGCAATAAGCCGCATGTGAACATTGGCACGATTGGTCATGTTGACCACGGCAAGACGTCGTTGACGGCTGCGATCACCAAGTTTTTCGGCGAATACAAGCCGTATGACCAGATTGACGCTGCGCCGGAAGAAAAGGCGCGCGGCATCACGATTTCGACCGCGCACGTTGAGTATGAGACCGTTGCCCGCCATTATGCCCATGTCGATTGCCCGGGCCACGCCGATTATGTGAAGAACATGATCACCGGCGCGGCGCAGATGGACGGCGGCATTCTGGTGGTTTCGGCTGCCGACGGCCCGATGCCGCAGACCCGCGAGCATATTCTTCTGGCCCGCCAGGTCGGCGTTCCGGCGCTGGTTGTCTACATGAACAAGGTTGACCTTGTTGACGAC
>JANPEK010000021.1:0-5244 GCA_031422915.1 Phyllobacteriaceae bacterium | reverse complement strand
TGTTTCGGTGCTGTTGATGGCGGGCGCAGCGTCCGCTGCCAGCATCGTCAACCGCGATGCAGACGCGCAGACGGTTGTTGTCACCGAAGGTGCAGACAAGACCGAACTGACCGTTGGACCGGGCGAATCGGTCGAGTTTTGTGGCGGCGGCTGTTTTGTGACCATGCCGAATGGCGACCGTCAGGCGCTGACCGGTTCAGAGACCGTTGAAATCTCCGGCGGCGCGGGTGCCATCAAGTAACGCTGCCGTCTTTGGCACTCTGGAAGGCCGGGCTTGTGCCCGGCCTTTTGCGTTCGTTTACCGTTTTACAAAATGTCTTCATTTGCGCGGCTTCGTTCACCCTTCTTTTGACTCTGAATGATAGAACGCGGCCATGGAAGCGCGCTCAAATCGCAATAGCCTACCTTTGGCGGTGGACCTTGACGGGACGGTGATTGCCACCGACCTGTTCTGGGAAGCGTTGGTGCGTCTCTTCAAGTCCAATCCGTTGTTGCTGCTTCTTGCGCCGTTCTGGCTGATGCGTGGCAAAGCGTTTCTCAAGCAGGAATTGGCGCGGCGGGTTGCGATTGATGCAAAGTCTTTGCCTTATCGCACTGAATTCATTGAATTCTTGCGTGGCGAGAAGGACAAGGGGCGCAGGCTTGTGCTGGCCACGGGCAGTCCGAAGACATTTGCTGACGCCATTGCTGTGCATCTTGGGCTGTTTGATCAGGTTATGGCGACTGAAGGTGAGATCAATCTGACTTCATCGCGCAAGCGCGATGCGCTGGTGGCGGCATTCGGCGACGGCGGGTTTGACTATGCCGGCAACAGCGTGGAAGACATAAAGGTGTTTGAGGCGGCGTCGAACGCCATCATTGTTGCGCCGGACAAAGTTGCCTCGCGTTATCATGCGGCTAATGGCGGGCTGCTGATTTCCGGGCAAAAGCAGACCTTAAAGACCTTGCTCAAGCTGCTGCGGGTGCATCAATGGGCGAAGAATGTGCTCATTGCAGTGCCTGCGGTGTTGGCCAATGACTTTTTGAATATTGACACTGCCATCGAGATTCTGCTGGCCTTTGTGGCATTCTCGTTCCTCGCGTCGGCGATCTATATCGTCAATGATTTGTTTGACCTCGATTCCGACCGCCGGCACAAGACCAAGCGCAACCGGCCCTTGGCGTCGGGACTTGTTTCAATACCCTCCGGCGTCATGATTGCGGGCGCGCTGGTTGCTGTTTCTGCGGCAGTCAGCCTGTATCTGCCGCTGCTTTTCCAGTTGGTGCTGCTTGGTTACGCAATACTCACCACGGCCTACACGGTTGCGTTCAAGCGGATGCTCTTGATTGACGTTCTGGCGCTGGCAGGGCTTTACACTGTGCGTGTGATAGCCGGAGCTGCTGCGACGCAGATTGAGGTTTCATTCTGGCTGCTGGCGTTTTCGGTGTTCTTCTTTCTCTCGCTGGCGCTGGTGAAACGCTTTGTTGAATTGGATACAACAACCGAGACCGAAACCGGCAAGATATCCGGACGCGGCTACCGGGTGACTGACCGTCAGGTGCTTGCGGAAGCAGGCATTGCCGCGACGTTTTCTTCAGTGCTGGTTCTGGCGCTTTATATCGACAGTGATCAGGTCAAGCTGATTTATGAGCGTCCTTACTTGATCTGGATGCTTTGCCCGATCGTGCTGTATCTGTCGCTGCGCATCTGGGTTCTGGCGCGGCGCGGCGAGATGCACGAGGATCCCGTGGTGTTCATTCTCTCTGACTGGCGCAGCCAGGTCATGGTGCTGGCAGGGGCGGTGCTGGTTGCAGCGGCGGCGTTTTGACCAGCAAAATGTTTGAAAGCTTTGGCCGCGTTCACCGTGGCAGGTTTGAGATTTCCAATCAGATAGTCCCCGGCTCCCAGCTCAGCTTCGGCAATGGCAGAAGTTACGGTGACAGTTGCCTGCCCGCCGAGTGTGGCACGGCGATTGTTCCGGAGCGCAATTCCAGCATTCAGTTTGACACTGAGACAGGTGTGCTGGTGGCGCACGCAAACACAACGCTTGCTGACATCATCCTTCATGCGGGACCGCGCGGCTGGTTCTTGCCCGTCACGCCGGGCACCAAGCATGTGACGCTGGGCGGAGCGATTGCCAATGATGTGCATGGCAAAAACCACCATCTGCGCGGCGCGTTCGGCTGCCATGTCGAATGGCTGGAGTTGGTGCGTTCGGATGAGCGGACTTATATGTGCTCGGCACGCGAAAATCTGGATCTGTTCGCCGCGACCATCGGTGGCATGGGATTGACGGGTCATATTTCACGCGCTGCAGTCCGGATGATGAAGGTGCCGGGCGTCAATGTTGCTGAGCGAGTGACGCCATTCAATTCCATTGACGGATATTTCGATGTGGCTGCGCAGATGGATTTGGACAATGAATATTCCGTCGCGTGGATCGACCAGTTGGCGCAGGGCAAAGATGCGGGGCGCGGTCTGCTGTTTGCCGGAAACCATGTCGAAAGTGCCTTCGTGCCGCACAGGGCTGCAAAAATCGGCGTGCCGTTTGCGCCGCCGATTAGCGCGCTGAATGGCATGAGTGTGCGTGCGTTCAACATGGCGTACCGCTTTGCCAAGGGGCGCAAAACCGGAGTCCAAACAACGCATTACAATCCGTTCTTCTACCCGCTTGACGGGGTTGCCAACTGGAACCGGCTATATGGCCCGCGCGGGCTACACCAGCACCAGAGCGTCATTCCGTTCGAGGCGGCGCGGCGGGTGATACCGCAGATGCTGCAAGTGTCGCGCGATGCAGGGCATGCTTCGTTTCTGACTGTTCTCAAGCGCTTCGGGGCAACGAAGTCTCCAGCGATCCTGTCGTTTGCCCGGGCTGGCTACACACTCACGCTCGACTTTCCGCATCGCGGCAAATCCACGCTGCAATTGCTGGACTTGCTTGATGCCATGACAATTGGGTGCGGCGGGGCCGTCAATCCCTACAAGGACAGCCGTATGTCTGCCGCGACATTTGCGGCCTCGTTTCCTGATTGGAAGCGGTTGGAAGCTTTGCGCGACCCGGCGTTTCTGTCCGGTTTCTGGCAGCGAACCGCCATGCAGCTCGGGGGCCGTTAAGGTTAGGGATTTGGATTAATTTCTCAATTCCAAGCAGACGCTTCGAATTTTAGATATTTCTTACACGTGATCCTCAAACCGTTTCGCTATGGCGGTGATGGGGGACAAAGGGTTCAGGGTTCGAATGACAAAGTACATTCCATTTATTCTCTTCACGGTGCTGACCAATGCAGCCGCGCAAGTGATGTTGAAGCAGGGG
The DNA here is from genome assembly GCA_031422915.1 of Phyllobacteriaceae bacterium. Taxonomy (GTDB): domain Bacteria; phylum Pseudomonadota; class Alphaproteobacteria; order Rhizobiales; family Rhizobiaceae; genus JANMEX01. The sequence continues at coordinate 1,951 of JANPEK010000021.1, read as the reverse complement.
ATGCTGTCGATAGGCGGCAGCCTTGATGCGAGCGCGCTTATTCCGCGCCTGTTCCAGACTGTGTTCAGCCCGTGGGTTTTTGCGGGCCTGACCATGTTTGTCATATCAATGGCTTCGCATTTGTTTGTGCTGTCGAAGGTGGACCTGTCGTTTGCCTATCCGTTCCTCAGCCTTGCCTATGTGATCGTCGCGGTCGTTGCGTGGCTCTTCTTCAAGGAAGACCTTGGTGCGTACAAGATTGCCGGCATCGCCTTCATTTGTCTTGGCACCATTTTGATCGCCCAAGGCGGCGGGCACAGCGTTGACGAGAAGCTCAGCGTTTCCAATTCCAAGATTTCCGGAGTGCAGTCATGAAACACATCATCTTTGGTGGAGACGGGTTTGTCGGGCGCCATCTTGCGCCGCTTTTGGCCGAAGACGGCCATGAGGTTGTGGTTGCTGATATAGTCAAGAGCGCACTCCCGCACTACGGACAAGTGCGGTTTGTCCAGTGCGACGTGACGGATCGCGACTCGGTAACCAAGGTTGGCATCAAGGCTGACGACATGGTCTACAATCTTTCGGCCAAGATGCTGTCTCCGCTTCAAGTGCGCGCCAAGCGGCATGATTTCTTCTTCCCGGTCAATTATCACGGCACAGTCCACATCATTGAGGCGATGGCGCGGGCAGGGGCTGACCGGCTGGTGCATTTCACCACCGACATGATTTACGGCCACACCGTTCAACATCCGATGACGGAAGACCATCCGGTTGCGCCGCTCGGCGAATATGGGCTGTCGAAATGGAAGACCGAGGAACTCGCTGCCGAATGGCGCAAGGAGGGCATGCGCATTTCGCTGTTCCGTCCGCGGCTGATCATCGGGCCGGGACGGCTCGGCATTCTCGAGAAACTGTTCAAACTGATCGACATGAACCTGCCGGTGCCGATGATTGGTTCGGGGAAGAACCCATACCAGTTCATCTCGGTGTTCGACTGCGCATCGGCTTGTTACGCTGGCTTCAAGGCTGGCGTGCCGAATGAGGCCTACAATCTCGGCTCGCTCAATCCGCCATCGGTGCGCAAGTTGCTCGGCGATCTGGTCAAGCATGCCGGTTCCAAATCGCTCCTGATCCCGACGCCGGGCTGGGCAGTGAAGCGGACGCTGGATTTCCTTGATTTGCTCAACATGCCGATCATGGACCCGGAGCAATATCTGATTGCCGACGAAGACTGCCTGCTTGATGTGTCCAAGGCCAAGCGTGATCTGGGCTGGGCGCCGCAATACCGCGACGAGGACATGCTGATCGCCGCTTACAATGAGTATCGCGCCAAGAAATCCGCTGCCGCGCACGCCGCGCCGCACGCAATTGCCGCTGAATGATGGAGACGACCTTGAACCAGACCGTAAAAATGGCAGACACTGCCAACCGCATTCAAGTTGACGCTCCGGACATGGCCCCGATGCATATGGCAAACAAACCCAAACTGATGAGCGTCGCTGATGCGAAGGCGCTGACGGTTCCGGCAATGACGGATCTGTTCAAGAGCCATATCAATCCTGGCCAACTGCACTTCATGAAGCTGCTCGGCTTCCACAAAATCAAGGTCGAGCGTGCGGAAGGCATGTATTACATCGATCAGAACGGCCGCAAGATATTGGACTTCTTTGGCGGGTTCGGCTCGCTTGCGCTTGGCCACAACCATCCGCGCATTCTTGAGGCGCGCAAACAGTTCCAGGACGAAAAGCGGCACGAAATCGCCATTGCTTTCATGTCGCAATACGCCGCCGCGCTAGCCAGCAACATTGCCGCCTGTTCGCCGGGCGATCTGGACATGGTGTTTTTAGGCTCTTCCGGCTCTGAAGCAATGGAAGCGGCGATCAAGGTTGCTGAACGGGCTGCAGGGCCTGAGCGCCCGAAGATTGTCTATGCTGAAAACTCTTTCCACGGCAAAACCAAGGGCGTTCTGTCC
>JANPEK010000020.1:0-2319 GCA_031422915.1 Phyllobacteriaceae bacterium | reverse complement strand
CCGGGCAGGCCTGTCAGCAAATGTTCGACCCAGAGGTGGCCGTTGACGCCGTAGAAGGTGAGCGAGAAGACGCGTGCGCCGATGAGGATGAACAGCACGAATGCCGACAGGCGGGTGGTTGAGGCGAGCGCCTGTTTGAGGAGATCGAAGGAGAGACGACGTTTGCCTAGCGCGAGGATCAACGCGCCGACCGCGCCCATGGCACCGCCTTCGGTCGGGGTGGCAATGCCGAGGAAGATTGTGCCGAGGACCAGGAAAATCAGTGCCAGCGGCGGGATGAGGACAATGATGACCTGTTGCGTCAAACGTGACAGGAGATTGAGATTTAGCGACCGGTCCAGAACGGCCATGGCGTAGACAATCAAGGTTGCGGCAGACGTTGCGAGCATGCCCGCATTGTCGCCGTGGGCAGGGCGGAAATATTCCTTGAAGAGCCAGGATAGCGCAATGACGCCGACAATCATGACGAACAGGGATGTGATGCCTGATCCCAATGTGCGGGCTTCCAGCGGCAAGGCCGGAGCGGAGCTGGGGTAAAGGATGGTCATTATCAGCACATAGGCCAGATAGAGGCCGGTGAGGACGAGGCCGGGAACCAGCGCGCCGGCATACATATCGCCGACCGAGCGGCCGAGCTGATCGGCAAGAACGATGAGGACGAGCGAGGGCGGGATGATTTGCGCCAGCGTGCCGGAGGCCGCAATGACGCCGGAGGCAAGGCGGCGATCATAGCCGTAGCGCAGCATGATCGGCAGCGAGATGAGGCCCATGGAAATGACGGAGGCCGCGACGACGCCGGTGGTGGCGGCGAGCAATGCGCCGACCAGAATGACCGCATAGGCAAGCCCGCCGCGGATCGGGCCGAACAGCTGGCCGATGGTGTCAAGCAAGTCTTCGGCCATGCCGGAGCGCTCGAGAATGAGGCCCATGAAGGTAAAGAAGGGGATGGCGAGCAGCGTGTCGTTGGACATCGTGCCCCATATCCGGTCCGGCAACGCGCCGAGCAGCGGCCATGACAGCGAGATTTCGCCGCCAGACAGAGGGGCGAGTTCGACGCCGACGATGAAGAAGAAGAGGCCGTTGGCGGCGAGAGCGAATGCGACGGGATAGCCGAGCAGCAGGAAGACGACGAGGCCGAGGAACATGATCGGCGCAAGGTTGGTGGCGATGAACTCAAACATTGCTGTCGCCTTTCACCGTCTGGGCCATTTCGAGCGGCATATGGGTGGCCAGATGCGGGTTGGGGTCGTCGATCAGCCCTTGCATGATGGCGATGCGCTTGATGATTTCGGAGAAGCACTGGAACGTCAGCAGGATGAAGCCGGCGAGGATGATGGCCTTTGATGGCCATAGGATAAGGCCACCGGCATTGGCGGAGACTTCACCCGACTGGATGGCGTGGATTGTATAAGGGGTCAGGAGCCAGAGCATGAGGAGGCAGAAGGGGAGGAGGAAGACGAGGTGGCCGAACAGGTCAATCCAATCCTGCGTGCGTTTGGTGCGCGCGCCGTAGAAGATGTCGATGCGGATGTGCTCATTCTGTTTCAGCGTGTAGGCTGCAGCGAGCATGAAGACGGCGCCGAACAGGTACCATTGCGCTTCGAGCCACGCATTGGAGGACATGTTGAACATTTTGCGCACAATGGCGTTGCCGGCGCTGACGAGCACGGCGACGAGAATGAGCCAAGACACCGATTTGCCGATGAATTCGTTCACGCGGTCAATCAACCGCGACAGGGCAAGCAAGAGATCCAAATTCCCCTCCCAAGGATGATGAGTGCAGCATCAGTCTAACGGCAGTTGTGACGGGTGCAAGCGAAGACCGGTGGCTGTGGACAATCAAATGCGCTGGTCAAATGCAAGCCGGTACTCGCTGCGCAGGCAGAGCATGAGGGCGAGCAGGCTGTAGAAAACCAGCTCGCGCCAGACAATCGGAAAATAGCCGTCCCACAGGCTTTCGGCCTCGCCGAACAGGAATGCGCCGAGGGCGGCGCGGGCGGGACTTGAGAAGCCGCCAGCCGATGTGATGAACAGGACTTTCAAGCCGTAGGTCAGCCCCGCGCCGAAGGACATGTTGCCGAAGTAAAGCGTTGCCAGCATGCCGCCGAATGCGGCGAGGGCACCACCGGCAATCACCGCGTTGCGGCGGACTTTGGCGGCGTCGGTGCCGCAGAGATTTGCCGCCAACGGGTCATCTGAGACTGCGCGCAGGGCGCGGCCTGCGGACGAGCGCTTCAGGATGAGTTCTGTGGCCGTGATTGCGAGCAGGATTGCGGTGATGTTGATGAGTTGCAGGGCGGTCAGGGTCGGGGCGTTTGG
>JANPEK010000019.1:0-4516 GCA_031422915.1 Phyllobacteriaceae bacterium | reverse complement strand
GCCTCAAGCGCATCTGCAACCATGGCAAGCTTTTTCGCATGCCAGGTCGCCATCGCGTCGCCAGCCAGTTCATGCTTCATGTCCATCAATTCCGCGCCATGTGCGGTGGAATACAGGAACTCGACCGGATCGAGTATCCCGGCCTTGACCGCAGCAAACAGCCTGTCTTCAATCGCGCCCGTGCCATCAAGCGCGGCCTTGGCACCGTCCAGCGCCCGCCCCATCATTTCAGAGGCAATGGCGCTGAAGATTTCGCCCTTGTTCTTGAACTGCAAATAGAGCGCCGGGCGCGAAATGCCGCTGGCTTGTGCAACGTCTTCCATGGTCATGCGTTGATAACCATATCGCAGTGCAACATTGAACGCGGACTCGAGAATGCGTTTGCGCTTCTCGTCCTGCGGACTGGCATTGCTGTTGGCGGCATCGGATTGCATGGGTTGACGTTATGACATTTTTCCGCATAATGTCAATACGTCAGCTTTAGTCCGATTGGAGAGTCCACATGAAACTGAATGTGAATGGTGCGGAGCGTGAGCTGAATGTGCCTGATGACATGCCGCTTCTGTGGGCATTGCGCGATACGCTTAATATCAAGGGGCCGAAATTCGGCTGCGGCGTTGCTGCCTGCGGGTCTTGCACGGTGCTGATGGATGGCAATCCCATCCGCTCCTGCGTAACGCCTGTGAGTGCTGTCTCCGGGGTCATAACCACCATTGAAGGGCTCGAAAAGGATGGCAAATTGCATCCGGTGCAACAGGCATGGTTTGACGAGCAGGTCGCACAATGTGGCTACTGCCAATCCGGGCAGATCATGAGCGCGGTGGCGCTGCTCACCGAAATTCCCAACCCGACCGACACCGAAATCGATCAGGCCATGGGCGGCAATCTCTGCCGCTGCGGCACGTACCCGAAAATTCGCGCCGCCATCCACCGCGCCGCCGGCGCAGGAGTCTAAGGCCATGGGACGCATTGCAACAATCGCCCGGCGGACCTTTCTGGTTGGCGCAGTCGCCATCGCCGGTGGCGTTGCGTTCGGCTACTACCAATTCAAAAAGCCGGTCAACAACCCGTTGAAGGACGGTCTGGCGGACGGCGAGGCGACCTTCAATCCCTATGTGAAGATCGCTTCGGACGGCAAAATCACCATCATCGCCCCGCGCGCCGAAATGGGTCAGGGCATCATGACAACGCTCGCCGCGCTCGTCGCCGAAGAGCTTGAAGTCGGGCTTGACCAAGTGACCGTCGAGCATGGTCCGGCCTCCGGTGCTTATTTCAACAGCGGCGTCCTGGCCGAGAACGCGCCATACGCGTCGTTTGAACATTCGATGATCAAGGACAGTTTCCGCTCGGTGATGGGCGCGATGGGCAAGATCATTTCGCTGCAAATCACCGGTGGCTCGACCTCAACCGTCGATGCTTTTGAAAAGATGCGCCATGCCGGCGCGCTGGCCCGCGAGATGCTCAAAGGCGCAGCGGCGAAAGAGTTGGGCGTAGACATGGCGACGCTCAAAGCCGAGCGCGGCGCAATCATGGACCCGGCATCGGGCAAGAGCCTGACCTACGGCGCATTGGCGCTGAAAGCAGCAACCATCGAACCGCCGTCGGACATCAAACTCAAGGATCGCAAGGACTGGAAGCTGCTCGGCAAATCGCAACCACGCGTCGACATGCGCGCCAAGGTCACCGGCGCGCCGGTGTTCGGCATCGATGTGTCGTTGCCGGACATGGTTTACGGCACGGTCAAGATGAACCCGCGTCTCGGCGGACGGATGAAAAGCTATGACGCAAAGGCCGCGCAGGCGATGCCGGCCGTTATCAAGGTGGTCGAGATCGATTGCCAGTTCGGCCATGGGCTCGGCGTGATTGCCGACAACACCTGGACCGCGTTTCAGGCGGCAGATGCGATCACCGTGGAATGGGGCGAGGCGCCTTACCCTGCAGACACAAAAACCATCATGGGCGTCATCGAGACCGCGCTCAACGCTGGCGGTGGCACGGCGCTGCGCGAGATCGGCGATGTCAGCGTCGAGTTCGCCGATGCGCCGCAGGACAGGCTCGTCGAGGCGACCTATTCCGTGCCGTTCCTCGCCCATGCCGCCATGGAACCGATGAATGCCACCGCGCAGTTCAAGGACGGCAAGCTTGAACTCTGGTCGCCCAACCAGGGGCCGACGATCACGCGTTTCGTCTGCTCCAACATGACGGGTTTGGATCAGGACGACATCACCGTCCACACAACCATGATGGGCGGTGCGTTCGGCAGACGCGGCGAGATGGACTTCTCCGGCTATGCCACGCTCCTCGCCATGGCGGCGGATGGCAAGCCTGTGAAGGTCACATGGACGCGCGAAGAGGACATGAAGCACGACCTTTACCGCCCTGCCGCCATGGCAAAATTCAAGGCACGGCTTGGCGCAGATGGTATCCCCACTGCGCTTGACGCAGCCAGCGCGTCGCCGTCGGTCATGCGCTCGGTCGTCCGCCGCAATATGCCGTCAATGGCCAGCGCGCCGCTCGGACCGGACAAGTCCATCACCGACGGCGCGTTCAACCAGCCCTACGGCATTGCAAACCAAAGCGTGCGCGGCATTGACGTCGATCTGATGATCCCGGTCAGTTTCTGGCGCTCGGTCGGCAATTCGCAGAATGCGTTTTTCCACGAAAGCTTCATGGACGAAATCGCGCTGGCTGCGAAAATGGACCCTGCGCAATTGCGGCTGAAGCTGATGGCGGACCATCCGGCAGCAGCCAAAGCTGTCGAGAAAGTGATGGCCATGTCCGGCTGGGGCAAAGAGCGGCCCGGCCATGCCAAGGGCATTGCCTTTTGCCTGTCTTTCGGCAGTTGGGTTGCCGAAGTGGTAGAGGTGACCGACACCGCCGATGGCATCAGGATCACCAATGTCTGGGCCGTCGCCGACGTCGGCACCGCGCTCGATCCGGACAACATCAAGGCGCAGATCATCTCCGGTGCGATCTTCGGCCTGTCCGCAGCGATGGGGCAGGAGATCACCTTCAGCGATGGCATGGTCGAGCAATCAAACTACCCGGACTATGACGCAATGCGCATTTATCAGACGCCGGAGTTCCATGTCGAAGTGCATGAAAACGCCGAAGACATGGGCGGCGTTGGCGAGATCGGCACACCGCCTGCGGCCCCGGCGCTCGCCAATGCGATTTTCGCCCTGACTGGCAAGCGAATCCGCACACTGCCGCTGTCCAAAGAGGTCAAATTCGCATGAAACCATTTTCCGCGCTGGCCTTGGCAATGTTTGCTCTCACCCCTGCATCCGCGCTCGCCGACCCGCTTGCTGATTGGGCCAAGGTCCATGCTGTCTTTGCCCATCCGCGCTGCGCCAACTGCCACACAGCGGATGAGCACCCGCGCTGGGTGGACAAGCACACCGGGGCGGCAAAGTTTCACGGCATGAATGTCCAGCGCGGCACCGACGGATCCGGCTTTGGCAACCCGGGCCTTCGCTGCACGACCTGCCATGGCGAGGCCAACGGCACGCGCGAAGGCATGCCGCCCGGCGCGCCCGAATGGCACTTGGCACCCGTGGAGATGGTCTGGTTCGACCAGACATCGGCGCAAATCTGCGCGCAAATCAAAGACCCCGCACGCAACGGTGAGCGGACGCTGGCAGAGGTCGCCGAGCATGTTTTAAAGGATCCGCTGGTGGCGTGGGGCTGGAAGCCGGGAATTGGCCGCGAACCGGCGCCCGGCTCAGCGCAGGAAACCTATGACGCCCTGACACGCTGGGCGGAAGCAGGCGCACCATGCCCGGCTCAATAAAATTCCTTTCGCAACTGCGAAGAATGCTTTAAGAGACTTCATGTCAGGAGATCGCGTAAAGCGGTCAAGACATGGGTTGCAATCCACCAGATGATTCCCCAAGTGCTCCGCATAATTGTTAGCATTCAACCAATCACAAAAGTCCGGACATCTCATGGCACGTTTTCGTTTTCACAAGTTTGCTTCTGTCGTCGTTCTGGCAGCCGCCGCAGCTTGGGTTCTGACCGGCGAATTTTCTTCGGTCGGCAGTGCTGCGCAGGAAACGACCGAAAAGAAGCCGGAAGCAAAACCCGCCGAAACAGTAAAGCCGCCGCGCACGGTTTCGGCAGTGGCTGTGCCCTTCATTGACCACCGCCTGACAATCCGCGTTTCGGGCCAGACCGCCGCCGACAAGCGGGCGGAGCTCGCCACCCGCGCTGCCGGAACAATCTCGATGCTCGCGTTCAAGCAGGGCGACGCGGTCAAGGCGGGCGATGTCATCCTCTCAATGGACTCGATGGAAACGAAGATCGCTGTCGACGCCGCTGCACAAGTGGTGAAACAGAAGAGCGCGCAGGCTGATGCTACCGAAGCGCTTGCCAAGCGCGGCAATGTCGCCAAGCTGCAACTCGACCAGGTGCGCGCTGATCTGCAAGGTGCCCAGTCTCAGTATGAAGCGGCCAAGGCCGAGCTTGAGCGCACGCAGGTGATCGCGCCGTTTGATGGCATCATCGACAAGATTTC
>JANPEK010000018.1:0-18001 GCA_031422915.1 Phyllobacteriaceae bacterium | reverse complement strand
GCTTTCAGCCGCGCATGAAAATCCACGCCGTCATCATAAAGCGGATCATGTGCGGCGACCGTGATGAACGCGGGCGGCAGGTTTGACAGATCACCAGCCAGCATCGGCACGGCATACGGATCGCTCCAGTTCGGATTGCCTCTAGATCCAAGAAAACTATCCAGAAAGAATACCATCTCCGCGCGCGTCAGGCACGGCGCATCAGCGTTGCGCAAGTAGGATGACGTGTTCACGTCATTGCCAAGCACGGGATAAATCAGCACCATCGCCTTGAGCGGACTCATCTTGTGATCGCGCAGATGCAGCGACAGGCCAACCGTCATTTGCCCTCCTGCGCTGTCACCGCCTCCGATAATTCGGTCCGGTTCCATACCAATCGCCCGGCCGTTGTCGCGCAGCCATGACAAAACACTAAGCGAGTCTTCGAGTTGCGCCGGGTGCGGATGTTCCGGCGCAAGGCGGTAATCGACCAGCACAACCACGACATCCGCGCCAACCGCGATTTCAGCGCACATGTCGCCATGCGTATCCGGCCCGCCGAGCACCCAGCCGCCGCCATGAAAGTAGATCAGTCCCGATCTGAGCCCCTCACCCAAAGGCCGGAATATCTGGCACGGCACGCCGTTCAACACACGATACTGCACAACAACGCCATCTGGCAAAGGCGCGCGAAACTTCCGGCAAACGCCATTCCATGCTGCACGTTGCAGCTCGAGCGGCCATGTGGCAGCCTCCGGCGGAGACTCGGCACTGAGCGCTTCGTAGAATGTCAGCATGCCCGGATCTATGGGTTCGCGAAAAGACATAGACCATGCCTGCCACGAAGAGTGGTGCGCAGCAAGTCGGCCGCTTACCATCCCGGCCCGATTGCGCCTGAAGAAAATGAAAGCGGAACGCGAGCAAATTTGAGATGAAGACCAGAACGCTGAAATCGCTTTTCCGCCGGAAACACCGCAATCCTGTTGAGCCGGAAGGCCGGGAACTCATCAACCATAACGGCTTGCACTATCTCGATTGTATCGAAGCCTTGGCCAAAGCGATGGGAGCGGAGCGCTATCTGGAAATCGGTACATCGACTGGCGCATCGCTGGCGCGGATTGAGTGCGCCTCAATCGCGATTGATCCGGAATTCAAGATCAAGATTCCCGTCACCGGAATGAAACCCGCCTGCCATCTTTATCAAATGACAAGCGACAATTACTTCGAACGCCACGACCCGAAGCCGGTTCTGGGCGGCACGATTGATCTCGCGTTTCTCGATGGCATGCACCGGTATGAATTCCTGCTCAAGGATTTCATGAACACCGAAAAGCACTGCGCCAAGAACAGCATCATCCTCCTGCACGATTGCCTGCCGCCAACATTCGAGATGACAAACCGCGAAGGCGCGCCGGGTCGTTTCAACAAGGCATACAAGCATTATTGGACTGGCGATGTCTGGAAGGTGGTCGCGATCCTCAAGGCCTGGAGGTCGGACCTGAAAATGTTCCTGCTCGATTGCCCGCCGACCGGCCTCGTTGCGATTTCGAATCTGGATCCCGGATCAGAAATTCTTGCGCAGAATTACCTGCAGATCGTCTCCGATTACTCTTCGAAGACCAAAGATTTTGGTGACTTGCAGGCGTACATTGCAGCGAACCAACCGGCTTCAAGCAAAACGCTTTCACCTTCAGACCTGTTGCATAATTTAGGCCGTTGATTTTCAGCGCCCCGACATCTTGAGAAACTCGTCCGGATAGCGCTCACCGGCAATGCGAACTGATTTGAAAGCATCTTCAATTCGCTGCCGGTCTTCTTCGCTCAGCACAATCTCCGCCCCGCCAAGATTTTCTTCCAGCCGCTGCAGATTGCGCGTGCCTGGAATGGGCACAATCCACGGCTTTTTTGCCAAGAGCCAGCCAAGAGCGATCTGCGCGGGAGTTGCACCCTTATCCGCGGCGATGGACTTGATGAGATCAACGAGTGCCAGATTGGCCTTCAGCGCCTCAGCCTCGAAGCGCGGCACGCGGTTGCGGAAGTCGGACTTGTCAAATTGTGTTGTCGTATCAATTTTGCCGGTCAGAAACCCCCGTCCCAGCGGGCTGAACGGCACAAAGCCAATGCCAAGCTCCTCCAGCAATGGCAGGATTTCAATCTCCGGATCGCGCGTCCACAATGAGTATTCACTTTGCAGCGCCGTCACCGGCAACACCGCATGGGCGCGGCGGATGGAGTCCGGCCCTGCCTCTGACATGCCGAAATGCTTGGCCTTGCCCTCGGCGACAAGCTCTTTCACTGTTCCGGCCACCTCCTCCATCGGCACGTCCGGGTCGACGCGGTGCTGATAGAGCAGATCAATGCAATCAATGCGCAGCCGCTTGAGGCTGCCCTCGACTGCCTTGCGGATTTGCTCCGGCCGGCTGTTCAATCCGCCGGAAGCAGCGCCGGTTGTCTGGTCGATATCCCAGCCGAATTTGGTCGCGATGATGACTTGTCCCTTGAACGGCTGCAACGCTTCGCCAACAACATTTTCATTGTGCCACGGGCCGTAAACTTCGGCTGTGTCGAAGAATGTGACACCACGCTCCACTGCGCCGCGCAGAAAAGCGATCATCTCATCGCGATCAATCGCAACGCCATAACCCATGCAGCCAAGGCCAAGTGCCGAGACTTCAAGACCCTGACCAAGCATACGCTTTTTCATCATGCTTCTCCTATTTCGATATCAGGCGGCTTTCTGAAATTGGACAAGATTGCGGAGGTTACACGAGCGGCAATCATCAGGGCAAGGATCAGCCGGAACCGACCATAAGCACAATAAGTGCTGGTGTCATTCCTCAGGCTTTCGGCATTTGGAATGGTTTGGAAACGTGCTGATGCGCGACTTTCCATGACCCCGTCGCTTTGGTGAGACAGAACGTGGCACGAACCAAGTCATCGAACGTCGTTCCGTTTGGGAGAGTGCCGCCACACTTTATGAAACAGTGCGCGAAAGCAAGATCTTCTCCGGCTACAATGGCGAGGTCCTGAAGGTCAAACTGGCCTTCACCTTGCGTGTCAGGTTGCCATTCATCCCAGCCCTTGCGATAAGCCGCCGTACCCTCATACTTCATTGGCGGGAGCACGTCGTATATCAAGACGTCTTTCGCATGGTCCGTCAGTACGTCATCCAGGCGCTCTTCACGCGTTGCCCTTGCCCAAGCCTCCAAAAGTGCCCGGACTTTGATTTCTTCCTCGGTTCGAGACACATGGGTACTCTCGGTTCGAGACACATGGGTACTCATTGACCTACCCGCCTGTCATACCAACACACTTCTACATTCGTGACGCAGTTCAAATCAGAGCGCGTGTCATTCACTTCAATCGCTCCAATATCGTCTGCATCTGCTCAATTTCCTTGGACTGGGAGTCCATGATATCGCGGCAGAGGGCCAGGATTTCCGGATCTGTGAGCGACGCCTGCTCGCACATCAGTATGGCCCCGGAATGGTGCGGGATCATCGACCGTAAAAACTGCGCGTCGCCGACGCCGGCTTGAGCGCGCATGCCATACAGGCCCACGAGGAAAACCACAGTCGCGATCCCGATGATCAGGAAATTCATTGTTCGAGAAGGAAACATGGACGGCATCGACCAAAGCATGATGGGCGCCATCGGCGTCACCATCATCAGGGTCATCCAAACGTTGCCGATATTGAGATAGAAATGCGCCAACGTTGCAATCATTGCATACATAACGAGGTACATGATGACAAAGTGCAATGCCATCTCAATTCCAAGTCCGCGATAATGACCCTTGGTTTTCATTCCCGCATGGACCCCAGATTTACCAGAGTGGCTTGTGTGGTCTTCCATCTAAACCCTACCCAATTGTTTCTTCTCCGACACTTCAACGCAGTTGTGGCCTGCAAGTTCCGCCGGTGCCTAAACCGCCGGGAGCTGGGCCACCAAGCCATCGCAGCCGCTTGACACTGACTTCGCCCTGAGCGGTGGCAGCTCATTCGTGATTGTGGCATGCGAGGAGAGGTGTCCACGGTGGCAGCGCACAGGCATATGCGGAACGAGACGGGAGAGCTAAGTGCACTGTCAATTTAGTTCGCACCATAGCCGCAGATTCGCCGCTTCGAGTAGTCATGTAAGCCCTCTGTTTGCGTGTGCTCGCGAAATTACCTCATGCCTCACGCAATTTCGCCGTAACTTTAAGTTCAAAATCAAAGCCATACAACCATGTGACTCCAATCCCCGTAAGCGTGGGATAGGGTGGCTCGCCCCAATACTCATCTTTGACTTTGAAAAATAGTGGCATCAATTTCTCTGGATCGACGATGAAAATCGTGAAGTCTACGATATCGTCAAAAGTGCAGCCTGCTGCGACAAGCACGCTGTTTAGATTGCCAAAGGCCAGCCGGAGCTGCTTTTCTGGTTCGGGTTCGGGGCTGCCATCCTCTCGACTGCCGACTTGGCCCGAAACAAACAGGAAGCCGCCGGATTTAACGGAAGCCGAATATTTGTTGCGATCATAAAGTGCCTGCCTGCCAGCGGGGAAGACTGAAATTCTCTTGGCCATTTTTGGAATCCTTGAAAGTTGTCTGTCAATGAGGCGATCATTTCACCGCCCCCACCATCAGCCCCGTCCACTGCGCGGCAAAGGCCCATAGGTCTGCTGTTTCGGCAATCACCTTGTCGGCGGGTTTGCCTGCACCATGGCCCGCGCGCGTCTCGATGCGGACGATGTGCGGCTTGGGGCCGATATCAGCGGCTTGAAGGGCTGCGACATATTTGAAGGTGTGCGCCGGCACCACACGGTCGTCCGTATCGGCAGTGGTGGCGAGGATCGCGGGGTAATCTTTACCCGATTTGACATTGTGATATGGCGAATATCTGAAGAGGTTACGGAAGTCCGCTTCCCGGGCCGGATCGCCATATTCATCGACCCATAATTTTCCGGCCGTGAATTTGTCAAAACGGAGCATGTCCATGACACCAACCTGGGCAAGTGCTGCGGCAAACAAATCCGGCCGTTGATTGACCACTGCGCCGATCAGGAGGCCGCCATTGGATGCGCCCTAAATGGCCAGTCCGTCCGGTGAGGTGATGCTTTGCGCCTTCAAATACTCGCCCGCTGCGATGAAATCGTCAAACGTGTTTTGCTTGTTCTGGCGACGGCCCGCGTCGTGCCATGGCTTGCCATATTCTCCGCCGCCACGAATATGGGCTGCCGCGAATACACCGCCCTGTTCGACCCACGCCAGCCGCTCGGACGAAAATTGGGGGGGCTCGCTGATGGCCCAGCCTCCATAAGCATAGAGCAGGGTTGGTGCCGGGCCGGTCACATCCTTGCGCCGGACGACAAACATCGGAATGCGGGTGCCATCCTTCGACGTGAAGAATCGCTGCTCGACCACAATCTGCTCGAGATCGCTTGCGACCTTTGCCTCGCTCCATACGCGCATTGTGTTACCCGCGACATCGTATCGATAGATGGTGCCCGGAACGTTGTAACTGGTGAAACCGAAGAAGGTTTCCTTGTCGCTCGGGCCTCCGCCAAAGCCCACAGCTGTGCCGATGCCCGGCAGCTTCACAAGTCCGTCGGCTGTGCCGTCGAGTGTGTGACGCCGAATCTGGATCGCAGCGTCAACTTGATACGAGAGCAGCAGCCTTCCGCCGACCAGAAACCCGCCGCTCAGAACCGCGTCCTGCTCCGGCACCAAATCCACAGTGTCTGGCTCACCGTTGGCAAGGTCCATGGTCACCACCTTGAGGCGCGGTGCGTCCTTGGTTGTGAGGAGGAAGAACTTCGTTCCAACAGTGTCGATAACGTTCCACTGAGCATCGAAATCATCCACCAGTTTGCGCGGTTTCCAGTCAGCGCTCGCGAGATCAACTACGATCAGCGTGTTCGTCAATGAACCCGGCGACGAAATGATTGCAAGATAACGTCCGTCTGAGGTGACGGTGAAGGAATGCAGCATGATTGGCTCGTCAGGCGTGGCGTATACCAGACGGTCCTGCGCCTGGGGTGTGCCGAGCGAGTGAAAATAGGTGGCGTGATTTTCGACCCTTGCTTGGGACGCCACGCCCGGCTTGGGTTCAGGGAAACGATTGTAGAAAAAGCCGGATCCGTCCTTCGCCCAAGCGATGGTGGTGAACCGCGCCCATTTGACCTCATCGCTGAGCACCTTGCCGGTGTTGACGTCCAACACGCGGATCGTGCGCCAGTCCGTGCCGCCGTCCTGAACTGCATAAGCCAGCCGTGTGCCGTCGTCGGATGCGGCCCATTCCGCAAGCGCCGTCGCCCCATCCTTTGCCCAAACGTTCGGGTCAATCAGCACGCGTTCTGCGCCATCGACGATGTCGCGCACATAGAGGATTCGCTGATTTTCTTCGCCGGTTGTGCGATTGTAGAAATAGCGGCTTCCCTTTTTGAGGGGAATGGAGAACCGCTCGTACGTGCTCAGTTGTTTCAGCCGCGCTTTGAAGATTTCCCGGCCCGGCAGCGCCTCAAGATAGGCATCAGTGATCTTGTTTTGCGCGTCAACCCAGTTGGCGACACTGCGGTCACTGCGAACGTCATTTTCCAGCCAACGAAAAGAATCTTCAACCTTTTGCCCGAAGTGATCCTCAACCATTTCAACCGGTTTTGTTGCGGGATAATCAATCTGGGGCATCATCATTGGTGCCTCTGCGCGCACATGGACCGAATAGGTTGTAAGAACGAACACGAAAACGAGCAGGCTTGCGCTGCGCGCCGAAATATTTTGGTGCTTTGTTTCAGGACAACACAGTCGCCTGCGACATTTCACGAGGAACGGGTTTTCATTTTGCGTCAGGATAAGACCGGTCAGTGCATCTAAAATTCCAACAAAGTTCCTCACAGCGTTCGTCCTTGTTCACAGGGGAAAACGCCAGCAGCAGCATAATGTTCCGTTGTCAGACGATGCTGCGCACAATGTGGTATTGTGGAAGAGTATTTCGGGGACGTTGCGCAATTGACGAAGTCATTCCTGTCCTTTGGAGCGCTACTCCGCAGCAAGATGGAGGATAACTGGCGCAACCACGCAACGTCCCCGAGATTTTATCACTGAGCCATTAGCCCCTGCGCCAAGCGCACCAGCTTCATGAACTCACCGCGATAGCCGAAGGCGTCGGTTCCTTTGCCGGATGCTGCGAGCTTTTCGATTTCGGCGACCGGATAGTTTGCGGTCGCGTCTTCGTCCCGCAGTTTCTGGCCGAAGGCCGAGACGGCGATGCCGAAGCGGACGTCTTCCGGTGCTTGGGCGATGTCGGTGACGGCGTTCTGGTCGCTCACCGGCTGGGTGACGAGGCGGCTTGTGGCTTCTGTCGGCAACTTGTAGCGGATTTTCACGAATGCATATTCGCCTGTGGAATCCTGTACTTTCTCGTCCGATGTCGTCTCATAGCGCAGCGGATCATTCGTCTGTCCGGGCGCGCCCTTTGGCGTCATTTCGTAGATTGCAGTGACTGTGTGGCCGGAGCCGATGTCGCCGGCATCGACGCGGTCATTGTTGAAATCCTCGTTGGCGAGCGCCCGGGTCTCATAGCCGATCAGGCGGTACTCGGAGACGCGCGCGGGATTGAACTCGACTTGGATTTTGACATCCTTGGCGATTGTGAACAGGGAAGCCGTCGCCTCCTGCACCAGCACCTTTTCGGCTTCTGACAGTGTGTCGATATAGGCCGCAACGCCGTTGCCGTTCTGCGCCAGCGTCTGCATCAGACCGTCCTGATAATTGCCCTGACCAAAACCGAACACGGAGAGAAACACGCCGGTCTTGCGCTTTTCCTCGACAAGCTTTTTCAGATCTTCGTCCGACGCCGCGCCGACGTTGAAATCGCCGTCTGTCGCCAGCATGATGCGGTTGACGCCGTCCTTGACGAAGGCCTGGTTGGCGAGCGCGTAGGCGGCATTGATGCCCGCCTCGCCTGCCGTCGAGCCGCCGGGCTGCAGCGTGTCGATGGCACTGAGGATTTTCGCCTTCTCCGAAACCTTGGTAGGCTCCAGCACAATGCCTGCATCGCCGGCATAGGTGACGATGGATACGGTATCAGATGGCCTGAGCTTGTTGACCAACAGTCGGAATGAGGATTTGAGCAGAGGCAGTTTGTCGGGCTCGTTCATTGAACCGGAGACATCCAGCAGAAACACAAGGTTTGCAGGCTTCTGCTCAGCTGCAGGGAGATCATAGCCCTTGATGCCGATGTGCAGGAGTTTGGTGTTCTGGTTCCACGGGCTTGGCGTCACCGTCACATTGGCCTTGAATGCCTCCTGGGCCTTTTCGGGTCCGGCGTAGGAGTAAGGGAAATAATTGACCATTTCCTCAATCCGCACAGACTCCCTGTCCGGCAGAACGCCTTGGTTGAGCGCGCGCCGCAGTGAGGAATAGCCGGACGTGTCAACATCGACCGAGAAGGTCGAGACCGGCTGTTCGGCGACCGCGATCACGCTGTTCGACTTGAACTCGGAGAATTTGTCACGGTTGGCCTCGTCAACCATCGGCGCTTCCGGCATCGGCGCGGGGGCGATTGTCGACTCCGGCGCCACAAGCCCGGTGGCCTCATTCTGCGTCTGGCGGCCTTGAGCCAACAGCGGCTCGGCAACCTGCTTGCGCCGGACTTCGGCAGCAGCCGGCAAATCACTCAGCATGTCCTGCGACACGCCAGCAGCACCGCCGTCCACGGCGGGCGCAAATTGCTCCTCGCCTTCGCTACGGACGATCGCATCGGCTTCAGTCTTGGCCTTGCCTGCCGCAAGCACATCAACGCGCTCCTTGGCCAATTCCGCAGGCTTCGCCGGCAGAGTGGCGGGGGCGGCAGCCTTCTTGTCAGCGGCAATGATCTTGCCTCCCGCCGCAGAGTCTTTGCCAATGTCTTGCTTCACCTCAGCAAGTTCGGTCTGCCCGACAATCGTCGGCGAAGTCTCGCGCACCAGCATCAGCTGGTAGGCGGCAATACCGGCAATCGGCGCGATCAATAGCGTGGCGAGGGCGGTGCTGGAAAGGAAACGCTTGTTCATCATGTGGCTCCATATCTGTGTTGCGATATGGATAAGACGCGGGCGTGTTGCCGTTCCTTGGGGTGCCATGGAAGTTTTTTGTTCAGCCGCGTCAAACGCCGCCATCGCTGCCCTGCGTGCAAGCATTGCGGCTTCCGCGCGCGGCTCCGGGGCCGGGCGTTTGGCAAGACGGTGAAGATCAAAATCGGGATCGCGGTTTTCATGATCGCTCATGGGGCGTCCTCCGAGAGTAAAGTTTTGAGCCGCTTGCGCGCCTCGTGAACATGATAGGAAACCGTCGCCTCCGCGCAGCCCATCGCTTCAGCGGCCTCGCGATGGTTCATCTGGTCTGCATAGACCAGCAATACCGCCTCGCGCTGTTTCTCCGGCAATTGCCGCACCGCCCGCCACAGCCCGGCATCGCGGTCGTGACTGTCCTCCTCAAACCAGACCGTATCGCCCTCGGCAACAAAGGCGGCCACACCAAGCCGCTCGGCCTTTCGCCGACGCTGCAAATCTGTCACCGCATTGATGACTATCCTCAGAAGCCAGCCGCGGAACAGCGCCGCATCGCGCAAATTCTTGAGGCCCTGACCCATCCGGATCAGCGCGTCCTGCGCGACATCCTCGGCATCCGCCCGGTTGCCGACCCGCCGCCACGCGCACTGGAACGCCAGCCGGTAATGCCGGTCGCACAGTTCGCCAAAAGCGGCGCGGTCCCCCTGTTGCGCCCTGCGCACCAGAGACTGGTCATCCAAAAAGGAAACCCCGCTCACAGCGTCCATAAAACGTTAGACGAAGCGATGATGGCAATCCTTGGGTGGGGTGGAAGTTTATTTTGCAAACGCCCGCATATGAAACCGCATCTGCTCCGGCTCATAGGCATACTCCCTCCCGACTGGACAGGCCCCGCGCGCTCGGCAGCCATTGTCCATGCACTGGCGACCCTCGGTCGAGCCAAGATAGGCCCGACAGTCCGCCACCGCAAACCCGCGATCCGAAAAAGCCTCGACTGGACAAGCGCTTAGGCACGGCTTCTCGACGCACGTGTCACAGGGATGACTCATCTTCTCAACCTTTTGACTCAAAGCCAAATCGTCAAAGAGAACCGCCCCGCGATAGGCGTGCCATAGCCCATATTGCGGATCAATCAGCATCCCGAGTGGCGATGGCTTCAAACTTTCTGCCATCCTCGCCCATTGTTGAAACGGCAGATAGGGCCTGTCGGACGGAAACACGGCATGCCCGCCAACCTCCCGCGCCGCCGCGCCGATCAACTCTTTCGACCAAGTATCGAGCGGATTTGGCTCGGCTTTCGAGCGGCCTTGGAGCAACTTGGAAAAGTGCGGCCAGATGGAGGAGCCGGCATGGCCGATGAGGATGACCGATGCGGCCATACCGCCGCCGACTAGCGTCGGCGCTTCACCCTCACCAAAATTCAGAGCACCTCGCGTTATCAAGCCGTAGTCTGCCAGCGCAGCGTCAAGACGCTCAACGGCACTCATGGCTTCTTCTCGGTCTCCCGGAATGCACTCCGCCAGACTTCATCGTGTATCAGGTTGGCCACTTTAGCCCGGCCGTCCTCGGGCTTCCTTCAGGTGAAGGCGTCAGCCATGGAATCTTTCTTCTGCTTGATGAACGCCGTCAGCGCCTCATCAATCACAGGGTCGAGCGCCGGGGCCTCGTAGCTTTCGAGCAATTTGCGCACCAGCGTGTTGGCGCGCTGTTCGATGCGTTGCTCACCTTCAGCCAGCCACTGCTCATAAGAATTGTTGTCGGTGATCGGCGAAGCATAAAACGCGGTCTGGAAATTTTCCAGCGTGTGCGCGCAGCCAAGATAGTGGCTGCCGGGGCCGACTTCGCGGATCGCCGACATCGCCTGCCCGTTCTCGGAAAGATCCACACCACCGGCAAACTTCTGCGTCATGCCAAGCTGGTCAATGTCCATCATGAACTTTTCATACGAAGACACCAGTCCGCCTTCGAGCCAGCCCGCCGAATGCAGCACAAAGTTGGTTCCAGCCAGTATAGTCGAATTCAGCGTATTGGCGCTCTCATAGGCCGCCTGCGCATCGGGAACCTTTGAGCCACAAAGGGAACCGCCGGTGCGGAACGGCAGGCCCAGCCTCCGTGCCAGCTGTGCCGCACCGTAAGACACCAGCGCCGGTTCAGGTGTGCCGAACGTCGGCGCGCCGGATTGCATCGAGATAGACGCGGCAAACGTCCCCATCAGCACCGGCGCGCCCTTGCGGCAGAGTTGGGTGAAGGCAGCGCCGGACAGAACCTCTGCCAAAACCTGCGTCAGCGTGCCAGCCACCGTCACCGGGCTCATCGCCCCTGCCAGAATGAACGGCGTGACAATGCAGGCTTGGTTGGCGCGGGCATAAACCTTCAGCGCACCGAGCATCGTCTCGTCAAAAACCATCGGCGAATTGGCGTTGATTAAATTGATCACCACCGCGTTCTTGTCGACAAACTCCTTGCCAAACAGGATACGGCACATTTCGACCGTGTCTTCCGCCCGCTCCGGCGCGGTGACCGAGCCCATGAACGGCTTGTCAGAATATTTGATGTGCGCATAAACCATGTCGAGATGGCGCTTGTTGACCGGCACATCGACCGGCTCGCACACCGTGCCGCCCGAATGGTGGATTGACGGCGCAAGATAGGCGAGCTTCACGAAATTCTGGAAATCCTCAATCGTCGCATAGCGCCGCACGCCGTCGAGATCGCGCACAAACGGCGGGCCATACACCGGCGCGAACACGGTCGCATTGCCGCCGATCTGCACATTGCGTTCAGGGTTGCGCGCATGCTGCGTGAAGACAGATGGCGCGGTTTTGAGCAGCTCGCGGCACAGACCTTTGGGAAAATGCACCCGTTCGCCTTTGACATCGGCCCCGGCCTCTTTCCACATCGCCAGCGCTTCCGCGTCATCGCGGAAAATAATCCCCGTTTCTTCGAGCACGATATCGGCATTGTTCTCGATGATCGACAGGCCTTCCTCGTCAAGCACCTCGTAAACCGCAACCTTGCGCTGGATGTAGGGCAATTGCGGCCCAAGCCCGGCTCCGGACCGCGCCGCACGGCGGGTTGCCGCACCGCCGGAGTTGCGCGCGCCTCGCCGCCCGCCAGCTGCCGGCACGTCCGCTTCCATCACCACATCATCACTCATCGAATCAAACCTCTATGCCTGCGCCGGACATGCCAGCGCCCTCACTGTCAGATTTCCATTCTAAATGCGACGCCGCAAGCCACAATCCCATGCGCGCCTCAGCTTGGCGCACCGGCGACAGCGGCCTTGGCAACACGAGCCGTTCCTGCTTGTTAACGGCCCGATAAAAATGTATATACCACGTAGTACAAAGGAGTGCGTCATGCCAGTCGCAAAACATGCGGGTAAAGGCCTGCCGGAAAGCAGAGAACCCGCTTCACCGGGTATCCAGAACACGCCGCGACCAAACAAGGATAGCCAAAAGCGGGAAATCATGAAGTCGATGCGGATTGACGCATACACCAGCGACGTGATCGAACGCGCCGCCGCCATCACTGGCGATAGCTTCACACATTTCGTCATTCAGGCAGCCTTGGCCAAGGCCCGGAATGCATTGATCGACGACGCCTTCTTCCCGATTACTGAAGAGGCATATGATCAGCTTGGCGACATGCTGGAAAATCCGCCAGAACTTTCCGGGCGAATGAAAGCTGAAATTCAGGAACGCCGCAGGGCACGGGACATCCATTTGAAGTCAGGCCGGGCCGCGTGAATGATCGTCGTTCCGCTGTCAGCCAGCCATCCAGTCAGAAACTTCACATGCTCGAATGACACCATGAACCAGTGGTTCCAAGATACTGCGCTCACTTACCAATTAATTGGCGCGGCCCGCACCTATGTTGCGCTCGATGACAAACAGCAAATCATGGGCTACTACAGCCTGTGCAACGCTGCATTCGACCGTGCAGAAGCGCCCGGGCGGCGGCATGGGCTGCCCTCGATGATCCCTGCGATCCTTCTTGCGCGGCTGGCGGTTGATCAAAAATTTGAGCGCCAAGGTGTCGGGTTCGCGCTTGTGGCTGATGCAATGCTCACGGCAGAAGAGCAAGCCCGCCACTCTGCATGCATGTTTTTGACCGTCGACCCGATTGATGAGGCCGCAAGGACGTTCTACACAAAAGCAGGTTTTGTCGCATTGCGCGACTCCAATGCAATGGCGCGCCCCGTCAAGGTTCCTGTGTGACCTTCAATGCACGAGCTGGAAGTCGCCTTGTCGCGGCCGCGCGAACCGGATGCACGGCATATGGCGGGGGAGCACTGAAATCGCCGGCAGGTCGCTTCCTCCGCTGCAGGAGTCGCATTCAGGCAGTGTCTTTTGTTTTAACCAACAGATAGTTATAGGTGTTGGCAATCGCCCCGCATGCAAGGACCTTTTCCATGGCTGACGACGAAATCATCCTTTCCGAACTTTCCGACGAAGAGCTTGTGCAACAGATGCACGATGACCTTTACGACGGGTTGAAGGCGGAAATCGAGGAAGGCACAAACATCCTGCTGGGTCGCGGCTGGGTGCCCTATGATGTGCTGACACAGGCGCTCGTCGAAGGCATGCGCATTGTTGGCGAGGATTTCCGCGATGGCATCCTGTTCGTGCCGGAAGTGCTCCTGTCAGCCAATGCCATGAAGTCCGGAATGTTCATCCTGCGCCCGCTGCTCGCAGCCACCGGCGCGCCAAAACAGGGCAAGATGGTCATCGGCACTGTCAAGGGCGATATCCACGATATCGGCAAAAACCTCGTCGGCATGATGATGGAAGGCGCAGGCTTTGATGTCATTGACCTTGGGATCAACAATCCCGTCGAAAACTATCTGGCAGCGCTGGAAGAGCACAAGCCTGACATTCTCGGCATGTCGGCCCTGCTCACCACCACCATGCCATACATGAAAGTCGTTATCGACACGATGAAAGAAAAAGGCATTCGTGATGATTACGTCGTGCTCGTCGGCGGCGCGCCGCTGAACGAAGAGTTTGGCAGGGCAGTCGGTGCCGACGCCTATTGCCGCGATGCGGCGGTGGCGGTCGAAACCGCGAAAGAGTATGTCAAGCGCCGACATAACGCCCGGGCAAGCGCGTGAGTTTCTGCGACGCAATCGCGCAAAAATGAAACGACCGCCGTGAAGCGGTCGTCAACAGTGATTGAATGAGGTGATCGTGCGGTGGATCAGCTCACTGAATCTTCAACTGCATCAGCAGTTTGATTGACGTCTCTGCCCACGCCACGCACAGTATTGGCGCACGATGCCACAAACAGGGCAGCAATAAGGGCGAAAGCAGTGAAAACACGGTATTTGGTCATGTGTCAGTTCCTTATGGTTGGTCGGATAAATGTCGTTGAGTGACGTTCTGTCCTCATCACAACGCGCAAACGCGGAAAAAGTTCGAGTGATTGCCTGCGGCGCAATTGCGCGTGAAATTCTCGCGGTAAAGGAAGCCAACGGACTTGATCATATTGATCTGAAATGCCTGCCCGCTCTCTGGCATGTCTGGCCGGACAGGATCGCGCCCGCCATGCGAGAAGCGATCATTGAGGCCCGCGCCGAAGGTTTTGGCAAAATATTCATTGGCTATGCCGAATGCGGCACCAAGGGCGAACTTGACAAAATCTGCGAAGCCGAAGGCATTGAGCGCATCGCCGGGCCTCATTGTTACGCGTTTTTCACTGGCACTGAAAAATTTCTGACTGAGGCGGAACACGAGTTCACTGCCTTTTACCTGACCGATCTCATAACCCGCCAGTTCGAGGCATTTGTCATCGACCCGCTCAAGCTCGACAAGCATCCCGAGCTGATAGAAATGGTCTTCGGCAATTATACCAAGATTGTTTATCTCGCACAAACCATCGACCCCGCGCTTCAAACAAAGGCCAAATGGGCGGCGGATTATCTCGGATTGGATTACGAGTACCGGTATACGGGCATGGGCGATCTGGAATCGGCACTTAAAGCGATCTGACAGTCAAAATACTGCACGGTTTCGCAAAAATTTCGATGGATAAATGTTTGAAATTGGTGCTCTTTCACCAATTCGTCATCAGTGTCATTGTATTTGATCGTGTGGAGGACGCGTAGCCTTGTTTTCGCCCGAGAGTCCGGAGAGGGAAGTGCCAGAAATGGAGCCGGATTCGGTGACAGACGATTTTTTGCCCAAGCCGAAACGGCGTCACCGCCCCCTGTCCAAGGTGTTGCGGGATTTTGCCCATCACAACACCGGTGATGTCAGCCTCGGCAGTCTGCGGTCTGCGCTGGGTGATCGCTCATTTGCCGCCCTGCTTGTGGTGTTCTCGTCAATCAATCTCATTCCCATCCTGCCGCCGGGCTCCACACTGGTCTTCGGTATCCCGCCATTGATTATCGCGGTTCAGATGATCCTCGGTCACAAAAGCGTCTGGCTGCCGCGAGCCCTGCTCAACCGTTCCTTCTCAGCGCCGCGCTTCAAATCGATCATGCGCGCTGTCACGCCGCGGCTTCGCCGCATCGAGCATTTCATCAAGCCGCGCCTGTGGCCATTTCCTGTGATGTTCGGCGAGCGGCTAGTCGGCATCCTGTGCGCCTTGCTGTCAATTCTTGTGATACTGCCAATTCCCGGCGCAAACTGGATCCCTGCATTTGCAATGGTCCTCATGGGCCTGTCGCTATCGCAACGCGACGGAATATTGCTCACGCTCGGCCTTGGAATTGGTGTCGGCTTTTTGGCTTTTCTGGTTGCCATCGCAGGCACAGTCCAGTCCTTCGCCCACGGCTTCTTCTAACCAATACCCACGTCTTGCCCACATTGACGCCATGTCGCATACAGGCGTCGCATTTTGAGTGAACGGCGTCGTGCCGCAACAAGCTCATTTGCGCGGCAAACTGCACCTTCCACAGCAATTGGAGTCCATTTATGGCTGATCTGATCATCGTCTATTGGCGCGATATTCCCGCGCAAGTCATCGTCAAAAAAGGCCGCCAGACTGCCAAGCGCGAGTTGCCCATCCGCTTCACCGAAGCGATAGACATGTGTGCCATGCGCATCGGTGCAAAAGACGCGGACGCCTACCTTGCCGAATGGCGGCGCGCTGATCCGTCCCCCGTGTCGGACGAGTTGGAAGCAGAAGCCGACAAGGCATTCGCCTCCATTGAAGCGGAGTTCACCCACGACCGGCTGGTGGAATTGGTCAAGGCGGAAGGCCGCGCCAATGGTTGAGACGACCGCCAATCTGGTTGCAGCCAAGCCAGCTGTCGCAAAAAAACCTGCACCGAAGCCGGAGGTCGGCCCCGTACGTTTTGCCGCTGACGGCAGGCGTCGCCGGGTGTTGACCATGAAATACTGGTCGATCCGCCATTCGAGGCTGTTGGAAAAGTTCTACAATGGCTTTGAAAGGACACTCCTGCTCGCCGCGCCATTGTTCACAATGATCGGGCACGAACGGTTGGAAAAGCCGATGGCGGCGCTGGAGCGCGGCGTCAAAGGCGCGCTATTTGACTGCCGCATGTGCGGCAAGTGCGCATTGTCATCGACCGGCATGTCCTGCCCGATGAATTGTCCGAAGCAATTGCGCAACGGCCCGTGCGGCGGCGTGCGCGCCAATGGCAACTGCGAGGTCATCGCCGACATGCCTTGCGTCTGGGTGAAAGCTTGGGAAGGCTCGCGCGCCATGGACGGCGGCGACAAGATACTGGACGTGCAAAAGCCCGTGGACAATTCCATCAAGGAAACCTCGACCTGGCTGCGCGTCGTGCGCGAAAAGACCGGAGCTTCCGCATGAGCCCCGACGTCAATCCGCTTGATCCAAGCCTGCCGCTGGATCCCCTGCCCGGCCACTCATCGCGCGGCCGCCTCGAACGCGTTCTGCGCCGCGGCGAATTCTCGGTGACCGCCGAGCTCAACCCGCCAGACAGCGCCAACCCCGAAGACGTCTATGAACGCGCCCGCATTTTCGACGGCTGGGTCGATGCCATAAATGCCGTCGATGCCTCCGGTGCCAATTGCCACATGTCTTCCGTCGGCATTTGCGCCCTTCTGACCCGCATGGGTTACGCGCCGATCATGCAGATCTCCTGCCGCGACAAGAACCGCATCGCCATTCAGGGCGACGTCCTCGGCGCTGCGGCAATGGGCGTCGCCAACATCCTGTGCCTCACCGGCGACGGCGTTCAAGGCGGCGACCAGCCCGGCGCAAAGCCCGTCTTCGATCTCGATTCAATCTCGCTACTGGAGACGATCAAGATCATGCGTGACGAGGCCAAATTCCTTTCAGGCCGCAAATTGACCACTCCGCCACCGGTGTTCCTCGGTGCAGCGGTCAATCCCTTCGTGCCGCCGTTTGATTTCCGGCCACTGCACTTCGCCAAGAAAATCCGCGCCGGCGCGCAATTTGTTCAAAGCCAGTATTGTTACGACGTGCCGTTGTTCCGCGAGTTCATGAAACGCTCCTGCGACATGGGTCTCGACGAACAATGCTTCGTGCTTGTCGGCGTCGGCCCGCTCGCCTCGGCCAAAACCGCCCGCTGGATGAAAAGCAACGTGCCGGGCGTCCATATTCCCGATGCGATCATCAAGCGCCTCGAAGGTGCGACCGACCAGAAAGAGGAAGGTAAGCGCATCTGCATCGACATCATCAACGAAACCAAGGAAATCCAGGGCGTACACGGCGTCCATGTCATGGCCTACCGGCAGGAGGAATATGTCGCCGAAATCGTCCACGAGTCCGGCGTCCTCAAAGGCCGCCGCCCATGGCAGCGCGAAGCGCGTCAGGACGAGGCTGAGATGGTCAAACGCATCGACACGCTCCTGCACCGCAAGGAAATCTCGCCGGAGAATATGGCCGCAAAGGCTGTGCATGCGGAGTGAAAGTGCTTTGGTCTTCGCGGCAGTCCCCTCTCCGTCGGCTTCGCCGACACCACACCCCACAAGCGGGGCGAGGTAAAAAAGGCGGTGAGTTTAAACTCGCCCCGTTGGGGAGAGGTGCCGGCAA
>JANPEK010000017.1:0-14248 GCA_031422915.1 Phyllobacteriaceae bacterium | reverse complement strand
GCGCATGGACTTCCTGGCCCAACTCACAGCCTCCGCAATCATCTTCTTCGCGCGCATGATCACGGCCGTGCGCGGCATTTGGGTTGGCATCGAGCCGTCGCGGCGGCAGCGGGTTTATTTTGCCAATCATGTCAGTCATGGCGATTTCGTTCTGGTTTGGACGGTTTTGCCCGAGCGGCTGCGGCGCAAGACGCGGCCTGTGGCCGGTTCCGATTACTGGATGAAATCGCCGCTGCGCCAGTTTATCGGGCGCGATGTGTTCAAATCTGTGCTGATTGACCGCGATCCGGAAACACGCACAGAAGACCCGGTAGAGAAAATGGTTGAGGCGCTGGATGAGAACGCCTCGCTGATCGTGTTCCCTGAAGGCACGCGCAATTCGAGCGACCAGCCGCTGCTGCCGTTCAAGTCCGGACTATTTCATCTGGCAACCGCGCGGCCATCGGTTGATCTGGTGCCGGTGTGGATTGCCAATCTCAACCGCGTCATGCCGAAGGGCGAGTTTGTGCCGGTGCCGCTGATTTGCACAGTGACGTTCGGCGCGCCGGTGCATGTTCAAACCGGCGAGGCCAAGGATGATTTCCTTGCCCGCGCCAGCGCCGCGCTGTTGGCCCTTTCGCCGCAGCAGAACGGCGGTGCGTCATGAGCGCGCCCTACGCCGATCTGTTCACGTTGCTTGGCGGCCTCGCCGCTGTGCTCATTGTCGCCTCGATTGTCGGCTTCATCTTGCAAAAGCGCCTGTCGCCGGATGGCACGAACACCGTCATCGAAAATTTGAACGACCGCATCTACGCTTGGTGGGCGATGGTGGTGCTGATTGGCCTCGCGCTGATGTTCGGGCGCACGGGTGTCGCGCTGCTGTTTGCCTTCGCCTCATTTGCCGCCTTGCGCGAATTTGTGACGCTGACCAACACCCGCCGCGCCGACCATTGGGCGCTGGCGACGGCGTTCTTCATCATACTGCCGGTGCATTACTATTTCATCTGGGCAGGCCGGACCGGCATGTATTCGATTTTTATCCCAGTCTACGCCTTTCTGTTGATGCCAATCATTTCAGCACTGCGCGGCGACAAGGACCGGTTTCTGGTGCGAATCGCCGAATTGCAATGGGCGCTGATGATCTGCGTTTATTGCGCCAGCCACGTTCCGGCGTTGCTGGACTTGAAAATCCCCGGCTATGAGGGCCGCAACATTTTGTTGATTGCGTTCCTTGTGGTGGTCGTCCAGTCAAGCGATGTGCTGCAATATGTCTGGGGCAAACTTGCGGGCAAGACAAAGATCGCGCCGGAACTGTCGCCGTCCAAGACCGTCGAAGGCTTTGTCGGCGGGGCAATCTCGGCAACGCTGATCGGTGCCGCCCTGTCGTGGATGACGCCGTTCGGGCCGTTTTATGCCGGGCTGTTGTCGCTGGCGATTGTCGTGATGGGCTTTTTCGGCGGGCTGGTGATGTCGGCCATCAAGCGCGACCGCGGCGTCAAGGATTGGGGCCACATGATCGCCGGGCACGGCGGTTTCATTGACCGGCTCGATTCCGTCGTCTTCTCCGCGCCGATCTTCTACCATCTCGTCCGTTATGGCTGGGGCGTCTGATGGAAGAGATCAAAAACCGCCGCCCGCTCGCCAGCCGCCAGACCGGCTGGGCCGCCGCGCTGACCAAGCGCCTTGCGGCAACGTCTGTGACGCCAAACCAGGTTTCGATGGCCAGCATGCTTGTGTCTGCTGTTGCTGGCGCAGCCTTCTGGGCATCAGGATATGCAGACGGTGCTGCGCGAATTGCCTTGCTCCTTGCCGCCGCGCTGTTCTGCCAATTGCGGCTCCTGTGCAATTTGCTCGATGGCATGGTTGCGATCGAGGCAGGCAAGAGCGCTGCGGATGGTGCATTCTGGAATGAGTTCCCGGACCGCATTGCTGACATTCTCATCTTCGTTGGCGCAGGGCTTGGCGCAGGCGTTCCGGCGCTCGGCTGGGCGGCGGCGGCGTTTGCGGTGCTAACCGCCTATGTGCGCGAGCATGGCCGGGCCTGCGGCGCGCCCGCCGATTACTCCGGCCCGATGGCCAAACAGCACCGGATGGCGGTGATGACGGTCGCAGCGGTGATGTCAGTTTTCGCGCCGGTTTGGAGCGGATTTGGCGCAAGTTTGGTGCTAGCCCTCTGGGTCGTCGCCATCGGCAGCGCCGTCACTGCCATCCGCCGCGCGGCAAGGCTGATCGCCCATCTTCGCGGTATCTCAAACTGATCTTTTGCCGGTAAGATCGCAGAGCCATCGACGGCTAATATAACCGTACAATTGAACATAGCGCGCCGGAAACCGCCGCCACAGGGATCAGGAAAATGTTTGAGGGTTTCAAACTTGAAATGATCGACGTTCCCGGCGCCAGATTGCGGGTTCGCCACGGGGGATCGGGTCTGCCAGTGCTGCTTCTGCACGGCCATCCCCGGACGCACGCGACTTGGTCGCGTGTCGCGCCGATTCTGGCGGAAAAATACCACGTCGTATGTCCTGACCTGAGGGGCTTTGGCCAGTCCTCCAAGCCCGCCGATTTGCCGGATCACTCCGGTTCGTCAAAACGTGCCAAGGCTGCGGATTGCATCGCGTTGATGCGGCACCTCGGGCATGAGCGTTTCGCCATCGTAGGACATGACCGCGGCTGCTACGTCGCATTCCGGGCGGCGCTTGATCATCCGGATTCGATCACGCATTTGGCTGTCCTCGACGGCGTTCCAATTATCGAAGCGCTGGAACGCTGCGATGAAAATTTTGCCAAGATGTGGTGGCATTGGTTCTTCTTTGGCCAGCCGGAAAGGCCGGAGCGGGCGATCCTCGCCGATCCGGACGCTTGGTATGGCGGCTCTCCCGAGTTGATGGGCGCCGAAGCTTTTGCGGACTTCAAACAGGCGATTCACGACCCCGCCACGG
This sequence comes from Phyllobacteriaceae bacterium, assembly GCA_031422915.1. Classification (GTDB taxonomy): domain Bacteria; phylum Pseudomonadota; class Alphaproteobacteria; order Rhizobiales; family Rhizobiaceae; genus JANMEX01. The sequence goes on along the minus strand of JANPEK010000017.1, from coordinate 11,330 downwards.
TCCATGGGATGGTAGAGGATTACCGGGCAGGCCTTGGCATTGACCGGGATCATGACGCGGCTGATCGTGCTGCCGGGCGACGCGTTATTTGCCCGACGCTTTGTGTCTGGTCTGAAAAGGACGATTTGGAGACGCTCTTTGGCGATGTCCTTGCGGTATGGAGGCCTTGGGCGCTGCATTTGACAGGGCATTCACTCAGCTGCGGGCATCACATGGCAGAAGAGCTGCCACACGAGTTGGCCCAGCGGCTTCTCGGCTTCCTTGCGACGGAACCGCCCGGTCAGATGTAGCGCCTGCGCTATCAGGCGCGGTCAGACTTGAGCTTCCAATTGGGTCTGTCCGCACCTCCGCGCTGTTGTGCGCTGAACCCGGGTCCGCTATGTCTAGATGGCAGTCCTGCCCGATTCACACCAAGCCCTCAACGGAGTTCCTTCATGTTTGCAAGCGTCCCTTTGATGGCTGTCTCGTTCATCCTTTACAATCTCGTGGTGTTCGGCTTCGGCGCGGCAGGCGGTGATCCGCTGCAGGGCGAGGTGTTTTCTATGGGCATGATGTCCGGCGGGCGCTTTTCGCTCAACATGGGCGACGGCCTGATCGTCGCCTCGCTCATCCTGCTGTTCTTCGAGATCCTCAAATCCACCCGCACCTCAAACGCCTCGGTGCTCGATCATTTGCTCTCGACTGGCGTGTTCATCCTGTTTCTGGTCGAGTTCCTGCTGGTGCCCTCTGCGGCCACAGCAGTGTTTTTCATCATCATGGTGATGGCGCTGATCGATGTGATGGCCGGGTTCTCGGTGTCGATCCGCTCGTCGGGCCGGGATATCAATTATAATTGAGATGAGTGGGTTCAAATACGCTTGATTCTCGAGGCTCCGTATTTCCGGGACCGCGAAGCGGAACCCGGAATCCAGAGCGCCGAGCTGGGTTTGACTCAAATTCGGTTCCAACAGCATTTGAAAAAGGCATATTCAAACGTCAGCCAAACTTGCTACTGACGGAGCGCTGGATTCCGGGCTCGGCTTCGCCGCCCCGGAAAGACGGCCCAATCAAAGAGCCACTCACCCCTTGCTGATCGTCTCCAGCTTCCTCTGCATCGCGGCAATCTGTTCTTTCAGATCGCTGAGGTCATCCCTGTCCGATTCGCCCGCCGCCGGTTTTGTTTGATCGGCTGCCGTTGACGGTGCCGCTGCGCCCGGCGGTGTAAACGGGATGAACATTTTCATTGCCTTCTGGAACATTTCCGTGTTGCGGCGCACGGTGGCTTCCATGGCTTTCATTGGCTCGATGCCGATCATGCCCATCGGCGTCTTGCCGAATGCGGCGGTGAGCTGTTCGCGCATGCGTTCCTGTTCGACGGCGAAGGATTTCAGCGACTGTTCGAGGAAACTCGGCACCACCATCTGCATCTGGTCGCCGTAAAAAGAGATCAGCTGGCGCAGGAACGGGATCGGCAGCATGGTCTGCCCGTCCTTGTTCTCAAGCTCGAAGATAATCTGCGTCAGCACCGGATGGGTGATGTCCTCGCCGGTTTTTGCGTCCTGAACCGTGAATTCCTCGCCCTTTTTGACCATTTCGGCCAAATCTTCCAGTGTCACGTATGTGCTTGTGCTGGTGTTGTAGAGACGCCGGTTCGCGTATTTCTTGATGACGATGTCATCTTTTTTCGCAGGCATGTTTCACCTCCCAATGATCGCCACCGCAGTCGGGGTTTGACCCCTCGTAAGCAAAGACTTTCATTTGAAATTCTTCTTATCCTGCACACTATGCGCAAAATGCTGCACTTTCCAAGCGAATTTGTGCGCCGCGAAAGCGCAGTGCAACAATGCGGTAAACGGCGTGATCGCGAAATAGTCCAAGTGGTCAGTCGTAATCCCATTTTCCCGTTTGACAGCAACCGTTTCCGGTGAAACCCTTGGGCCAAAGCCCGCCAGCGCGGCGAAGTTGAAATTACGGGAGAGATTTACATGAGCCAGTCCATCGTCATTGCCAGCGCCGCCCGCACTCCGGTCGGCTCGTTCAACGGCGCATTCGCCGACGTTGCAGCGCACACGCTTGGTGCCGTTGCCATTACCGAAGCGCTCGCCCGCGCCGGTGTCGCGCCGGAAGAGGTGGATGAAGTCATTCTCGGCCAAATCCTTGCCGCCGGTCAGGGGCAGAATCCGGCCCGCCAAGCAGCGTTGGCCGCAGGCATTCCGAAAGAGGCAACGGCGTGGGGCCTCAACCAGCTGTGCGGCTCAGGCCTTCGCGCCGTCGCGCTCGGCATGCAGCAGATCGCCACTGGTGACGCCAAAATCATTGTCGCGGGCGGTCAGGAATCGATGTCGATGGCCCCGCACTGCGCGCATCTGCGCGGCGGCGTCAAGATGGGCGATTTCAAGATGCTCGACACAATGATGAAGGATGCGCTGACCGATGCGTTCTTTGGATATCCGATGGGCAACACGGCTGAAAACGTCGCCAAACAGTGGCAGTTGACCCGCGAAGAGCAGGACAATTTCGCCGTCGCCTCGCAAAACAAGGCGGAAGCTGCGCAGAAGGCGGGCAAGTTCAAGGATGAAATCGCACCCGTGACGCTGAAAACCCGCAAGGGCGAAGTGGTCATCTCGGACGATGAATACATCAAGCACGGCGTCACCATCGACAGCATCAACAAACTTCGCCCGGTTTTCGACAAGGAAGGCACAGTCACCGCCGCCAACGCATCCGGCATCAATGATGGCGCGGCGGTCACCGTCTTGATGAGCGAGGCTGAGGCCAACCGGCGCGGCGCAACGCCGCTGGCGCGCATCGTGTCATGGGCAACCGCAGGCGTTGATCCGGCGATCATGGGCACGGGCCCCATCCCGTCCTCGCGCAAGGCGCTCGAGAAGGCGGGCTGGAAGGTTGACCAGCTTGATCTCATTGAAGCCAATGAGGCCTTCGCGGCGCAGGCCTGCGCGGTCAACAAGGACATGGGCTGGGACACATCCATCGTCAATGTCAACGGCGGCGCCATCGCCATCGGCCATCCGGTCGGCGCATCCGGCGCGCGCGTTCTCAACACGCTGCTCTATGAAATGAAGCGTCGCGGCGCCAAGCGCGGCCTCGCCACGCTCTGCATCGGCGGCGGCATGGGTGTGGCGCTTTGTGTTGAGGCGATGTGATTTGAAATCAGGGCCGCTCGCTCACGAGGCGGGGCGGTCCAATCATAATTTCCAATTGTCTGGGAGGACATCATGGCACGAGTAGCGCTGGTCAGCGGCGGATCACGGGGCATTGGGGCGGCGATTTCTGTCGCGCTCAAGGCAGCAGGCTATAACGTCGCCGCCAATTACGCGGGCAACGATACGGCTGCGGCTGCGTTCACGGCAGATAATGGCATCCCGACCTACAAATGGGACGTGTCAGACTATGCCGCTTGCGCGGCAGGCATTGCCAAGGTCGAGGCTGACCTTGGCCCGATTGAAGTGCTGGTCAACAATGCGGGCATCACCCGTGACGCGATGTTCCACAAGATGACGCCGGAGCAATGGGGCGCGGTGATCGGCACCAATCTGTCCGGCCTGTTCAACATGACCCACCCGGTCTGGTCCGGCATGCGCGACCGCAAGTTCGGCCGCGTCATCTCGATCTCGTCGATCAACGGCCAGAAGGGGCAGGCGGGCCAGGTCAACTATTCCGCAGCCAAGGCCGGTGACATTGGCTTCACCCGCGCGTTGGCACAGGAAGGCGCGCGAGCAGGGATAACCGTCAACGTCATTTGCCCGGGGTATATCGGCACCGAAATGGTCATGGCGATTGACGAAAAAGTGCTCAACGAGCGCATCATCCCGCAGATTCCAGTAGGCCGCCTCGGCACACCTGCAGAAATCGCCCGCTGTGTTGTGTTCTTGGCAAGCGACGACGCCGGGTTTATTACGGGTTCGACGATTTCGGCCAACGGCGGGCAGTTTTTCGGGTAGGCCGGGCGCGATTCGTCCCTTCGCTCCAAGATTTGCGGTTAGCCGTCTTCTCCCCATGCCTTCCATGGGGAGAAGGTGCCGACAGGCGGATGAGGGGAACGAGTTGCCAATCGGTGGCAAGCATCACTCTGAAAAGACAACAAAATTTCACCGCTTGATCTGTGAACAGCGTTAAACCCTACGACATGGGGTGGAAGTACAAACGCTCCGGCTTGATGTGATAGGCTCCCCTTATCCGCCTGTCGGCACCTTCTCCCCGCTAGAGAAGCGGGGAGAAGACGGCCAACCACGGACGGCATGGTGCAGGTTAAGTTCGTGCCAGTTTTTCTTCCCGAACCTGATAATCTGCCCGGCAGGAGGCTTCCATGCGCCATATCTTGCTTGCCACATTTTCCCTGCTGCCATCCCTTGCACTCGCCGACGCCATTGACGGCGATTGGTGCAACCGCGATGGCTCGCATGTGCGCATTGACGGGCCGTCGATCACGCTTGGCGCGGGAGCAAGCATCATGGGCAAATATGCCCGCCACACCTTCAGCTACACTGCGCCGCCCGGCGATCCGGAGGCTGGCGCAGAGATTGTCTTCCGCCTGCGCTCAGAAACGGAAATGCGCCGCGTGCGCGATCCCGCAGCGATGCCCGAACATGACGATCTGTGGCAACGCTGCGAGACAATCGGCTGAAGCTGCCTGTGCCACGAGAGCGTTCCTGCACCCATTGAGGAATCCACCAACCTTCAGATTGTCTCATTTTGATCCGGCGCGGCGCAAATTGTTAATGCGTTTTGCACCCGACTCGCCGAACTATCAAAAATCCGCATGCGCGCTGGTGCCAAGTCGGGCTTCAACACACAACATCTTGTGCGAACGAAAGGCCAACTCTGGCCAATCTCTGATTCGTCGCCGATTCGTTCCCGCTATGGGCTAAGTGTTAAGACCAGCTATGAAATTGATGCGCCGTTCGTTAATTCAAATGCAATGTTCATTGCCAATATATTAATTTATTCAACGAGTTGCAGCCAAGTGTGAAGAAATATCCGAAGCCGCTGTGCAAAGGTTAACAGGCACGACAGAACCGCATGCGAATTGGGATTTCCCGATTCAGCATCTGGCAAATCATCGGGACAGGGACACAACATCTAGCCGTGAACGAAACCTGAATCAGCGCGTGTGAGTGATTCGTCGCTGATTCGTTCCCAGCCCGTTCCATTGGTTAATTTGGTCAGCATTGTTGCCATATTTCGCCGGATCTCTGTGCCTCTATTGGCCATTCGAGCAGCGTTGCGCTAGAGCGTCGGGCGTCTAAATGGGATTGGATTGGACGCCGGGTTTCCGTGTCCTGGCGAGGAGCGTGATGCGAAGCGGTGCTGGCACCGTGAGCAGCGCGCGACGAAGTCCGGGGCGCGGAAAAACAAGTTCAAACGATTCCATTTTGACGCCCGATGCTCTAAGTGCGAAATGAGCCCTGTTCCGGAGCCTGACATGAACCTTATCTTCCGCATGTTCCTGACGATCTTTTTCGCCAGCCGCGCCTCGCGGCTCAGCCCGCTTGATGTTGCCACCAAAACAATGCGCGTGCTGCCCAACGATCTTGATGTGCAGATGCACATGAACAATGGCCGGTTTTTATCGATCATGGACCTTGGCCGCTTGGACCTGATGGTCCGGCTTGGCTTTTGGGGCATCGCACGTGCGCGCGGCTGGTATCCGCTGGTCGGCACCGCCAAGACCGATTACCGCCGCCCGCTCACGGTGTTCCAGACCTATGAGATGACCACGCAAATCGTCGGCTGGGACGACCGCTGGGTGTTTGTCGAGCAACAGTTCCTCTCAGGCGGCAAACTGTGCGCCCGAGCGCTGTTCAAGACCATGATCCGCAACAAGGAAGGCCTTGTCACGCCGCAAGAGGTGATGGGCGTGACCGGGCACATCTTTCAGCAGCAGGACCTGACCGACGAGATGAAGGCGCTGCTTTAGGCATCGCCCTTCTCACGCCCCTTCCATTTCAGCTTTGAGCATTTCCAGTTCCAGCCAATCGTCTTCCATTTTGGCAACGCGCGCGCGCAGCACATCAAGATCGGCGACAATCTTGTTGAACGTCACCGGGTCTTTGGCGAACAGCGTGGCGTCTGAAAGTTTGGCTTCCAGCAGCGCGGCCTTCTTGGTGGCATCTTCGATCTTGCCTGGGAGAATTTCGAGGGCGAATTTCTGATTGTACGACAGGCGCGCGCTGGTCTTGGCGGCGGATGTGCCTTCGATTGGCGTGGACGTTGATTTGGGTGCAGCGTACTTCGCTGCCGCTTTGCCTGCTGCAAGCTCGGCCTTTCTCTGCGCCAGCATGTCGGAATAGCCACCGGCATAAACTGTCCATTTGCCATTGCCTTCCGGCGCGATGGTGGACGTCACCGTGCGATCAAGAAAATCGCGGTCATGGCTGATGAGGATTACGGTTCCCGGGAAGCCCGCGACCAGCTCCTGCAACAGGTCAAGCGTTTCCATGTCGAGATCGTTGGTCGGCTCGTCAAGGATCAAGAGATTGGCCGGGCGTGACAAAACGCGGGCAAGGATCAGCCGCGCCTTCTCGCCGCCGGAAAGTTCCTTCACCGGCGTGCGCGCCTGTTCCGGCTTGAACAGAAAATCCTTCATGTAAGAGACGACATGCTTCTGCTCGCCGTTGACCACCAAGCTTTCGCCGCGCCCGTCGGTCAAATAGTGCATCAGCGTCTCTTCAGGATCAGCAGCATCGCGCTTTTGGTCGAGCGTGGCGATGTCGAGATTGACGCCAAGGCGCAAGGTGCCTCCATCCGCGTCGAGTTCGCCTGTCAGCATCTTCAACAGCGTGGTTTTGCCGATGCCGTTCGGGCCGACAATGCCGATGCGGTCGCAGCGCTGGATGCGGATGGAAAACCCTGAAACAAGTGTGCGATCACCGAAGGATTTGGAAAGTCCCTTCGCCTCGATCACCAGCTTGCCGGATTCGCGCACATCCGCTGCCTGAAGTTTGACCGTGCCCTCAACCTTTTCGCGGTTGCGATAGTCTGAGCGCAAGTCAGCCAGTTCGCCCATCCGGCGCATGTTGCGCTTGCGCCTTGCGGTCACGCCATAGCGAACCCAATGTTCTTCGCGCTCGATCTGGCGGCCGAGCTTGTGGTGCTCCCGCTCTTCCTCCTCAAGCAGCGTGTCGCGCCATTCCTCAAAATGCGCGAACCCTTTTTCGAGACGGCGTGTCTGGCCCCTGTCGAGCCAGACGGTGTTGCGCGTGACTTTTTCAAGAAACCGCCGGTCATGAGAGATCAGGATCAGCGCCGAGCGGCAGCTGGCAAGCTCGCCTTCGAGCCATTCGATGGTGGTCAAATCCAGATGGTTGGTAGGCTCGTCCAGCAGCAGAATGTCCGGCTCCGGAGCCATGGCACGCACCAGCGCGGCGCGGCGCGCTTCGCCACCGGACAGCGTCGACGGCTCCTCGTCGCCGGTGAGTTCGAGATGCTCGAGCAGATAGGTGACACGGTGCGGATCATCCGATGGACCAAGGCCGGACAGAGCGTATTCGCGGACAGTCTTGGCCGCACCGAAATCGGGTGCCTGCGGCAGATAGCGAATGGTGGCGGATGGATGCTTGTAGATGTCGCCATCCATCGCCTCGACCAGCCCGGCGGCAATTTTCAGCAGTGTCGATTTGCCTGAGCCATTGCGCCCGACCAGCGCGATCCTGTCTTCCGGTGAGACAACAAGGTCTGCGCCGTCCAGCAGCGGTTTGCCGCCGAAGGTCAGGAAAATCCGGTCAAGTTTGAGAAGGGGCGGTGCCATAATGAAAAAGGACGCTCGTCAGTGGGCATGGCCCGGTTGAGGAGCGTCCTGATGGCTGTTCAGACAGATGGCGTCAAGCCTTCTGTTCCGTCAGGCGAAGATCATGATGGGCACGGAGCCTCGTATGTCTGGCCGTTCCGCTTCCTGTAGAGGCAGTAACCAGGACGCTTAAGCGATTCGCCGATGAGCGCGCCTGCAATGCCGCCGACTGCCGCGCCGATCAGCGTGGATTCGGTGTTGCCGCCAAGTGCCTGGCCGATAAGGGCACCACTGCCAGCGCCGATCACAGCGCCTTTTTCAGTGGTCGTGCAGCCGACAATTGCTGCAGACAGTGACAGTGCCAAAACAATGGCCGAAATTTTCTTCATTGGGTCTCTCCTTGGTTTTCGTGCCCTGAAACAAATTCTTATCATGTCAAACGTCGTTGTCCAAAAAAAGTTCCGGCGTTCGGTGTTGCTTAGAGCGTTATGACTTTAGATGGAACCACAGGCAGCGGAGGGATTTTGTGGCAAGACCAAGGAAAGGCCCGCAGGACGCATTGAAATGCGTTCAAGGAGCTTTTCGCCTGTATTGACGCAAAAGCACCCGCTGAGTGTGGTTCCAGCTAAAGTCCTAATGCTCTAATGATCGCGTGATGAACTTGAGATGAACAGGCCTTCGCCCTTGGCAATCGACACCGTCACAGGACCAGTGGCGACGTTTGACAAAGTTAGGGACGAGCCTGCCGGCACATGTCGGTTGTCCAGCGGCCACTTTGCTCCGGTGATCGTGACGCCTTCAAGCGCTCCAAACCCGACTAGACTGAACAGCGTGCCAGTTTCCAGATCAAACAAGTGTTTGCCCGGCACTATCGGCACGCCCTCTTCTGCGCCGCTGGTCAACATGACCTGAAATCCGCGTTTCCGGAGCTCCACCGCCTGAAACCCGTGCAACAGCGCATGATCAGTGCGCGCGCCGCCAAATGCCCCGACCATGATGAAGCTGTCGCAGCCCCGGCTAACAGCCTCTTCAATCGCCAGTTCGCCATCGGTCTTGTCCTTGTCCCGCGGAAAAATCTTGCGCGGCAGATCGTTGAACGTGCGCGCAAGCTCAGGCGTCGTGGAATCAAAATCGCCAAGCCAGCAGTCAACGGTAATGCCAAGCACAGGCGCATGGCGCACGCCGGAGTCCGCCGCCAGCACCAACGCGTCCTTGCACTGCTCCATCAGGCGCGGCGTTGCAACGATGTCTCCGCCGAGCAGGATCACGCATTTTTTCATGAAACTCTTCCGCTTGCTTTCCGTGCCGTTCAACACTAATTCTTCCCTCGCTCTAACGGGGTGCCATGCGGTTGAAAAGCCGTCATCGCTGAGAGGCCAACTTCGGCCAACCCGCTGAACCTGATCCGGCTCATACCGGCGGAGGGATTAGTGGCATGTGGCGATTCCCGGCACTGTCCCCTTCACACGGAACAACAGGAGGTGCCAATGCGATCATTATTCTTGCTACCTATTACCATGGCGTTCTCAGCGCTCGCTACATGTGCCAGTGCCGAAACGCTGACCGTCTATACCTATGAGAGCTTCACTGCCGAATGGGGCCCAGGCCCCAAGGTGAAAGCCGCGTTCGAGAAGGACTGCGTCTGCACGCTCGATTTCGTTGCCGTCACCGACGGCGTGGCGCTTCTCAACCGGCTCAAGCTTGAGGGCAAGGACAGCAAGGCCGACATCGTGCTCGGCCTTGATACCAACCTCACCGAAGACGCCACAGCCACCGGCCTTTTCTCGCCGCACGGCATTGATGTGTCAGGCTTGAGCGTGCCGGGCGGTTTCACGGACGATATTTTTGTACCGTATGACTTCGCCCATTTCGCCGTCGTCTATGACAGCGAAAAGGTCAAAACCCCGCCAAAAAGCATGGCAGAGCTGATCGCGGCCAGTGATGACCAGAAAATCGTCATCGAAGACCCGCGCACCTCGACGCCGGGGCTTGGCCTTGTTCTGTGGATGAAGTCGATCTATGGCGACAAGGCAAGCGATGAATGGGCGAAACTCGCGCCCAAGATACTGACCGTCACACCCGGCTGGAGCGAAGCCTATAGCCTGTTCACCAAGGGCGAGGCGGAGATGGTGCTGTCCTACACGACATCGCCCGCCTACCACATGATCGCCGAAAACTCGTCGCGCTATCAGGCGGCGGCGTTTCAGGAGGGGCACTACCTTCAAATCGAAGTTGCAGCCAAGACGCTCAAAGGCAAGGACAATCCGTTGTCGGACAAGTTCCTCGCTTTCATGGTCTCTCCGGCGTTTCAGGACATCATTCCGGAAAACAACTGGATGTTCCCGGCGGGCAAGACGAGCCAGCCCTTGAACCCGGTCTTCGACAAGATGGTGAAGCCGTCCAAGACCTTCCTCTACAGCGCAGCGGATGTTGCGGCCAACCGCAAGGCGTGGATTGACGAGTGGCAAACAGCCTTAGGCAAATAATCCGCCACAAGCGGCCAGATGGAACCCGGCTCGCTGCCGGGTTTCTCGTGCTGGCCGTCATCGCCGTGCTGGTGGCTTCAGCCATCGGCGCGACGCTGGTTTCAGGCCTGAGCGCCGGACTTTCGCGCGACTTCACCGGAATATTTCCAGCTGCCTTGTTCACGCTCGAACAAGCAGCACTGTCCACCACCCTCTCGGTTGTCTTCGCCGTACCGGTCGCTCTGTCGCTCGAGAGCCTGCCGCGATTTCGCGGACGGCGGATGCTTTTGGCGCTGTTTGCCGTGCCGCTGGCGTTGCCTGCAATTGCCGTTGTGCTTGGATTGGTCACGCTTTACGGACGCAACGGGATGATCGCCGATAGTTTGGCAATGGCAGGGTTTGACTGGAAGCCTGACATCTACGGTCTATCGGGCATTCTCATCGCGCACATATTTTTCAACACACCACTGACAGTGCGGCTTTTGCTCAAAGCGTTCGAGGAAATCCCGCAGGAGCAGTGGAAGCTGGCGGAAAGTCTGCGCTTTACCACGCAGGGCCGCGTTCACCATATTCTATGGCCTGTAATCCGCCAAAGCCTGCCGGGCATCGCCGGGCTGGTGTTTCTGCTGTGCGCCGGGTCCTACACAATCATTCTGGTGCTCGGCGGCGGACCGGCAGCCACCACTTTGCAAGTTGCGATCCAGCAGGCGCTGTCGTTCGATTTTGATCCGGCCAAAGCTTCGCAGCTCACCTTGGCGCAACTCGCGCTGACCGGGCTGGTACTGGCACTGATACCCAAAGGCCAAAACCTGTTTCAGACCGGCGCAGTGTCAACGCGGCGTTACCACCACTCAGGTGCGGCCGAACGCGCAGGTGCAACAATTTCGATCATATTCGGCGCACTTTTCGTGCTCATTCCGCTCATGGCAATTGTCCAGGCGGGCGTCTTCGCCGACCACGCCCGCATCATCAGTTCCAACCTTTTTCTGCTGGCAATGGTGACCAGCGTTGCCATCGCCGCCTGCTCGGCGCTGCTGGCCACTGCAAGCGCCTATGCCATCGCGTGTCTTCGTCATGCGCTTGATGCAAACGGCCGTCGCCGGGGTTCGGAAACGATTGGCAAGCTGACAACTTCGTTG
>JANPEK010000016.1:0-3851 GCA_031422915.1 Phyllobacteriaceae bacterium | reverse complement strand
CCCTTACTCCGCAAGTTCGGCGCGAGGCGCCCCCCAATGTACAGTAGGACAACTCCCCCGCAAGGGGGGAGATAGTTTAAAGCCAAAAATGCCCCTTTGTGAGCGAGCCGTAAACCGCCGAAAAACCCCCCCGTGGGGGGGTTTTTGTCCCCCCGCACTGGGGGGGGCGCCACGCGCCGAACTTGCGGAGTAAGGGCTGGGGGCGCCTCGCGCCAAGCCCTCCGGAGTGTCGCCGCTTGACCCGCGCTCCAACCTTCGCAACCAAACTCCAAACCTGGATGGCCGCCCGCGAAACGGGTGCGGTGTCCATCCCCGTCATCCAACCCGCCGCGCCATTTCTCGACATGGCGGGCGAAGACCTTCGCCGCCGCATCTTCCTCACGGAATCCGAAACCGGCGAGACGCTGTGCCTGCGGCCGGAGTTCACCATTCCAGTCTGCCTCAACCACATTGCCGATGGTACGGATACGCCCGCGCGCTATGCCTATCTTGGCGAAGTCTTCCGCCAGCGCCGCGTTGGCGGCTCGGAGTTTTTTCAGGCGGGCATTGAGGATCTGGGCAATGCAAACATTGCAGCGACTGATGCGCGCTCGCTGGTCGAGGCGGTGGAAATGGTCCGGCTTGTTGCTCCCGACGCCGATGTCGAAATCCTGCTTGGCGACCAGACAATCTTTGAAGCTGTGCTGAAAGCACTCGGCCTGCCGCGCGGCTGGCGCATGCGGCTGGCCCGCACGTTCGGCAATGCGGCGCTGCTGAAGGAAACGCTGAATGCACTCGCCAGCGAGCGCCCGCTGCCGGACCTTGAACCAGCTTTGGCCAAGCTGGCGGCCAAGGGCGAACAGGAAAAGCTCGCGGCGGCAATCGCCGCCGAAATGCAGTCCATTGGGATTCCCGCTCACGCTGGGCGATCAGCAGAAGACATTGCTGCGCGGTTGATCGAGAAGACGGAACTGGCTTCAGTCAAACTGTCCAAACGCCAGTTTGCTGCGCTCACGGAGTTTTTAGCCATTCGCGAACCATTGGCCACGGCGCCAGATCACCTTGCTGAATTTGCCACAAAGGCGAATATGGCCCTGGATTCCGCGCTGGCGGCGTTTGCAGCAAGGGCAAAGGAAATTGATCTGCTTGGCGTTGACTGCAAAACCGTCATGTACGACGCCGCTTTCGGTCGTCCGTTGGATTATTACACCGGACTGGTCTTTGAAGTCCGCTCCTCACAAAGCGCAACCAACCCGCTTGCGGGCGGCGGACGTTACGACCGGCTGTTGACATTGCTCGGCGCGGAAAAGCCGATTGCTGGCGTCGGCTTCTCGCTGTGGCTCGACCGGCTGGAGGCGCTGGCATGACCATCACAATCGCCATTCCATCCAAGGGCCGGATGAAAGACGACACGATCGCAGCATTCTCCAAGGCCGGGCTTGAAGTGTTGCCGCAGAAGGACGCGCGCGCCTATCGCACCAAAATCAAGGGCAGGGATGACATCGAGATCGCGCTGCTGTCGGCGTCCGAAATCGCCCGCGAACTGGTCGCAGGTTCCATTGACTTTGGCGTTACCGGCGAAGATCTGGTGCGCGAGTCCGCTGCTGCTTGGGCGGCCAAGATGGAGATTTCCGCGCGGCTTGGCTTCGGGTTGGCAGATGTTGTCGTTGCCGTGCCAGACCATTGGCATGACGTCGAAACCATGGCGGACCTTGATGATGTAGCGGCGGACTTTCGCCACAAGCACGGCCGCCGCCTGCGCATTGCCACCAAATACTGGCGGCTGACGCAAGGTTTCTTCAGCCAAATGCACGGCATTCAGGTCTATCAGATTATCGAAAGTCTCGGTGCCACCGAAGGCGCGCCTGCAGCCGGGCTTGCGGATCTGATTGTCGATATCACCTCAACCGGCTCAACGCTTGCTGCCAACAATCTAAAAGTGCTGTCAGATGGTGTGATCCTCAAATCGCAAGCCTGTCTTGTACTGTCACGAAAAGAGCGCAGCGCGGATGATGAGGCGTCGATAACAAGAGTGCTGAAGGCGATGCTTTAAAGCGGATGCTCGGTTCGTTTGGTGTGCCAGCCGGTAAACTTCCAGATGCCCAGAACAATGATCGCCGAAACATAACCATCCACAGCATAATGCCAGCCCAAATGCACCGAGCCGACGAAGATGATCAAAGCATAGGCGGCAGCGAGCCATTTCAACACAGCGCCCGCGTGGCGCGCGGCGAGAAACATCAGCACGCAAATCGCGTTGTGCATGGAAGGCATCGCCGAAATGCCGGAGATCACTTGACCGGTTGAATTGATATAGGCCTCCCAAAGCTGGTCACGGATCAGCAATGTGCGGAGCGCACTTTGCGAGTTGACAGCCTCAAGTTCAGCAATCAAGGGCGTGAATTCTGACGCTCCGCCGTTGATGCGATCAAAGTAAATTGGCCCGACGGAGGAGTAGGCAACGGCCATGATGCTGCCAATCAAGATCCCTGACATAATGAACGACAGCAGATAGCGGTGACGCCAGACATTGCGGCCGGGAATAAGCGCAACAGCGGCGGTGGATGTAAAAATCACCGGAAACCAGAGATAATAGAACTGGTCAATTTTGACAGTAAAATCACCATAGCCGGTCACCGCAGCGATGAGTTCCCAAGGTGCCTGACCGAAATGCAGTGTCCGGTCAAACTGAGCCAGCGCCACATCCCAGCTGAAGGGATGGAGCACAGGTATATGCGACTTGAAACTCGGGAACGTAAACATGAAAACGCCAACGAGCAGCACTGTCGGCACGGCACGGCCAAGGTTGCTTGGTGCCAGAAGAGCGTGAAACGTATAGTCGATGGTTTGCGCCAGTGATTTTGTCTGCCCGAATTTGGAGATGGCGAGTGCCACCAGCGCGAAGCAAAGAGACAAGCCGCTGAACATCAAAAGCTGGAGAATTGTCGTTGACGTCAAGAGATTCGGATTGGGCAGAAACATTGCGCCAAACGAGATAAACAACAGCGACAACAGGACAAACGCCGCCTGACCATCGAGCAGCGGCGTGTTCACACGAAAGCGGTGCCAAGGCGTGTCAAGGCGAAACGCGCGCGAGAGCGAGTGGACCGGTTTTGTCTGTACGTTCTCGGACATGGTTTCGCCTGCTGTTTGATTTGTTATAGCCAAGGCCGGTTAAAACAAAAATAAAGCCCGCAACAACGCTGCGGGCTTTCCAGAATATCGGGCGAATTCGATGCGATGTTATGCGCGTCTGGCATCCACTGAATAGGCACCGGCACCAGATGCTGCCAAGGCAAGGAAGCCACCGGCGAGGCCTAAGTTCTTGAAGAACATGATCATCTGGATCTGCGCAGCGTCGCCGGTCGCGGCGGCGAAGTGGAACACGAAACCGGTGAACACACAAAAAGCCGCCAACGCGAAGGCAGCCCATTTGGTCTGGAAACCGATGAGAATGGCAATGCCTGCGACCACTTCAAAAATTGCTGCCGCCCAAGCGAGAAGCGTCCCGGCAGGTAAACCCATCGCCGTAATGTAGCCGGCTGTGCCTTCGATAGCACCAAACTTGGAGGCACCTGCGGGGATGAAAACGATTGCAAGCAGAATGCGGGCCAGCAAGGTGAGAACGGAATTGGACATGGAGAATACCTTTTCAATTAATCGTGATTGACACTTAACAAAAGACCGTCGCGCATAAAAGACGAACAATCCAGACAGATTGTCAACAAATTGTGAACACAAAGGGCGGCATCGCTGCCGCCCCTTGATAATCAGACAATAAGCGCTTGGACTTAGAAGTCCATACCGCCGCCCATGCCGCCCATGCCGCCCGGCATACCGCCGCCGCCGCCGGAGTCCTTCTTCGGAGCTTC
>JANPEK010000015.1:0-21578 GCA_031422915.1 Phyllobacteriaceae bacterium | reverse complement strand
CAGACCTTCTTCCCAACCGGGGAGGAAGACGGTGTTGAACTCGAGGCCCTTGGCGCCATGCAGCGTCATGATGCTGACGGCGTCGAGGTTTTCGTTCTTTTCGGCGTCCATGACCAGCGAGACGTGTTCGAGGAAGGCGCGCATCGACTCGTAATCCTCCATCGAGCGGATGAGTTCCTTGAGGTTTTCAAGGCGGCCGGGAGCCTCGGCGGAGCGGTCGGCTTTCCACATGTCGGTGTAGCCGGACTCTTCGAGGATCTGCTCGGCAAGCTCGGTGTGCGGCTTTTCGTCGAGCGCCTTGGTCCAGCGTTCGAACAGCTCGACGACGGTGCGCAGCGTGGAGCGGACCTTGGGCTTCAACTCTTCGGTTTCGACAAGGTCGGCGGCGGCGGCGAGCATGGGGACGCGGTTTGCTCTTGAGGCATCGTGGATTTGGCGCACGGCTGCCTCGCCGAGGCCGCGCTTGGGGACGTTGATGATGCGCTCAAAGGCGAGATCGTCGGCAGCTTGCGCGACCACGCGGAAGTAGGCGAGGGCGTCGCGGATTTCGGCGCGTTCGTAAAAGCGCGGGCCGCCGATGACGCGGTAGTTGAGGCCGAGAGTGACGAAGCGGTCTTCAAACTCGCGCATCTGGAACGAGGCGCGGACGAGGATGGCCATGTCGTTGAGCTTGTGCTGCTTGCGCTGGAGTTGCTCGATCTCCTCGCCGACGGCGCGGGCTTCTTCTTCCGAATCCCAGCCGGCATGGACCATGACGCGGTCATGATCGGGGGATTCCTTTTCGGTGAACAGGGTCTTGCCGAGGCGGCCTTCATTATGCGCGATGAGGTGGGCGGCTGCGCCGAGGATGTGTTCGGTGGAGCGGTAATTGCGCTCGAGCTTGATGACGGCGGCGCCGGGGAAATCTTTTTCGAAGCGCAGGATGTTGTCGACTTCAGCGCCGCGCCAGCCGTAGATGGACTGGTCGTCATCGCCGACGCAGCAGATGTTGACTTTGTTCTCGCTCACGGCCGCACCGCGCCTTGCGGCGCTGGCCTGCGCGGGCGCGGGCGAAACGTCGCCCGACGGGCGGTCGCCCTTGCGGCCTTCGGCCGAAGGTTTAACCTCGCCCCGCTTGCGGGGAGAGGTGTCGGCGGAGCCGACGGAGAGGGGATTTGGCGCGCCGGGCGGACTTCCCCTCTCCGCCTCGCTGACGCTCGGCACCTCTCCCCGGAGGGGAGAGGTTGAAGAGCGCGGCTGGGCCAGCAGTCTCAGCCACATGTATTGCGCCACGTTCGTGTCCTGATACTCGTCGACCAGAATGTAGCGGAACTTGTTGTGGTATTCGGCCAGCACGTCCGGGTTGGCGCGGAGCATGGCTATCGGGTGCATCAACAGGTCGCCGAAGTCGCAGGCGTTGAGGGTTTTCAGGCGCTCCTGATAGGCGGCGTAGAGCTGGCGGCCTTTGCCACCGGCAAACGAGCGCGCGTCGCCTTCGGAAATGTCCTTGGGGCTGAGCGCCTTGTTCTTCCAGCCGTCGATCATCAGCGCGAACTGGCGGGCGGGCCAGCGTTTGTCGTCCAAGCCTTCGGCTTGAATCAGTTGTTTGATGAGGCGGACCACGTCATCGGTGTCGAGGATGGTGAAGTTGGATTTGAGGCCGACGAGCTCGGCGTGGCGGCGCAGCATTTTGACGCCGATGGAATGGAATGTGCCGAGCCAGGGCATGCCCTCTATGGCCTCACCGACCAGATGGCCGATGCGCTCCTTCATCTCGCGGGCGGCCTTGTTGGTGAAGGTGACGGCGAGGATTTGGCTGGGGAAGGCTTTGCCGGTGGCCAGAATATGGGCGATGCGGGTGGTGAGGACGCGGGTTTTGCCGGTGCCCGCGCCGGCGAGCACCAGCACGGGACCGTCGGTGGTTTCGACGGCTCGGAGTTGCTCCGGGTTGAGGCCTTCGAAGTAGGACTTGTTGGACGCAGGGCCGAGGCGGGCGGCCATAAGCGCCCCTTGGGCGCGCGCGGCGATCCCCGGACCAGCGGGCGGCTGGCCTTTGGGCACGTCGAAAAACGGCATGTCATCATCGAAGGGGTCGGACATGTAAGGGTATGTGGTGTGATTCGGGCTGAAAGGCAAAAAGTTGCGGGCGATGCGTTGAAGGCGGGCGGTGCGGGCCAGTGCATGGAGTGACGTGAGCTCCACAGGCTCTGGATTTGCCGGTGTTTGTGCGCTAGCCGGTGCTCTTGGAAAATTCATGTGAGGCAGCTTAATTGACCGTGCATCAGACTGAAGAGCTGCTGGTTTCTGTGCTTATCCAACTGATCGTGATTGTGCTTGCAGCGCAGATTGCGGGCAAGGTGGCGCGGCGATTGGGGCAGCCGCGCGCGGTTGGCGAGATTGTTGCCGGATTGATGCTCGGGCCCTCGCTGCTCGGGTATGTTCTGCCGGACTTTTCGCAGGCGCTGTTTACGGCTGAGGCGACTGCGCCGATGCAGGTGCTGAGCCAGATCGGGCTGATCCTGTTGATGTTCCAGATCGGTTACGACTTTGACTTCGGGCATTTGCGCGATGCGAAGAACCGGCGGGTGACGGTGCTGGTGGCGGTTGCGAGCATTTTCGTGCCGCTGGTCACCGGGTTTGCGGCAGGCTGGATCAGCCAGCCGCTGCTGGCACCGGGGATCGACCGGCTGATCTACTCACTGTTCATCAGCATTGCGCTGGCGATCACGGCGGTGCCGATTTTGGGGCGGATATTGGCTGAATTCGGGCTGACAAGGCATGAGGTCGGTGTGATCTCGATTTCTGCGGCGGCGGCCAATGATGTGGCCGGGTGGATGCTGCTGGCGGTGGTTGCCGCGATGGCGTCGGCTTCGCTTTCGTGGCCGACTGTGGCGCTGCAATTGGCCGGGCTTGGCGTGATGGCGGCAGTGCTGCGGTATGCGGTTCAGCCGCTCGTAGACAGGTATTTTGCGGACGATGCGCGCGATGGCGATCCTTTGCCGCCGATGGCGATGGCGCTGGTGCTGGCGGGGATATTCCTGTGCGGGATCATCACGCAAAAGCTCGGCATTTTCACGATATTCGGCGGGTTTCTGTTCGGGCTCATGTTTCACAAGCATGACCGGTTTGTAGAGATTTGGCGGCAGCGGGTCGGGCAGTTTGTGCTGGTGTTCTTTTTGCCGGTGTTTTTCACCTACACGGGGCTGCGAACCAATGTGCTTGGACTGACGACCATGCAAGACTGGCTGTGGTGCGCGATCCTGTTTGCGGCGGCTGTCGGGACGAAAATTATTCCGGTTTATCTCGCGGCGCGGGCGGGCGGCATGGATGGGCCAAAGGCGCGCATTGTGGCAGTGCTGATGAACACGCGGGCACTGATGGAGCTGATTGTGCTGAATGTTGGCTTTTCGCTCGGATTCATTCCGCAAAATGTGTTCACGATGCTGGTGCTGATGGCGGTTGGTACGACGATCATGACCGGGCCGTTGTTGCGCGTTCTACTGCCCGGTGCCGGTATTGCCATCGGGCGCTACCGCGACGCGTAATTCAAAACACCGGTGAACTAGTCGTAACGCACGATCCTGGTTTCGGTTCCATCGCGCGAATTACAATTAATTAATGCGGAATTTTCGCGGCGACGCGTTAACTTTGGAGCAGAAAGCGTTCCCATGGTCGCGGAGACTGCATGAAGGTTTGGACACAACTTTTGCTCAGCGCTGCTGTGCTGGCGGGGAGCGCCGCAGTCGCAGTCCGGTTTGTGCCGGGCGCTGACCAGGTTTTGCTGAATGCGGGCTTGCCGCGGGGTTTGATCTCCATCCTTGAGCCTGCCGCTGAGGGTGAGGCCAAGGCTGCGACTGCGCTGCAAGGTGTGCAGGGCCAGTCAGCGCAAGCCGGACAGGCGCGGCGTGGCGCGGCGGCAGTTCTTGTCACAACCGCGGCTGTTGCCACGGGAATTGTCAATGACAAGCTGGAAGCCATTGGAGACGGGCAGGCGATAAAGTCTGTGACCGTCATGCCTGCCGTTGCCGGCGCGCTGGCCAGTGTCGAGATTGCATCCGGAGCGAAAGTTGAAGCCGGAACCATTGTCGCGCGGCTGGATGATGCCAGCGAGAAGATTGCTGTCAGTTCGGCAAAACTGGCACTTGCCGCGGCTGAAGAGAAAGCGGCGCGCTACAAGGGCTTGCAGAGTGTCACACGCGTGGAGCGCGACGATGCGCTTCGGGCTGTGGACGAGGCCAAGCTGGCGCTTGAAACTGCGGAGCTGAATTTGCAGCGACGGCTGATTACTGCGCCAATAAGCGGGATTGCCGGGATTGTCGCGGTCAATCCGGGCGACAATGTCACGACGCAGACCCAAGTTGTGGCGCTGGACGACCGGTCTGAAATTCTGGTGGATTTTTGGGTTCCGGAGCGGTTTGCCAGTGCGATTGCTGTTGGTGCTCCGATTGATGCCAGCGCCATTGCCCGTCCGGGTAAACCCTATGCAGGTGTGGTCGAGGCTATCGACAGCCGTATCGATGCTGCCAGCCGGACAATTCGCGTGCGTGCGCGCATTCCAAACGCTGACGACGAGCTTCGCGCCGGTATGTCGTTCACGGTTTCCATGAAATTTGCTGGTGAGACTTACCCTGCCGTCGATCCATTGTCTGTGCAGTGGGACTCCAAGGGTTCTTATGTCTGGCGGCTGAACAAGGACAAGGCTGAGCGGGTTTCGGTGCGCATAGTCCAGCGCAATCCGGAGAACGTGCTGGTTGAAGGTGCGTTGAACGCGGGTGAACCGGTGATCAGCGAAGGCATGCAGCGGGTGCGACCGGGCGTGCAGTTGACTGTTGCAGGTGCCAAACCGGTGGGGCAGCCATGAGCGAGGCGCTTCAAGAGAACGGTGCGCCGGAGCCTGGATTTACCGCGCTGTTCGTGCGTCGGCCAATCCTGGCGCTTGTGTTCAACACTTTGATTGTAGTTGCAGGACTTGCGGCCTATTTTGGCATTGAGGTGCGCGAACTGCCGCAAGTGGACCAGCCGGTGATCACGGTGCGCACAACATTCACCGGCGCGTCGCCCGAAACGGTTGACCGCGAGATCACGTCGATCATTGAGGGTGCCGTTGCGCGGGTTGGCGGGCTGAAATCCGTGTCTTCGCAGTCGTCGTTCGGCTCGAGCCGGGTGACGCTGGAATTCTCGCCCTCGACGAATGTTGATTCAGCGTCCAACGATGTGCGCGATGCGGTGTCGCGCGTGATCAACAGCCTGCCTGACAATGCCGACGATCCGCAGGTTGTGAAGGCGGATTCGAGCAGCCAGGCGATTATCCGCATGGCGGTCACGTCGTCTTCGATGTCGATGGAAGATCTCTCACTGCTGGTCGAGGACGAAATATCGGACCGCATTGCCTCTGTTGAAGGGGTGGCGGATGTCGAGATTTATGGCAATCAGGACAAGATATTCCGCATTGATGTCGATCAGGCAAAGTTGGCGAGCAGGGGGCTGACGATTGCATCCTTGGCCAACGCGCTTTCAAGCATGACGTTCGATGTTCCGGCCGGATCGCTGACCAGCCAGACGCAGGCAATTGTGGTGCGCGCGACCGCCGAAATATCGACGACGGCGCAGTTTGAGAATCTGTTGCTCCAAGACCGCGTGCGGCTTGGCGTGACACTGGGGCCGAAGGATGGCGCGACGTCGCTGCGGGCCAATGGCAAGCAGGGGGTCGGGCTTGGCGTGATCCGGCAGGCGCAATCCAACACGCTGAGCATTTCCAACGGTGTCCACGCTGCGGTGGATGATTTGCAGAAATCGCTGCCGGACGGCACGACCGTGACAATTACCAGCGACGACGCGGTGTTCATCGAAGGGGCGATTGATGAGGTTGTGCGATCGCTGGTGCTGGCAGTGTTGATTGTGGTCGGGGTGATTTACCTTTTTCTGCGCGACTGGCGGGCGACGTTCATTCCGGCCATTACGATGCCGGTGGCGCTGATCGGCACACTGTCTGCAATCTATCTGGCAGGATTTTCGATCAACATATTGACTTTGCTGGCAATTGTTCTGGCCACAGGCATGGTGGTTGACGATGCCATCGTGGTGCTGGAAAACATTGTGCGGCGGCGCTCGGAAGGCATGGGGCCGAGGGCTGCCGCGGTGATTGGCACGCGCGAAGTGTTCTTCGCCGTGGTGGCGACGACGGCAACGCTGGCGGCAGTGTTCATTCCGCTGTCGTTCCTGCCCGGCCAGACTGGACGGTTGTTCCGTGAGTTCGGCTTTGTGCTGGCCTTCTCGGTAGGGCTGTCATCAATTGTATCGCTGACGCTGTGTCCGATGCTGGCTTCGCGCATGCTTGGCGGAGAGATGGCGCGGCATGACAAGGGCATTGTAGCAGGCATTGGCGGCTGGCTTGCGCGGGTTTATCTGCGGACGCTGTCCTCTTGCCTCAACGCGCCGCTGATTGTGGTGGCGGCAGGATTGGTTTTGTCCGCGATTGCCTATGGCATATTCACGCAGATCACGCAGGAACTGACGCCGCGCGAGGACCGCTCGATTGTGATGATGCGCGTTGCAGCGCCACAGGGCGCGAGCCTTGATTATACCCGCGCGCAGATGCAGCAAGTTGAGGAGAGACTGCAGCCGCTGCTGGATAGCGGCGAAGTCAAGAATGTGTTCTCGATCAGCGGGCAGGGCGGATCGAAGAACTCCGGCTTCATGGTGCTGACGCTGGCCAAGTGGGATGAGCGGACACGCAGCCAGAATGATATTGTCATGGACATGAACAAGGCTGTGGCGCAGGTTCCGACTGTGCAGGCGACGGCCATGCAGCCGAACAGTCTTGGCATCCGTGGTGGCGGCAATGGGCTGCAGGTGGCGCTGGTTGGAAACGATTACGAAAAGCTCTCGGAATCCGCTCAGAAACTGATCGATTTGATGAACCAGTCGGGCGAGTTTGACAATGCGCGGCTGAACACGGAAGCGACGCAAGCGCAGCTGACCATTGCCGTCAACCGCGAGCGGGCGTCTGATCTTGGGATAGACATCACCGGGCTTTCGAGCGTGTTGCAGGCGCTGCTTGACGGCCAGTCGATTGGCGAGGTCTATGTTGATGGGGTGGCGGTTTCGGTGACGATCCTGTCCACATCCAATCCTGTCAATGATCCGACGGATCTGGAGAACATCTTCCTGCGCACCAAGGACGGGCGCACGGTGCCGATGTCGACGATTGCGACTTTGCAGGAGAAGGCTGTGGCGCCGTCGCTGGCGCGTGAGTCGCAGCTTCGGGCAGTTTCGCTGTCAACGAACCTTGCTGCCGGGGCGACGCTTGGCCAATCGCTGGACAGGTTGAACGAGATGGCGGAGCCGCTGCTGCCTTCAGGTGCGCGGGTCGTTCCGCTGGCGGAAGCTGCGGTTTTGCAGGAAAGCTCGGGTGGCATGGGCACGACGTTCGGCTTTGCGCTGATCATCATCTTTCTGGTGCTGGCGGCGCAGTTCGAGAGCTTTGTCAGTGCTGTGATCATCATGGCGACTGTGCCGCTTGGCCTTGCGTGTGCGGTGCTGGCGTTGGCGCTGACGGGAACGACGCTCAATATTTACAGCCAGATCGGACTCGTGATGCTGGTGGGTATCATGGCCAAGAACGGCATTTTGATTGTCGAGTTTGCCAACCAGCAGCGCGACCGCGGCATGGCTGTGCGTGAAGCGATCAAGAGTGCTTCGAGCATACGGCTTCGTCCGGTGATGATGACGATGATTGCCACTGCGCTCGGCGGGCTGCCGCTCGTTTTCGGGCATGGCGCTGGCGCGGAAGCGCGCATTGCGCTGGGCTGGGTGATTGTCGGTGGCCTCGGGCTTTCGACGCTGGTGACGCTATATATCACGCCGGTGGCTTATCTGATGCTGGCAGGGCCGTCGAAGCCACACTCTGACGAGGTGAAGCTGCTCGACGATGAGATGCGGGGAGCGTTGCACGCCACACCGGCAGAGTAGGCGAAAGTTTTAGACGCGGGGGCGTTCCAAACTGACAGAAAACCAAAATGGAGAGAGCCATGAACCAGCCCACGATCACCCAACCGACAATTACGCAGGACATGATCAACGCCTACGACGAATACACCCATTTGACGCTTGACCGGCGGGGCTTCATGGCGAAGCTGACGAAGCTGGCCGGGTCCGGTGTTGCGGCGGCGGCGATTGCGCCGATGCTGGGGGCGAGCGCTGCGCAGGCGGCAATTATCGAGGAGGGCGACGCGCGCGTTGAAGCTTCAGAGGTGACGTTTGCCGGGGCGAGCGGCGAGATGAAGGCCTATCTGGCGCTGCCGAAGGAGCGGACTGGCAAGCTGCCGGGTGTGGTGGTTATCCATGAAAACCGCGGCCTCAACGCGCACACAAAGGACGTTGCGCGGCGGATGGCGCTGGAAGGATTTGCGGCGCTGGCGGTTGATTTCCTGTCACCGGCAGGCGGCACGCCGGACAATGAGGACACGGCGCGCGACATGATCGGCAAGCTGGATGGCGGCCAGACGACCGCCAACGCTGCCGCTGCTGTTGCGTTTCTGAAAGGCCATGAAGCTGTCAACGGCAAGGCAGGCGCGATGGGCTTTTGCTGGGGCGGCGGGCTGGTGAACAGCCTTGCGGTGTCTGATCCGGGGCTTGCGGCGGGCGTTGCGTACTATGGCCGTCAAGCGGCGGCTGCGGACGTGCCGAAAATCACCGCGCCACTGATGTTGCACTACGGCGGGCTGGATGAGCGGATCAATGCCGGCATTCCGGAGTTTGAGGCGGCGCTGAAGGCGGCGGGCAAGACGTATGAGCTGTTTGTGTACGACGGCGTAAACCATGCGTTCAACAATGACACGTCCGAGGCGCGGTATGACAAGGCGGCGGCGGACTTGGCGTGGAGCCGGACGGTGGCGTTTTTGAAGAAGAATGCGGGGTGAGGTGTGGCTACCGGCAAGGATGGCGGCTCACGCCGCCATAAGCCGGTCGCACCGCTAACCCTTGATTGACAAGAGAACCATCAGGCCAAGCAGCATGAATATGCCGACGCCCAGGAATGTCAGTATTGAAGGGTTCAGATCAAATGTCGCGCGCGCCTGTTCTTTGACGCGCGTGAACAATTCCGGCCATGTGTAGCTGACAAAATCCCCTTGGCTCATGAGACCAATCAATTTGCCGGTGTCGTCGACAACAGGCAGATGGCGAAAGCGGTCGTTGGACATCTGGCGCAGCCAGTCCAACAGATTATCATCCACCTTGGCGAGTTTCAGATCCGTGCTCATGATGGCCCGCAGAGGCGTCTTTTTTTGATCAAGGCCCTTGTCGAGGAGGCGGCGCATGAAGTCGCGCTCGGTGACGATGCCGATCGGCTTTTGATCAGGGCCGGTGATAACCGCTGCGCCGAAGTTTTTCTCGCTCATCGCATGCACGGCAACGGACACCATTTCATCAGGGCCAAAGGTCATGACTGGTGCTTTTCTTGCAAACTCAGGTCTATCGCCGATACGCATTGGTTTTCTCCCGATTGATCTCATGCCGGCAACTAGGACGCTGCAAGCAGAGAACAAGGCTTTCGACCGGAATACGGAAACCTGTCGGCGAGCGGACGCGAAGCAGGGACAGGCAAAGTCTGTGCTGTCAGCCGCGCGCGCGGCAGGTTTATGCGACTGACCGCTTCAGCACGTCATTGATCCGGCTCTGCCAACCGGGGCCGGATGCCTTGAACTTGTCAAATCAACAGACGCTTTTCGCTGCGGTCTGCCCGCTGCACGGCCTTCACCTTGGAATGAAATACCGGCCCTTGCCGGTCTCTTCGGCGAGGCGAGCTCCGCCGGTGGCGGCGAGGGTTTCGAGGACTTCGCGCCCACGCTGTTTGCGCGTCGGCGAGTTTCGGCCATCGAAGGCGAGGGCGATTTCGTCCGGCGCGGCTCACGCCGCCATCAGCCGGTCCCATTCCTGCTCGAACTGAAAGCAATATTGCTTGGCTTCCTCTGCCGGTAGCAGATTGGCCATATCCGGGAAAATCTTCTTGAACAGTGAGCGCTGCGACCAGTCCCAGGGCATCGTCTCTGCCGCCCGCGCCTCGGCCAGAATGCGCTCCAGCCGACGGCGCACCTTGTCCGGGTCCGGCTTCCAGACGGGCTGGGCAGGTTCCTTGGCGAAAAGATCGCCTTGCGGCGCGCCAAACAGGTCGGGTTGGTCGGTCTTGCTCATGATTGATTCCGTGATGCCCCAGTGTGGCGCAAACGGAAAGCTTTTTCGAGCCTTTTGCCGTTCTTATCCCCTGTCCGGAAAAGCCTGTGCATAAGCCGCGTCAATCGCCGCCATCTGGTCAATGGTGAAAGCCAGCGCGTCGCAGATGCGTGCCACATGGTTGATCTCGTCCAAAGAGAGCGTGCGCCCCTTGCGCGATTTCAGATATTTGTCGATCACCTGATAGCCGCCAATGTGGAAATTCCACACCGCCTCTGGCACCGGCGCAAAGCTCTGCACCTTGTTGATCGAAATGCGGCTGTCCTCGGCGGACCAGCGCACATGCTCCACTTCGTATCCGCCGCGCCCGTGAATATCGCCAAGCCCCCGGCGCGGCAATTCCCGCATCAAATGCGCCTGCACCAAGGCAAAGCCCAGCGCCGACAGCGACTCGAAATGCTCATTGGTTTCCGCAAAAGGAATGCGCGGGAAACCAATGCGCAGAAATTCCGCATAGCGCGAGCGGTAGGCAGGCGCGTGCAGCACGGCGTAAATGTAGCCGAGAATTTCTTCTGGCGAGTAGTGGTGGTCGTAACGGGCGTCGAGATAGGCGCGGAAAGCTGGTGAAATGTTTTCGTGTTCACCGTCTACTAACGGGTAGACATAGTTTACTTCCTTACTTGATACGGCGTGGTGGAGCATCATTTGATCGACAACTAAAACGTGCGACCATGGTGCGCTAATGTCTTTCTTGCGAATAGTAGAAAGCCCAATTGCCCCTGCCGCCAAAGGCGACATCACACGGCGGACTGTTCTCCATACAAGATCGTTCTGATAAAATATTGAACGGCTATCAAATGGATATCTGATCACTGGCCTGACCATGTCGGCCAAATCAGAATTGCCTTGAAGCGCATCCCACCCCTTCAGAATGTCCCACCCTTCTTTCTTTGCTACTTTAAACTGCCCGTGAAGTGCATCAACATCGCGATTTGCGTCTCGAAAATCTTCGTATCGTTTCCTCAGTTCATTGCCCCCAAAAGCGGTGGAGAACTCGTCGTGCGCGGTAACTATTCCCGCACCTCCAACTACAAACATATCTGGTATCGCCCAGTCGTTGTTGTCGCGCAGCATGAAAAGCTTCTCGAAAAGGAAATTTGGTTCGCTAGGTCTGACAGTTTGCCACTTAGTGTCTGAAATAGTGGCGTCAGCGAGCGTCAGATACTTTGCGAGCCTCAATCCCCAAATATCACTTCGCCAGACGCCTCTCTCGACTCCGCGCTTCTTGACAAAAAGTCCAATTGCCACACCTTGTTCAATGTCGAAGACGTTTTCGTCCTTGCTGCCGTCTGCTGCGCGCTCTTTCTTCTTAAAATTTCCGTGCAAGTCGATAATGTGAATCTGGTCAAAACTGCGCATCAGGCTCTGGCGCATGCCGCGAAAAGTCGGGTTGTCCAGCCATGAATGGTTGGTGATGATGCCGACGACGCCTTCCTCCACAGCGTCCATTTTCAGCTGCGCGAAGCGGATGAATTTCACATAATCGTCATTGAGCCATTTCGGATTTCGTTCGCCGAGTGGAACGAGTTTCTCTTCCCATATCTCTTCGCCCCTTTCGTTGACGCCCTTCGAAACACGCTCGACGAGATGTTTATAGCCTGGGATGAATTTGTCGTTGATGTTGTCTTGATACCCATTAATTCCGCGTTTGATCCAGTCGCCGTTGTTCTTTGAGTGCCCCGAATAGGGCGGGTTGCCGAGTATCACGAGGATTGGCTTTTCCTTGACCTTCTGTGCTTCCTCCACTTCGTTCGACAGTTCCGGCAGGAAGGTGCTGCGCTGCGGTTCAATCGGTTCCAGCGTGTTGGTTAAAAACACTTGCAGCCGCTCATCCTTGGCAAGCTGGTGGCCCTTGTCCTTGAGATATTGCGACAATTTCAAATGGGCGATGGTGTAGGGCGCGATGAGATACTCGAAGCCATTAAGGTTTTTCGTCATGTGTTCGCGCACGACAGCAGCAGCCTTGCCGCTTTCCGGCCCGCCTATATTGTCGAATATCTTCTGCATCACTTCGAGGAGAAACGTGCCGGTTCCGGCTGCAAAATCGAGCACAGTAACCTTATTGTCAGCCAAGCCGTCGGCGATCTTGAACGTATCTTTCAAAATGTCATCGACGGCGCGGACGATGAAATTCACCACCGGCGGCGGCGTGTAATAGACACCGCGTCCCTTGCGGGTGTCCTTGTCATAGGCCTTGAGGAAATCCTCATAGAAATAGATGAACGGGTCGCGCTCAAACAGCCGGTGTTCTTCCTCATCGCCCGCCCGCACTTTCCGGCTGACAGATTTGCGGTTGCGGAACGAAAGGTCGTCGCGGATATCGGCGATGGCAAGGCCGTTCACAATCGACAGGATTTCATCGATCACCCATTTCACATCGTCATATTCAGCTTCCTGCATTTCCTCCAGAAACCGCACCAGTTCGCGGATCAGCCTGAACGAGCCGGGAATAAATTTGCGGACATTGTCGAGCGCGACGATCTCATCATCCTTGGCGTTGAGCTTGGCCAGAAACAGGCCATAGGCCAGCATCTGCGCAAACGCATCGGCAAATTCCTTGGTCGAGAGTTCGTGAAACACCTGTTCGCGGAACACATCGAACAACGCGTGCAACCGGCCTTCCTTGTTGGATTTCTCCTGCCGGATCAACTCCTCGGTCAGAAAATCCCGCAGCATTTTCGACCGTGTCGCCAGCGCCAGCGCCAATTGCTGTGCACGGCCAAGCCCCTGCGGCGCTTCGGAGAAGAAGGCAGTCAGAACCTTGAAAACAGCGTCGGCCTTTTCCGCATTGACCTTGATCGTCCGCGATTCAATGTCGGTCGGAAACGCCAGCGCCTCGCGGCCTAGCACCTTGCCGTTTGAATCAATCCGGATGAACTGGAGATAGTCGGTGACAAGGATGTTGCCGGACAGCGTCCGGTATTTGGCGATCTGCGGGGTTTTCAGAATCTTGTCGAGGTTCTCACCAATGTTTTTGACCTCAACATAGCCGAGGATCATGCCGTCGCGCTTGATCTTGAAATCCGGTGCGCCCTTGTCCCCCTCGCGCCCGCCCTCATGCTGCACCTGAATGCGCGGCTGCAAGGCGTCGGCCTTGAAGGCGTTGAGCAGGTTTTCAAGCGCCGTGCGCCCCGTATGCTCCGTGCCGCCTTCGCGGTAACCGGCAGCGAGGGCTTTCAGGTATGTGTCAAAGCGATTGTCCATGAAGTCCCCCGATTCACGGGCGACTATGGCGGGTGCACCCCAAGGTGGCAAGGCCGGAGTCCGCGTGCGCGCCTACCTCCGCGACTACGATTCCATGATATCGTCCGGAAACGGTGAAACCTTTGGTCCGCTCATGTCGATGTGCAGCGACAGGAGTTTGGATGTGGCGGCGAGCCAGCGGTCTTGGTGGTGGAGATGGTGGAAGATGTGCCGGCACTCGTGAGATGATTTGACTCACAAGCGATACCCCAACCCGCCGAGCAGCATTAATGCGGCGACTTCTTGATGTATTCCACACCGGCCAAACCCTCGAAATGGGCATCGCAGGTCAACAGTCTGGTTCTATGCTGAAGCGCTGTCGCATAAATTATCGCGTCTGCGGTTGCCAGTTTTTGGGTCACACACAATTCGGCAGCAAGGATTGCGATCTTTGTGTCCAAGGGTTCGACCACGCACGTCTGCGTAAAGGCGATGATTTCGTCGGCCTTGTCTTCGCCGCGCTCGCGCTTCAGCCATTTTGACAATTCCAATTGAACGATTGTCGGCACGATCAGTTCGTTTGGTGTCGGAAATAGTTTCAAAAGCGTTGGACGCTGCGGCCCGTCCGCTAATACTTCGATCCAAGCGGATGTATCGATTACCATCATCAATAGCGGTCGTTACGGTCGCGGTAATCTGTCACGTCCGCGCCTTTGGCCATCCCGACCAAAGATTCGAATTCGGGCACAGGCATCAGCAAGACACCCTTTCCCTTGGGGATAAAGACGAACTTCTGACCAGCGGCCCACTTCGCATCACTGCGAATCGCCTTTGGAATTGAAATTTGGAACTTCTCCGAGAGTGTTGCTGTGTCAGCCATCTCTTTCCTCATGTTGATCGATCAATTTTCAGTAAGAAATAGCACAACGCAGTTCGAATTGAAAGCGTGCTACTTCCGCCTGATCCCGATCGACCGCCCGACCCGCTCCGGTCTTGGCAAATCCGCATGCTCCGCCGCCATCGCCTGCACGTTGGCCATGATGTCCTCCGGAAACGGCGCAACCTTCGGGCCGCCCATGTCAATGTGCAGCGACAGGACTTCGGATGTGGCAGCCAGCCAGCCGTCTTCGTGGTGGAGCTGCTGGAAGACATGCAGGCGCTTTTGGTCGTGGTCGATAATTTGGAAGGTGGCGTAGACCTGTTGGTTCTGGTGCAGTTCGCGGATGTATGAGACGTGCGCTTCGGCGGTGTAGATGGTGAGTTTGCGGGTCTGTACGTAGTCGAGATTGATGCCGAGGCTCGCCAGCGCATGGTCGTTGGCGCGGTCGAAGAGGACGTTGTAGTAGGCCATGTTGAGGTGGCCGTTGTA
Organism: Phyllobacteriaceae bacterium; assembly: GCA_031422915.1. GTDB lineage: Bacteria > Pseudomonadota > Alphaproteobacteria > Rhizobiales > Rhizobiaceae > JANMEX01. The sequence goes on along the minus strand of JANPEK010000015.1, from coordinate 6,814 downwards.
ATCGGTCCATTGCGGTTCGACGAGCATGAGCGGCGAGCGGAGCGGGGTGGTGTCTGGCATGATGGTTCCCGTTGTGGACATTGGCGGTTGCTGACGCCAGAGTAGCTTGACTGATTTGCCGCGCAAGCCACGCGCCGCCTTCAACGGGACCGTTTCATGTCGCTTTCGGACATTTTGCTGCTGCCGCGCAACGAACAGGGGATAGCTGCCGCGCTTGGCATTCTCAAGCAGCGGTTCGGGCCGCATTGCCAGACGGGGGCGGATATCCGCCGTCAGCATGCGCACACGACGACATATATCCCGAACCAGCCGCCGGACGCGGTGGTGTTTGCGGGGTCAGTTGACGATGTTCAGGAGGTGGTGCGGGTCTGCGCGGCGCACCGGGTTCCGCTCATTCCGTTTGGCACGGGGACGTCGCTGGAGGGCCATGTGAACGCGCCGGCGGGCGGGATTTCGCTGGATTTGTCACGGATGGACAGGGTGCTGGCGGTCAATGCCGAGGATCTGGACTGCGTGGTGGAGCCGGGCGTGACGCGTCAAGCCTTGAACGAGCATTTGCGGGCTACGGGCCTGTTTTTCCCGATTGATCCGGGGGCAAACGCATCGCTTGGCGGCATGGCTTCGACGCGGGCTTCGGGCACCAATGCGGTGCGCTACGGCACGATGCGGGAGACTGTGCTGGCGCTGAAATGCGTGACGGCAGACGGGCGGCTGATCACGACGGCGCGGCGGGTGAAGAAGACGTCGGCGGGCTATGACCTGACGCGGCTGTTTGTCGGGTCGGAGGGAACGCTCGGCGTCATCACCGAACTGACGCTGAAACTTGCGGGCATACCGGCGGCGATTTCGGGCGGGGTTTGCCCGTTTCCTTCGCTTGAGGATGCCTGCAACGCGGTGATTGCGACGATCCAGTCGGGTATTCCGGTGGCGCGGATTGAATTGGTGAATGGCCTGCAGATGAAGGCCATGAATCTGCATTCGGGGCTGAATTATCCGGAAGGGCCGTGCCTGTTCGTCGAGTTTCATGGTTCGGATGCTTCTGTCGCCGAGCAGGCACAAGGATTTGGCGAAATTGCGGGCGAGTTTGGCGGCGGGCCGTTCAACTGGACCTCGAACAATGACGAGCGGCTCAAGCTGTGGAAGGCGCGGCATGACGCCTATTGGGCAGCGCTGACGCTGCGCCCGGGCGCGCAGGGGATTTCGACCGACGTGTGCGTGCCGATCTCGCGGCTGGCGGAATGTGTGGCGCAGACGGAGGCCGATATTGCGGACAGCGGGCTGGTCGCGCCGATTGTCGGCCATGCAGGCGACGGCAATTTCCATGTGCTGATCCTCTTGGACACAGCCAACCCCGCAGAAATCGCGGCGGCGGAAGGCTTTGTGGCGCGGCTCAACGCGCGGGCACTGTCGATGGATGGCACCTGCACCGGCGAGCACGGCATCGGCCAAGGCAAGCGCGGGTTTCTGCGCGAGGAGCTGGGCGAAGCGGTGGATGTGATGATGGCGGTGAAGCAGGCGTTGGACCCGCTGGGGATCATGAATCCGGGGAAACTCTTCCTGTAGAAGAACACCGCCTTGTTTGTGCCAAGCGTGACCATCATTGTCTTGACGCACCCTGTGCTCTTGCCTCTTGTGGTGCTCAGGGTTTGGGAGGTTTGACTGGCACGTTTGTTTGTCATTTTTGGCGGGTTTCTGGTGCTGGTGCTCACGGCGGCGCTGGTGGCGCCTTTGTTTGTCGATTGGACGAATTACCGTGCGCAGTTTGAAGCCGAGGCGTCGAAAATACTCGGGCGGCCGTTGAGCGTTGCGGGGGCGGCTTCGGCGCGGCTGTTGCCGTTTCCTTCCGTGACATTTGAGGATGTGCGGGTTGGCGAGGACATGGCAAGGCCGGTGCTGACCATGGACCGGTTTTCGATGGGCGCTGAGCTTGCGCCGTTTCTCTCCGGCGAAGTGCTGATTTTTGACATGCGGGTGACCAATCCGCACGGTGTTGTGACCATCGGTGCGGACGGGGCTATTGACTGGGCGCTGCGGCCGGAGTCGCCGTTTGACCCACGCCAGGTGCGGATTGAAAATCTGGTGGTCGAGGGCGGTCAGATCGAGATCAATGACGAAGCGACTGGCGCGCGGCATTTCATCGACATTTCCGACGCGACGGTTTCGGCGCGGGCGTTGACGGGACCTTGGCGGGTCAATGCCAAGGTTCTGGCTGACGGCGAGCCGATGACACTTCAGGGATCGACCGGCCAAGCGGGCGAAGACGGCGGGTTGGCGCTGCGGATGCAAATATTTCCGACCGCGCGGGCCGTGGCTATTGAGGCGGATGGCATTGCGCGCTCGGATGGTGGAAAGTTGAGTTACAACGGAACGTTCGGACTCCGGCCTGCGTCGTTGATTGATCCGGCTGCGCCGGCGTTGCGGGATGGCGACGGGAAGGCGGCGGCGGACGGCGAGGCGTTCAACGTTTCGGGCCTGTTTGAACTGAAACCGGGGGCGTTGACGCTGGCTGAATTCCGTCTGGAAACCGGCGACAAGGACGACCTCTATGTGGCCAACGGCAAGGGCGCTGTAACATTCGGGACCGAGCCGCGATTTGATCTGACGGTTGATGGCACGCAGGTTACCTTCAACGACAAGCGCGACAAGGTGACGGTTGGTTCCGGTGTGGCGGAGCGCGTGGCGGCGTTCCGGTCGTTTGTTGATCTGGTTCCTGTGCCTTCCATGCCGGGGGTGCTCTCCGTCAATCTGCCAGCGGTTGTTGCCGGTGATACGACGATCCGCGAAGTGGCTTTCAGTGCGGTACCGGAGGGCGAGGCGTGGCGGGTGCGCGGGCTCCGGGCGACGCTGCCGGGGCGCACCAGGCTTGAGGCGGATGGATTGCTGTCGCGCGGCGAGGAATTCGGGTTCACCGGCAAACTGCTTGTGGCGTCGAACCAGCCAGCCGGCCTTTCCAACTGGCTGACTGGAGAAGTCGATCCGGCGATCCGCAAACTCACGGCGGCTGGCTTTTCTGCTGATGTTGAGCTTGATCCCACGGTTCAGCGGCTGAGCAATCTGGAAGTGGCAATCGGCGCGGCGAGTCTGAAGGGTTCGGCGGTGCGGCGCGTGGATGGTGCACGGCCTGTGCTGGAACTGGCGCTGAAGGGTGGGGCGTTTGACCTTGATGCGCTGAGCGCGATGGCGGCGGGGGTGATTTCCAACACCGGCGGCAACAGGCTTGGCGGGCATGATCTGACGCTTGCGCTGGATGTCGGGCCGGTGAGCGCAGGCGATGTGGAGGCGCAAGCGCTGGGCCTCAGCGTGCGGCTGAAGCAGGACCGCGCTGACATTGACCGCCTGATGATCACGCAATTGGCGGGAGCCTCATTGTCGGCGACTGGCACTGTGACCGGCTTTCCGGAGCAGACCGCAGCCTCGCTGGATGCATCGGTGGTGAGTGTGGACGGCGCTGAGTTCATCTCGATGCTGGCAGAGCGGTTTGGTGCGGTGCCGGGACTTGCGACTTTTGACGAGCGCATTGCGGCGACACCCGGGCTGCTTGATGACATGCAGATGTCGATTGTGTCGTCGACGGCGCAGGACGGTGACAAGCGGGCGTGGTCGTTGAGCGGCACGATCAAGGCGGCGAGCGGAGAGGCGTCGTTCTCGGGAAATTCCAAGGGAGCGCTCAGCGATGTGGCAGCGCTTGCCGGGTCGTGGCAGGCGAGCATCAGCCAAGACGAGCCGTTGAATTTTCTGACGATGGCCGGCGTGTCGCTGGTTCCTCTTGGTGCACCCGGGCCGGCGACGCTGGAGCTCACGGCCAACGGCAGTTTAATGACTGGGCTGTTGATCGATACGGTCTATTCTGCCGACGGCACATCTGCGACGCTGGCGGGAACGGCCAACATGGATGCGTTTGATGGCAAGGTGGGGCTGATCTCGAATGATCTCGACCCGTATCTGATGGCCGTCGGACTGGCGTTTCCGGGCACGGGACTTGGAACGCCTGTGAGTTTTTCCGCTGATTTGCGCAAGATTGACGCAGGCTTTGCTTTGTCGGCGCTGGATGCCAGTGTTGCCGACATCAAGGCGAAGGGGGATCTGGCTATAACGACAGCCGAGCGCAACCGGATGGATGGCACGCTGGCGCTCAACTATCTCGACACAACATGGCTGCTTGAAAACCTGATGGGGCCGGGCACATTTTCGGCGATTGCCGAGGGTGCTGCACTGCCATTCGCGACGCAGCCGCTCGTGCCGGTCGATGGCCGGATCGCGCTTTCTGCGGATAGCATTTGGCTTGGACCACTGGGGATAGGTGGCGCGGCAAAGACTGTGCTGACCATGCAGTCAAACAGCGTGCGGCTTGAGGGGCTCGAAACAAGTCTGGCGGAAGGCACAGTCACCGGCAATTTTGATGCCAGCAACAGTGGCGGCGACGGTTCTGTGCGCGGCGACTTTGTGGTGAAGGGTGCGCGGGTTGAGCAGCTGGTTGGACAGCAAGCGGTGAGTGGCGCAACAGATATTTCCGGCAGTCTGTCGGCGACGGGCAAAAGCGCTGATGCTTTGGCGGCAGCACTGACCGGCTCGGGTGTCATCTCGCTGAGGGGCGGTTCCATTGCGGGCATCAACCCGGATGGATTTGCGGCGCTGATGGCGGATGCAGGTGCATCAGAGGCTGCGCCAAGTGAATCAGTTGTGAAAACGCTGATTGCTGCCAAAGTGTTTACTGGCGCGTTTTCGTTCAACGACGTCGATGCGGCGTGGACGGCTGCGGGGGGCAAGCTTAAGATACCGTCGTTCCGCGCGGTTGGCGCGCGCGCGGTGGTGACTGCAGAGATTGAAGCTGATGCGGCAGACGCTTCGGTGACTGCTGATGGAACGATTGCTTACGATGCCGGAAAAGATGCGGTGACGGGGGCTGAAACGGTGGTGCCGTTTCATCTGATTCATTCGGTATCGGTGACGAGTTTCGAGACGGACACTGCGCCGATGGGTCAGTATCTGACGCAGCGCGCACTGGAGCGCGAGCAGGCGCGGGTCGAGGCGATGCAAGCGGCGCTGATTGAGAAGCAGCGGCTGCGGCGCGATGTGCGGACGCTGCAACTGGCTTATGCCGCCCGCGATGAACGAGCGCTAAAGCTTGAAGAAGCGCTGCGCGAGGCCGGGCGCAGGCAAGGGGAACTTGCCAGAGCGCAGTGGGAGACTGAAAAGGCGCGGCTGGAGGAGGAGGCGAAAGCCAAAGCGGAAGCTGAAGAAAAAGCGAAGGCAGCGTCGGAGGCCGCTGCGAAGGCTCTGGCCGAGACTGAAGCAAAGGCAAAGGCTGAGGCGGAGGCGGCTGCGCAAGACCAAGCCGCGAAAGCAGCTGAAGAGGCCGCCAAGGCGTTGAAACTCACTGCTCCGGATATCAAACCGGACGCCGGCTTTGACAGTCTTCCCGGCGTTGACACGGATGCCCAAAAGATCCCGTCGCTTCCCAGACTTGATTTGCAAATCACACCCTGACTGAAGCAATCAAACGGGATTGGAAGCCTTGACATGCGCCAGTGCGGCAAGGCGCAGCGCGGAAGAGAGATTGGTTTCCCGACCGCGAACAGCATCAATTCGGGCGATCAACTTGGCGAGCGGAATGGACTGCGCAACCGCCATTGCTCTCAGAATATTCAGAAACTCGTCCTCCACCGAATAGGATGTCCGGTGGCCGCTCAGCGAAACGGAGCGTTTTTTGATGGCGCTCACGGGATATCCGGACGATCGCGCTTGTGGCCGTCGAGATGCTTTTTGTCAGCTTCGCGACGGGATGCAGTGAGCTTCGTTTCAAACTTTGGTGCACCGAATTTGGCGCGGTTGGCGGCGGCGTTCAATTCGTTTGTGGCTTTTGCTTTTGCCTTGCGGGCAACGCGGAGGTTCACAATGTCTCCCATTGGCCACCTCTTGGATTACTTCTTTCGGAATGAATCCAGCGAGACAACGTCCGCCGATGGCTTGGCATCGTCTGCGCCGCCTGACTCCGCTTTCTTTGCCGTTTGTTTGTCGGCCTTCGGCTTGGCGAGACGAGGCTTCACGGGTGCCTTGACGACTTCGTGGGTAATGGATTCGACCGTTGTGTCGTCGGCCGACTTCTCAACCTCGGCCGCACCGCTGCGCACATCAAACTCGAGTTCAAAATTCACGGACGGATCATAGAACCCACGGATGGCCGCAAACGGGATAACCAGCTTTTCCGAAATGTCGCTGAAAGAGAGTGTGACTTCAAAGCCGGAATCAGAGACTTCCAAATCCCAATATTGATGCTGGATGACGATTGTCATTTGCTCGGGGTACTTCTCGCGAAGCCTTGATGAGATGCGCACGCCGGGCGCGCCGGTGACAAAGGTGATGAAGAAATGGTGGTTGCCGGGCAGACCGGTGCGCGTCACTTCCGAAATCACCTTGCGGATGACGCCGCGCAATGCGTCTTGCGCAAGGATGTCATAACGGATCAGGTCTTGCGGCATGGGACCCCTGCAGCGTGAATCGTCTTGCCGACAGGGATAGACCGGACTCGTCACGGCGTAAACCGGGATTGTGAGGCGAAAAGGCAGTTGAGACGCTTTAACGCTGGTTTGTATAGGAGAAGTGGAGGTTTCTGTTGCCAGGTACCTCCGAACCCCGCCTGAGACTGCGAAGAATCAGGGCTTGATTTGAAGTGTCACACTGCGGTTAAGCAGCGAGACGTACTTCCGCATAGTTGTCATTTGCAACTACTCAGTAGCCCGATAACGGTGGTACAATGCCGAGCAAAAACACGCTTTTTACGCCCTCGTCGATCCTGTTTCGCCCCCGCCACATG
>JANPEK010000014.1:0-52165 GCA_031422915.1 Phyllobacteriaceae bacterium | reverse complement strand
CATCGAAAAGGGTAAACCTCCAAAACTCGCCCTCATCGCCGTCGCCCGCAAAATCCTCATCACCGCCAATGCACTGCTGCGCGACAACAAGGAGTTCGCCGCTTGATCCCAATACAGTTGCCAGACTTGCCTTTTGCAAACATTGAAACAAGCACGCATCCCCGTGACCAACACGGGGACAACGAAGTTTGCACATCACTCAAGCGGTGCCCGCCCCGCTCAATTCCCGAGTATTCCCGGCAGCCGCAAGCCATGATCCTTGGCGCAGTCAATGGCAATTTCATATCCCGCATCGGCATGCCGCCACACACCCGATGCCGGATCATTCCACAAAACGCGCTCAATCCGTTTTGCCGCAGCATCGGTCCCGTCGGCAACAATAACAACACCGGCATGTTGGCTGAATCCCATGCCAACCCCGCCGCCATGATGCAACGAAACCCAAGTCGCGCCCGATGCGGTATTGACCAAGGCATTCAACAGCGGCCAGTCAGAAACGGCATCCGATCCATCTTTCATGGCTTCAGTCTCACGGTTCGGCGAGGCAACAGACCCGCTATCCAGATGATCTCGCCCGATAACAATCGGTGCCTTGAGTTCGCCCGACTTCACCATCTCGTTGAACATCAGACCCGCACGATGCCGGTCGCCGAGACCAATCCAGCAAATGCGCGCCGGCAGTCCCTGAAACGCAATCCGCTCACTGGCCATATCCAGCCAGCGATGCAGATGATGATTGTCCGGAAACAGCTTCTTCATCGCCGCATCGGTCTTGTGAATGTCCTCCGGATCACCCGAAAGCGCCACCCAGCGGAACGGCCCGATCCCCTTGCAGAACAGTGGGCGAATATAGGCTGGAACAAAGCCCGGAAAAGCAAAGGCATTTTCCAGTCCTTCATCTTTGGCAACCTGCCGGATGTTGTTGCCATAGTCGAGCGTCGGCACGCCGGCATTCCAGAAATCAACCATCGCCGAAACATGTTGCTTCATCGATGCGCGCGCAGCTTTCTCGACCGCCTTTGGATCGCTTTCTTGCCGTTCGCGCCATTCGCCAACCGACCACCCAATCGGCAAATATCCATGCAGCGGATCGTGCGCCGAAGTTTGGTCTGTAACAATATCGGGACGATGCCCGCCAGCCTTCATGCGCCGCACAAGTTCGGGAAAAACATCCGCAGCGTTGCCGACGAGGCCAACCGATTTCGCCTCACCGTTGGCTGTCCATTCGTCGATCAGCGCCAGCGCTTCATCCAAGGTCTTGGCCTTGGCATCGACATAACGCGTGCGGATGCGGAAATCGATGCGGGTCTCGTCGCACTCGACAGCAAGGCAACAGGCTCCGGCAAACACCGCCGCCAGTGGCTGCGCGCCACCCATCCCGCCAAGCCCGCCAGTCAATATCCACTTGCCCTTGAGGCTGCCATTGTAATGCTGGCGACCTGCTTCGGCGAAGGTCTCGTAGGTACCTTGGACAATCCCCTGCGTCCCAATATAAATCCACGATCCGGCCGTCATCTGGCCATACATCATCAAGCCCTTTTTATCGAGCTCGTTGAAATGATCCCAAGTCGCCCAGTGCGGCACAAGATTGGAGTTGGCGATCAACACGCGCGGCGCATCCTCATGCGTCTTCACAATCGCAATCGGCTTGCCGGATTGAACCACGAGTGTCTCGTCCGCTTCCAGATCGCGCAATCCGGCGCAAATCCGGTCAAAATCCTCCCAAGTCCGCGCCGCCCGGCCAATGCCGCCGTAAACAACCAGCTCATGCGGGTTCTCGGCGACATCCGGATGCAGATTGTTCATCAGCATCCGCAGTGGTGCTTCGGTAAGCCAGCTCTTGGCCGAAATTTCCGTGCCGGTCGGCGGGTAAACATCACGCATGTTGTGGCGGGGATTGGTCATGATTGTGCTCCTGAAAGCTGCGGGGCGAGGTGATGAAGTCTAGAGAAAATGTCGGCAAGCACGGCACGGGTCCCGGCGGCGCGATCATCGCGCCAAGTCCATGGCACCTGCTCATCCATGTAGCGGACTTGCGAGATCTCCATCTGGATCGCATGAACATTCTCCACCGGTTTTCCATAATTCCGCGTCGTCCAGCCGCCCTTGAATCGGCCATTCAGCACGTGGGAAAAAGGCGATATTGTGCAGACTTCCTCCGCCGCGCGCTCAATCGCCGGGTGGCACGTCGTTCCGTTGTTGGTGCCGATATTGAAGTCCGGCAGCGTCCCGTCAAACAGGAACGGAATACGCGAACGGATCGAGTGGCAGTCGAAGACGACAGTGTAGCCATGGTTAGCTTTTACGCGGGCAATCTCGGCTTCCAGCGTTTCGTGGTAAGGCCGATGCCAGTCCACAAGACGTGCGGCAACATCGCCCGCATCCGGCTCCTCGCCATCCCTCCAGATCGGCCTGCCATCAAAGTCAGTCAGCGGCACGAGCCCAGTCGTGTTCTGCCCCGGATAGAGCGAGGCATCATCGGGACCGCGGTTGGCGTCAATCACATAGCGGTGAAAGTTCGCCCTTACGACGCTCGCGCCTATGCAAAGCCCATCGTACAGTTGGGTGATGTGCCAATCAGTATCTGCCAGCGCCAAGCCGTTGTCATTAAGCCGCACGGCGATAGCATCAGGCACAAACGTCCCTCCATGCGGTTGGCCAAGGATGATCGGGCCGTCGCGCCTTGTGACATCCACCGGTGTCATGCGCCAAGTTCCGGCAGGTTTACACCAACAGCCTTCTGGATTTCGCCTGAGCGCACCAACACTGATGCAGCCTCCAAATCCGGTGCGAGGTAGCGATCTTGATTCAAAACAGCCACATCTCTGCGCAAACGAACGATCACCTTTTGCAAGGCTGGACTTGTTTTCAGCGGAGCGCGGAAGTGGACGCCCTGCGCCGCGCACAAAAGTTCGATGCCAAGGATGTGGTCGAGATTCTCCACCATCCTCATCAAACGTCTGGCCCCATGGGCTGCCATCGACACATGATCCTCCTGATTGGCGGAGGTTGGCGTCGAGTCCGTCGAGCACGGGTTTGCCAAATGCTTGTTCTCGCTCATCAGCGCGGCAGAAGTCACTTCGGCGATCATGTAACCGGAGTTCAATCCGGGCTCTGCAGTAAGGAATGGCGGCAGGTCAAACGACAGTGTGGGATCGACCATCAGCGCAATTCGTCGCTGGGCAATCGCCCCGATTTCGGCAATTGCCAGCGCAGTGATATCAGCAGCGAACGCGACCGGCTCGGCATGGAAATTGCCACCCGACACGATCAGCCCCGCGCCAGTCAGCACCAGCGGATTGTCCGTCGCCGCGTTGGCTTCCATCTCAAGCGTTTGCGAAACTAGCCGCAGCAAATCCATTGCAGCGCCAGTCACCTGCGGCTGACAGCGGATGCAATAGGGATCTTGCACCCGCGTATCGCCCTCGCGATGGCTTTCGCGGATCTCGGAGTTGGCAAGGATCGCCCGCATTGCGGCAGCAGCCTCGATCTGCCCGCGATGGCCGCGAAGGCTGTGGATTTCCGGTTCAAGAGGTGCGGTCGAGCCCATGATCGCATCTGTCGAAAGGCACGAGGTGACCAATGCCGCCTGCGCAGCGCGCCACGCTTCGAACAAGCCGGCCAGCGCAAAAGCTGTCGAAAATTGAGTGCCATTGATCAGCGCCAATCCTTCCTTCGGACCCAGCACAACAGGCTTGAGGCCTGCCGCCTTCAGCGCGGCTGCACCAGACATGCGCTTGCCTTTATACTCCGCCTCGCCTTCGCCAATCATCGCGGCCGCCATGTGCGCAAGCGGAGCCAGATCTCCGGACGCACCGACAGAACCTTGCGCAGGAACAATCGGCGTCACAACTTTCTCCAGCATGTCTTGAATGAGCGATATGATCTCCCAACGCACACCAGAAGCACCGCGGCCAAGCGAGATGAGTTTCAGTGTCATCATCAGCCGTGCAATGCGCGAAGGAATGGCTTCGCCAACGCCGGAACAGTGAGAGAGTATCAAATTGCGTTGAAGGGTCGCCGTATCCTTGGAAGCGATTTTGATCGACGCAAGCTTGCCAAAGCCGGTGTTGACCCCGTAAACTGCCTCGCTGCCCGCCGATGCCTCGGCCACAATGCGCGCAGCATTCTCTATGCCGGGTTTTGCCGAAGCGTGAAGCCACGATGGCAGATCATTCCAGTAAAGATGAGCCAATGTTCCAATGCTGACGGAACCGGGGAAGAGCGCGATGGTCATGACCATTCACCTTTGAACATGCGTTTGTGGAGGCAATTGAAGCCGATACGGTAGGATAGTTCGGCCGGATGCGAAGCATTCCATACGGCAAGGTCAGCGCGGCTTCCGGCAGCAATTGTGCCACGGTCGGAAAATCCAAGCGCCCGCGCCGCATTTCGGGTTGCGCCCGCAAGTGCCTCTTCCGGCGTCATCCGAAACAGCGTGCATGCCATGTTCATGGCGAGCAGCAATGACGTCATCGGCGAAGAGCCGGGATTGCAATCGCTTGCCACAGCCATTGGAACGCCAGCGTCCCGCAGCGCTTGAATGGGCGGCACTTGCGTCTCTCGCAACGTGTAAAAAGCACCGGGCAGCATGACAGCGACCGAGCGTGATTGTGCCATCGCTTCGATACCATCGCTGCCCAGATATTCGAGATGGTCGCATGACAACGCACCGTGGCGGGCAGCAAGCGCAGCCCCGCCGAGATCTGACAATTGCTCCGCGTGGAGCTTGATCGGCAGTCCAAGCGACTTGGCCTTGATGAACAAGCGCTCGATCTGTGAAGGCGAAAACGCGATCCCTTCGCAGAAGCCATCCACCGCGTCCACAAGTCTGTTATGATGAGCTGTGTCGAGGGCAGGGAAGCAGACTTTATCCAAATAGGAGTCTGCATTGTCGAGGTATTCAGGAGGTATTGCATGCGCGCCCAAAAACGAAGTGACAACGGAAACCGGGCGGACATCGGCAATGTGTCTGGCAGTGCGGAGCATCTTCAGTTCACCGTCTATCGTCAGCCCGTAACCGGATTTGATTTCGATAGTCGTCACGCCTTCGGCAAGCATGGCGTCAACCCGCGTCAGGGCGGCCGCAAGCAACGCCTCTTCGGAATACGCGCGCGTCGCATTGACGGTCGAAAGTATGCCTCCGCCAGCGCGGGCAATCTCCTCGTAGCTTGCGCCGTTCAGGCGCATTTCAAATTCGCGCGCGCGGTCGCCGCCAAAGACAATGTGGGTATGGCAGTCAATCAGACCAGGAGTGACAAGTTTGCCGGACAAATCAACCCGCGCGAAGTCAGCATATTCGGCAGGCACACTCTCAGCTTTGCCAACCCACGCAATGTTGCCGTTGCCAACAGCGATGGCCCCGCCCTCGATCAACCCGTAAGCTATGCCGCCTTCGGTCATCGTTACAACAGCGGCGTTGGTCAGCAGCAGATTTCCGACTTCAAAGGACATTGGGCCATTTCCGATTGACGACAGATATGTATGGTATTAAAACGAATATGTCTAGACATATAGGAAGCCCAGATGAGGATTTTTGCCCAACATGCTCTGATGCCTGAAGGCTGGCAAGCAAATGTCGCTGTCGAAATATCAGGCGGAACAATCAACAACGTTCTGACTGATGCCAACACTCAGCCCGGCGATATCCGCGTCAGTTCTTTGATGCCCGCCTTGTCCAACCTCCACTCGCACACGTTCCAGCGCGGCATGGCAGGCATGACAGAGGTGCGCGGCACCTCGCGTGACAGTTTCTGGACATGGCGTGAGGTGATGTACCGTTTCATCGATCACCTCACACCAGACCAGATCGAGGCCATTGCGGCGATGGCATTTGTCGAAATGCAGGAGACCGGTTTTGCAGCTGTCGCCGAGTTTCATTATGTCCATCACCAGCCGGGAGGCAACCACTACGCCAATGTCGCCGAGCTTTCTGAACGCATCTTTGCGGCGGCAAACGATACGGGGATAGGCCTGACACATCTTCCGGTTCTTTATGCTTTTGGCAGTGCAGGCGAAAAGCCGCTGGCAGGCGGCCAGCTGCGGTTTGGCAATGATGCGGTCAGCTTTGAGGCGTTGCATGCAGCGATCGTCAACGCATTGAGAATGATGCCGCACGACACTGTTATAGGCTTTGCCCCGCATTCGCTGCGGGCGGTCAATCCGCAAATACTGAAGGATTTGACCATCGCGCATCCACGCGGGCCGATACACATTCACATTGCCGAGCAGACCAGGGAAGTCGATGATATCACTGCGTGGCTTGGTGCGCGGCCAGTGCAATGGCTGATGGACAATCTGCCGGTCGATCAGCGCTGGTGCCTGATCCACGCCACGCACATGAGCGAAGCAGAAACGCGTGGTGTCGCACAATCCGGCGCGATCGCTGGGCTTTGCCCCGTCACCGAGGCGAATCTGGGTGACGGAATATTCAACGGCAGGAATTATCTTGGCGTCGGCGGCAGCTTCGGGATTGGTACAGACTCCAATGTGCGGATTTCGTTGCCGCAGGAATTATCGATGCTGGAATACAGTCAGCGCCTGCGCGACCGCGAGCGCAACGTTCTTCTCAACAGACCGGGGTCAACAGGGGAGAATATTTACACGCTGTCCGCAAAGGGTGGCGCGCAGGCGCTTGGGCGCAACAGCGGCGAAATTGCCGTGGGCAAATTGGCAGATCTGGTCGCTCTCGATACGGATCACCCCGCGCTGTGTGCGTTGAAGCCGGCGCAATATCTGGACGGCTGGATCTTTGCCGCCCCGGACGGCGTCGTCAGCGATGTCTGGTCGGCAGGTCGGCACAATGTGCAATGCGGAAGGCATGTCCGGCGGGAGGCTGTGGTTGGGACCTATCGCAAGGCGATGCGCGATTTGGCATCAATGCTTTGAGACAGGAGAGATTCGAATGAGCAGCGCGGTGGAATCGCAATCAAACGTCGCCGTTTCGGCGCTTTCATCGAGATATGCGAAATCAAATGGCATGAGGGCCAGTCCGGTTGAAAGATCCACTGCGCCGCTAACGCAAAGAATACCGATAATGCCGTCGGTTGAGCTCCGGACCACGTTTGACTTGATTGTGGTGATGCTCACAGAGGCGGCCGCCAATTTCGGATTCCAGATGACATTGAAATCTCGGCAAGGTCCGTCGGGCAACAGTCCATAGATGGCTTCATCGCCGGAGAAGGCAACGGGCTCCATCAAGTTCGCCATCAGCACGGCTTTGCTTGGCCGTTCAAGCATCATGCCGTTGCCCTCGATCACTGTCAGAATGCGTTGCAAGCCAGGGAAAGCCGAGAACGGTCCTTCCATTGCCACATCTGCAATGCTCAGCCGCCACACAATCTCGTTGCCTTCACAATGCCGGGCAATTTCTCGCGTCACGCCGCCGCCGTTTTTCCACCGGACGGGAACGAGGTCGTTATATCTGAGAATTTTCATCATTTCCCTTCGGTGCAGATTATATTGCATTAAGGGTGCAACACCGATGAGGCAACGGGCGGGCGGATGAACGAGATCGCAATAACAGGCTACAAGGCGGTGAAAGCAGAAATAATGAACCGCGTCCGTACACGCATCTGGCCATCCGGCCATGCAATACCCAGCGAGATGGAGCTTGCGGAGGAATTCGGCTGCGCGCGCGGGACAGTCAATCGCGCCATGCTGGAATTGCAGGAAGAAGGTATAATTGACCGCAAGCGAAGGGCAGGCACACGCGTCGCCATTGCGCCGGTCAGGCAGGCAAAGCTCGAAATCCCGCTTGTGCGGGTGGAAATTGAATCAACCGGCGTGAGTTACCGCTATGAATTGGTAAGCCGCGATGAAGGTCCAGCACCGGAATGGCTGAAAGCAAGACTATCACTGCAACCCAAGTCCAAGGTTGTCCACGTACGCTGTCTGCATTTTGCCGGCAATTTGCCATTCCAGTTTGAGGACCGGTGGATCAACATTGAAGCTGTGCCTCAAGTGGTTGACGAGCCTTTTATCGCGAACAACCCGAATGAATGGCTGGTCAATGCTGTGCCGTTCTCCAACGCAGAATTTGCATTTTTTGCAGGTGCAGCTGATGGTGATTTGGCGGCACTATTAGGCATATCAAAGGGCGAAGCGGTGTTTATCGCTGAGCGCACAACGTGGCTTGGTGAGGCGCCGGTCACGTTTGCACGCATGAGTTTCCGATCGAGTTACCGCATGGTAAGCCGGATTTAGCATTTCTGCCCCTTGAGATTGCAGGTAAGTCAGTCCACATTCGCATCAATGAAGCACTCTGGGAGGAGACAATAATGGCCACGTCGGAAAATGCCGCGGGACAGACATACAAGAGCTGGCTGAAGAGCTATCATCCGTCTGTACCTGCAGAAATCCCGCTTTCCCGCTTCGATTCTGTTGCCGAACTGTTGCTTGATGCATGCAAGCGAAATGCATCCAAGCCCGCATTCCAGTTGATGGGCAAATCCATGACCTACGGGCAGGTCGAGCAGGCTTCTGCGGCGATTGGAGCGTATCTGCAAGGCAAGGGTCTTGCCAAAGGCGCACGCGTGGCGCTGATGATGCCGAACATATTGCAGTATCCCGTAGCGATCCTGGCGGTGTTGCGTGCGGGCTATTCGGTGGTCAACGTGAACCCGCTTTATACCCCGCGCGAACTTGAACATCAGCTTGCGGACTCAGGGGCGGAAGCCATCATCATCATCGAGAATTTTGCGGTGACCTTGGAAGCTGTGATTGCCAAAACGCAGGTCAAACATGTGATTGTCGCCTCAATCGGCGATATGCTCGGTCTCAAAGGCCACATCGTCAATTTCGTTTTGCGCAAGGTCAAAAAGATGGTGCCGGCGTTCAATCTGCCGGGCAGTGTGAAGTTCAACACAGCGCTGGCAGAAGGACGCGGAAAGTCATTGCAGCCGGCGGCGATGTCGCAGGCTGATGTTGCCTTCCTGCAATACACCGGCGGAACAACCGGGGTATCCAAGGGCGCGACGCTGACCAACGCAAACATTCTTGCAAATGTCGCGCAAAACGCCGCATGGCTGAAGCCGGTGTTTGACAGCCGCGGCTTGCCTGCAGACTTGACCTTCATTTGTGCGCTTCCGCTCTACCATATCTTCGCACTGACTGTTTGCATGATGATGGGCATGGATCTTGGCGGCAAAAACGTTCTGATCCCCAATCCGCGCGATATTCCCGGCTTTGTCAAAGGCTTAGCTTCCGAGAAACTGCATATTTTCCCCGGCCTCAACACGCTATTCAATGCGCTCCTCAACAATGAGGAGTTCCAGAAGCTGGACTTCAAGCCAATGCTCCTGACGCTCGGCGGCGGCATGGCGGTGCAGAGCGCGGTGGCTGAGCGTTGGCAGAAGTTGACAAACTGCGCAATTCACGAGGGATACGGCCTGTCCGAGACCTCGCCGGTTGCCAGCGCCAACCGGTTTGACGTGCCGGTCTACACGGGCACAATCGGCCTGCCGTTGCCGTCCACCGACTTTGCCATCCGTGATGATGATGGCAATGACATGCCGCGCGGCGAAGTTGGCGAGATTTGCATTCGCGGGCCGCAGGTAATGGCCGGTTATTGGCAGCGCCCGGATGAAACCGCGAAGGTCATGACGCCGGACGGTTTCTTCAAGTCCGGCGACATGGGCTTCATGGACGAAAATGGTTACACCAAAATCGTCGACCGCAAGAAGGATATGATCCTCGTGTCGGGCTTCAACGTCTATCCAAATGAAATCGAAGACGTTGTGATGAAAATCCCGGGCGTGATGGAATGCGCAGCAGTTGGTGCACCTGATGAGCATTCCGGCGAAACGGTGAAGCTCTATGTCGTCAAAAAAGACGCGGCATTGTCAGAAAACGCCGTCCGCGACTTCTGCAAGGAGCAGCTGACCAATTACAAGCGGCCGAAGTACGTAATCTTCACCAAAGAGCTGCCAAAGAGCAATGTCGGAAAGATCCTGCGTCGTGAGCTCAGGGACAACCCCCCTGCCGCGTGATTGGCCAGCGCGAGTGGCTCAGCGCAGTCCGAGCCACTCGGGCAAGTCAGCGATCGAGTTGAGCACAGCGTCAGCATCCTTTGATAGCACTTCAAGGGTCCCCGTTCCGCTCAAGACACCGATCGCATATCCGGCACCAGCATTGCGGGCCATCTCGATGTCGTGACTGTTGTCGCCAATGACCAGCACTTCACGTGGCAAAATCCCGGTCATTTCACAGAATTTAAGCACCGGACCTGCGGCCGGCTTCGGGTCGGGAACCGAATCATATCCCAATATCGCCACGAAGCTGGAGCGAATGCCAAAGCGCTTCATGGTGTTTTCGGCAGCCGATTCCAGATCATTGGTGACAACAGCCAACACAATTCCTGCGTTGATCAGCACTTTTATCGTTCTCTCGAGCCCGTCAACCGGGATGGCGGCAAGAGGCCCTTCTTCGACAAAGGCACGATCCAGCCGTGCGCACCAATTGGCAAAGTCTGAGTCATTTGCGTCGGGCAGCCAAAGCCGGACAATTCCCGGCGTAGTGCCCGCCGCGAGTTCCGATCCGGCGGCAAACGACCTGTTGTCAGGATTGAACCCGCCATCAACAAGAAGTCTCCGCGCCTCAGCGGCATCGCCGTCCGTCACTTCCAAAGCAAGCTTCTCATAAAGCGCATGCCAAGTGCTGTTGAAGTCAACGAGTGTGCCGTCCTTGTCAAACAAGACGGCTTTCGGCAGCGGTTTGTGGGCGGGAATCAATTTGGCATGTCCGGTCAATAACCTTCTTCACGGCCATGCCGGACGTTCGCAATTATGACATCATCGCCATTGAGGCGATAAAGCACAACATAGCCATGGTCGCCAAAATCAATGGGCCATTCACCATAGGATTCATCCATGTCATCGGCGGCCCGCCCAGCACTTGGATGCCCCTCAAGTATCCGCACACCAGAACGAATGGCTCGAACTGCGCGCGATGCCGCGGTTCGATTTTTCGGTGCCAAAAAACGAAAGAGTCGCTGAATATCCCGAAGCGCGGGCGGCGACCAAGTCAGGTGTGGCAAGCTGGCGGCTCCACATCATTGCCAGCCTCTAACTCTGCCAGCCATGCATCTGCCTCTTCGCCCGTCAAATGCAGACCAGTCTTCTGGTAATCTTCCCACGCCGCCTCTGCATCGCGCCGGAAAGCCGCGCGCTTTTCTTCGCGGGCGACATACTGTTCGATGGCCTCTTTCATCAACCAGTGTGCAGTCCGCTTTCGCGACAAAGCCAGCGCCTGCACGCGGTCCTTCATCTGCGGATCAAGCTTGATGCTGGTGGATTGCGCAGTCATGCCGGTGCTCCAAGGTATTACTTCGCATCACCTTAGCAAACTGGTCGCAATTTGCCAGCTGCAACATGTCACGCTTCCAGCGATCCCGGCTTGGCAGTCGCCGAAGGCTTGGCACCCAACAGCTTCAACACATCATCGCCCCGGCGCAAAAAGCGGTGTTTGCGGCGGGTCAGGATAAATCCAGCCTGAGGTGCAGTGAGTACAAGGTCACCTGAAGCATCGCCGGGCTTGGTGACAATGGTTACGAGCTTGGCACCTTTCTTGACAGTATTACCAACCTCGACATGGTATAAAACCATGCCACCTGCTGGAGTCTTCACCATCTCGGCATTTTGAAGCGGTGTGACAGGGCCCGAGAAATCTTCCAGCCTAATCTTTGACCGCCCTTTGATGGTGCCGCGATGCACGAGGAAGTCATAAAGCCCCTTGGCGTCTTCGCGGCCTTTCTCGGCAGAAACATCCGACATTCCTTTGAACTCAACCGTCGTCACAGCGCGACGATTGTAGTCGGGTGCATCGGCTTTGGTCTTGAGTGCAGGCTGGGCTGCTGCCTCTTCAAACGCAAAGTCAGCTGTTCCTTCCCAAGTCAGCACCGCAGTACACTTCAGTGCAGAAGCGAGATCGCGCATGCCGGGCCAGAACGCCTTATGGATATAAATGTACTGCTCGCTCTCGCCGTCGCAGTGCAGGTCAAGAATGATCTCATGTGGCAGGGCGAGGCGAAGCAGTTCAGCCTTCAATCTGACTGCCGCAGGCAAGGGTGCATTGAGCGCTGGCAAACTTGATGTATCGAAATCACCCAACTCAAAATGATCGCGGTTGAAATTGGTTCGCGAGAACAATTCGAACCGGCCCTGAGGTTCAGAAAAGAGCCACTGAGCCGAGCCAATGGGATTTGCCATGGGAACAAGCGTGATGTCACCAGCAATCATCCCTTCTTTTTCTGCGGCTTCCAGCATCGGGACCAGAAAGTGAATGGCCGCCACACCGGGAAACTCACCGCCATGCAAGGCAGCTTGGAGATACGCCGACGGCGCAGCTGGATTGTTGCCATTGACGGTCAGCACTTCCAGTGAAAATTGCTGCCCGGGTGTATCACCCGGGATGATTCGAGTGGTGCGCTGCATGATTAGTCTCCGGACGCCGCCAAACCCCTGATATGGGCAACAAGTCCTGCAGTGGAGGCGTCCCGTCCAGCGGCGCTTTTGGATCCTTGCACCACAGGCAGGAGTTCAGTCGCCAGCTCTTTGCCAAGCTCCACGCCCCACTGGTCAAACGCATTGATGCCGAACAACTGCGCTTCGACGAAAACACGGTGCTCATAAAGTGCAATCAGGCGGCCGAGCGCAAACGGATCGAGCTTCTTGTGGACCAGCGTAAGTGTCGGGCGATTGCCGGGGAAGACACGGTGCGGAGCAAGCGCCTTGATCTTGTCGGCGGAAAGTCCGCGCGCCTTCAACTGTGCTCTTGCTTCCGCAAGGGTTCGACCGCGCATCAGCGCTTCAGATTGCGCCAGGCAATTGGCTACGAGCAAATCCCGATGAACTTTCAGGTCCGGCTCATGACTTTCCGCACCAATGATAAATTCAACTGGCACGACATCCGTGCCTTGATGCAGCAATTGAAAGAACGCATGTTGCCCGTTGGTGCCGGGTTCGCCCCAGACAACCGGACCGGTGACAGTGTCAGTCTTCGAGCCGTCAAGCATGACGCGCTTGCCATTCGACTCCATGTCGAGTTGCTGAAGGTACGCCGGCATGCGTGACAGTCGCTGGTCATAGGGGATAACTGCCCGGGTCGGGTAGCCACAGATCACACGGTTCCAGAAGCCGATCAGCCCAAGAGTAATAGGCAGGTTTTTGCTGAATGGAGCTGTACGGAAATGCTCATCCATAGCGCTCGCGCCATCAAGGAACCTACTGAAATTATCCTTGCCGACGGCGATCATCAAAGGCAGGCCGATAGCGGCCCAGACTGAGTAACGCCCGCCAACCCAATCCCAGAAGCCGAATACGTGATCAGGCTCAATACCAAACGCAGAGACCTTGTCGAGCGCTGTGGAGATTGCTGCAAAATGCGCACCGACTGCCTTCTCGCCCAAAGCGTTCTCCAGCCAGCGCCGTGCGGTCTCGGCATTGGTAATTGTTTCGATGGTGGTGAAGGTCTTTGAGGCAACGATAAACAGCGTGGTCGCAGGATTCAGCCGCTTCAGAGTGTCGGCCATATGCGCGCCGTCAATATTGGAAACGTAGTGCAGGTTAGGTCCGTCATGATAGGGCGCTAGTGCCAGCGTCGTCATGACAGGTCCAAGGTCTGAACCGCCAATGCCGATGTTGACGACATCGGTGAAAGCCTTTCCCTTGGAGCCCTTGATCGCGCCTGAACGGATGGCTTCCGCAAATACGCCCATATCGGCAAGGACAGCATTGATATCAGCCATAACATCCTTGCCGTCAACTTTTGCACTGCGGCTTGAGCGATTGCGCAATGCAGTATGCAACACAGCCCTGTCTTCAGTCGCATTGATCCGCGCGCCGGCAAACATCGCATCACGCTTTTTCTTCAAATCACATGCATTCGCCAAGTCTTGCAGCAACATTAGCGTATCGCTGTTCACAGCAGTCTTGGAAAAGTCCAGCAGCAGATCATCAAAAGCAACCGACAATTTCTTGAACCGGTTTTTGTCAGACTCAAATGACTTGCGCATGTCTTTGGGCGCACCACTTTTCAAGTGTAACTTGAGTGCGGTAAGCGCTTCCGCGCGGGCTTCATTGGTCATGGCAATCCCTCTCCATGGTCAAACCTTCGAGACCGGCAAGCCGGTCAGTGATTGTCGCGGGGCACGCCCTTTGAACGGGCGATGTCCTGATATTTGATCGCAGGTTTGAGCACCATGCCCTCAGAGAGTTGGTCAACGATCCCGCGCTGAATTTCCTGCCAGGGAGTCTGATGTGCAGGATACTGGTAGCCGCCCGCAGCGGACAAAGCAGCGCGACGTTCGGCGAGTTCAACGCCGGAAATCAGGATGTTGGCAGTGCCTTTGGCAAGGTCAACGCGCACGCGGTCACCTGATTTTAGCAACGCCAAACCGCCGCCAACAGCCGCTTCCGGTGAGGCATTGAGGATTGAGGGTGAACCGGAGGTGCCGGATTGACGGCCATCGCCAATGCAAGGCAACGCGTTGATGCCGCGTTTCAACAAATATGCGGGTGGCTGCATGTTGACGACCTCTGCCGCTCCCGGATAGCCGACTGGTCCGGCACCACGCATGAAGAGGATGGTATTCTCGGTCAAGCCAAGCGTCTCGTCGTCGATACGATGATGATAGTCTTCCGGCCCGTCAAACACCTGCGCCGTGCCTTCAAAGGCCTCCGGGTCGGATGGGTTGGATAGATAACGTTTGCGGAAATCTTCGGAAATCACACTGGTTTTCATGATGGCAGAATCGAACAGATTGCCATGAAGGTTAATGAAGCCAGCCTCCTTTTTCAAAGGATTTGCGACTGTCTTGATCACGTCTTCATTCAAGTTTTCAACCGCGGCACAATTCTCGCCCGTCGATTTGCCATTGGCAGTGATCTGCCCGGGATGCGGCAAGAGGCCTGCCTTCATCAATTCCATCGTTACAGCAGGAACGCCGCCGGCGCGGTGATAGTCTTCGCCCAGATATTCACCAGCAGGCTGGAGATTGACCAATAACGGGATCTTGTGACCGATACTTTGCCAGTCGTCATTGTCGAGTTTGACACCAAGATGGCGGGCAATGGCATTCAAGTGTATCGGCGCGTTGGTGGAGCCACCTATCGCGGAGTTAACAACGATGGCATTTTCAAATGCCTCGCGGGTCATGATATCAGACGGCTTCAAATCTTCGTTGACCATCTCGACAATGCGAAGCCCGGTCTCATAGGATATCTGGCCGCGCTCTCGATATGGTGCGGGGATTGCTGCGGCACCGGGAAGCTGCATGCCAAGCGCTTCGGCGAGTGAATTCATCGTGGTGGCGGTGCCCATGGTGTTACAATAGCCGACGGATGGAGCAGAAGACGCAACGATGTCCATGAACTCGTCGTAGCCGATTTCGCCAGCGGACAATCTGGCGCGTGATTTCCATACGATTGTACCGGAACCCGTACGCTCGCCATGATGCCAGCCATTCAGCATCGGGCCGACGGAAAGTGCAATGGCTGGAATGTTGACAGTCGCCGCACCCATCAGCATCGCAGGAGTTGTCTTGTCACAACCGATCGTCAAGACAACACCATCAAGCGGATACCCGTACAGCACTTCGACAAGTCCGAGATAGGCGAGATTGCGGTCAAGTGAGGCGGTCGGGCGCTTGCCGGTTTCCTGTATCGGGTGAACCGGAAACTCAAGTGGAATGCCTCCGGCGGCTATGATGCCATCGCGCACGCGTTTTACCAGTTCGATATGATGGCGGTTGCATGGCGACAGGTCCGAGCCGGTTTGGGCAATGCCGATGATTGGCTTGCCGGACTGCAACTCGGCGCGAGTCAGGCCATAGTTCAGGTACCGCTCAAGATAGAGCGCAGTCATGCCCGGATTGTCGGGATTGTTGAACCATTCCTGCGAACGGCGCTTCTTTATAACTTTTTCAGCCATGGCAGGGACTCGCACTTAAGACGTTTCATAACAGCTTTCGCTGTCTATGGTCTTAAGCGCAAATTCCCGCCATTGCCAATAAGTCAGTGCCGCAAATCAGCAGATACAGAAGTTGGTCGCCTAATCCTCCTCGGAAAACACTTCGGCACGCTTGCTGCGAACCTGCGGCATCAGCACGATCACAAGCACTGCGACAGTCATCAACAGAAGCGTCAGGCTGATCGGGCGGCTAAGAAAAGTCATCGGATCACCACGCCCGAGTATCATTGCGCGACGCAGGTTTTCTTCCAGCATTGGTCCGAGTACGAAGCCCAGCAGCAAGGGCGCGGGCTCGCAGCGCAGCTTGATCATCATGTAGCCCATCAGGCCGAATCCGGCGACCGCGTAGAGGTCGTAGACATTGGAGTTCACTGAATAAACACCGATGGAACAAAAGGCCATGATGATTGGAAACAACACATGGTACGGAACTTTGAGTAGCCGGACCCAAACGCCGATCAGCGGCAGGTTAAGCACGATCAACATCAGATTGCCGATCCACATGCTGGCGATAATGCCCCAGAACAGCGCGGGCTGTTCCGTGGCAACATTTGGCCCCGGCACGATGCCTTGAATGATCATCGCGCCAACCATCAGCGCCATCACCGGATTTGCTGGAATGCCAAGGGTGAGCAATGGAATGAAGCTGGTCTGTGCGCCGGCATTGTTGGCAGATTCAGGGCCAGCGACGCCTTCAATCGCGCCTTTGCCAAATTTCTCCGGCGTCTTGGAAAGGCGTTTCTCAACCGTATAGGACGCGAATGAGGCCAGTATTGCGCCCCCGCCGGGCAAGATGCCGAGAGCCGAGCCGAGCACCGTGCCGCGTATCATTGGCGCAATCATCAGCTTCAAATCTTCGCTTGAGGGCCAAAGGGCACCAAGCTTCGTGCTCAAAACTGACCGATCCTGATCGCCCTCAAGGTTCTTCAAAATTTCGGCAATGCCAAACACGCCGACAGCGAGCGCCACAAAATTCAAACCGTCGGCATATTCTGTAATGCCAAACGTAAAACGTGGCGTGCCTGAGTAGATGTCCGTTCCCACAAGCCCGAGCAACAGACCAAGCACAACCATCGCCAGCGCCTTGAGAATTGACCCATGTGCCAAGGCGATTGCAGAAACCAAACCGAGCAACATCAGCGAGAAATACTCTGCTGCACCGAATTTCAGGGCGATGATCGTGAGCGGTGGCGCGAATATTGCCACCAGCAGTGTGGCAACTGTGCCTGCGAAAAATGAGCCAAGCGCAGCCACGGCAAGCGCCGTCCCGGCTTTGCCGTTGCGCGCCATTTGGTAGCCGTCAATGGCTGTCACGGCAGAAGAGCTTTCGCCCGGCATGTTGATCAAGATCGCTGTGGTCGAACCTCCGTACTGCGCACCATAGTAAATCCCTGCCAGCATGATCAGCGAGGATACCGGCTCCAACTGGAACGTTATGGGTAGCAGCATCGCAATCGTCGCTGTCGCACCAATGCCGGGCAAGACACCGATCAGCGTACCGAGGATAACACCCACGAGGCAGAAGAACAGGTTTTCAAGCGAACCGGCGGTGGCAAAACCAAGTTCAAGGTTGGAGAGGAGATCCATGATCACAAGTCCTCAAAAAGCTAACCAAGGGCCAAACCTTTGGAACGGAAGGCCAAGTGCGAAACTGAAAACAAGCGTTGAAAACACGGTGACGCCAAGCGCTAGCACGAGCGCTGAAATCATGCCCATTTTCATCGAGGCTTTTGCAGCAATCAGGGTGGTAATGAAGATGGATGGCACGAAGCCGAGGCCGCGCACGGTGAGCCCGAAAAACACAGGCGCAGGCAAAATAAACAACATGCCCCGCCAAGCATGCTTGCCCAGTGCTTCGCCAGTCGATTTGAACGCGCTGGCGACGATGAGACTGCCAAGCAAGATCAGCAGACCTGCCAGGAACAGCGGAAAATAGCCTGGCCCCATGCGCAGCGGCGTGCCCAACTCCATGCCGAGCGACTGAAAGCAGAATATCAAACCAAGTCCGATAAACAGAATACCCGCAGCTGCATCAACCTTGTTGATGGACTTCGAGGAATGTGGCAACGACGATAGTTTTGAAGACGACATGATTGGCCTCCCCCCACTGCGACCAGCAAACTGAATAGCCCCGGCGCAAATGCTCCAGGGCTGGCTGATTACTTAGTCAGCGTAGGTGCCGGCAGCATCAATGATCGGCTTCCAGCGGGCAATTTCAGCTTCCAGTTTTGCCTTGAGCGCAGCAGGTGTAGCGTCAGCAGGCAAGGAAGGCATGGTGCCTAGTTCGCCAAACTTCGTCGCAATCGCAGGATCGGCCAGCGCCTTTTGAAGCGACGCGGCAAGGCGATCGTTCACGGCAGCCGGTGTTCCCTTAGGCGTATAGATACCGTGCCAAATACCTACTTCCATGCTCGGCAAGCCACCTTCGGCAACAGTCGGCAGATCAGGAAAAATGTCGAGGCGCTTCGGCGATGTTACAGCATAAGCCTTGATCGTGCCGCCCTTGATTTGCTCCGTGGTGTTGGTGGTTTGGTCGCAAAGAAGATCAACCTGACCGCCAAGCAGATCTGTCATTGCAGGGCCGGTTCCCTTGTAAGGCACGGTCACGATTGGCGCGGCGAGGGCTTGCATGAACAGCATCCCGCACAGATGCGAGGCAGCGCCGATACCGGCATTGGCCATGGTCACCTTGTCGGCATTTTTCTTCACATAATTGAGAAAGGATGCCATGTCCGCCGGTTCAAAGTCCTTGCGGGCAACCAATGTCATGGGCACTTCGGTGACGAGGCCAACATATTCAAAAGCCTCCAGTGGCTTGTAAGCTAGGTTGCGATAAAGCGTTGCCGATGTCGCCATCCCAATGTGGTGCAGCAGCACTGTGTAGCCGTCTGCATCTGAAGTTGCCACGCGCCCTGCACCAAGAGTGCCGCCAGCGCCGCCAACATTCTCAACGATAACCTGTTGGCCAAGATCAGCCGACATTTTTTCAGCGACCAGGCGACCAACAGTATCGGTTGGACCACCGGCTGCGAACGGCACCACCATGGTAATCTGGCGCTCCGGATAATCTGCGGCAAACACAGCGGTGGATACAAACAGCGCAGCGACTGTTGCGAGCGTCTTGGAAAACTTCATTGGTGTTCCTCCCAGAACCGAAAATTGACACCGCACAACCCTCCTCGGGTGACGCAGCTGATGAAAGCTGATGACAAATGGATGGGGGACTCAACACATGCCGCTTGGCAATCTCCAACTTTGCCCGCAATTTTGTTGACGCATGGGTGGAAACCGAAACAATCTGGTCATTTTGTGGGTGGAAAGCCACCCAATCAATCGACGTCAGTCCTCCGCGCCATTGACGTCCGCGATCAAGCGGCTTTCCAATCCGTGTTTCTGCATCTTCTCGTAAAGTGTCTTGCGTGACATACCGAGCGATTCATAGACTTTGCGCAAATGGCCTTGATGCGCTGATATTGCCGCTGCGATCACGCTACGCTCAAATGCAGCCACGCGGTCTGCAAGGCGCATGCGCGTAGAGCTTTCCGGGCTTTGCAGCCAGTCCAGACCCAGTACAAACCGGTCAGCTGCATTGCGAAGCTCACGCACATTGCCGGGCCAGTCTCTGGCAGCCAAATCAGCCAGCAGTTCTGG
Source organism: Phyllobacteriaceae bacterium (assembly GCA_031422915.1). Taxonomy (GTDB): domain Bacteria; phylum Pseudomonadota; class Alphaproteobacteria; order Rhizobiales; family Rhizobiaceae; genus JANMEX01. The sequence continues at coordinate 32,548 of JANPEK010000014.1, read as the reverse complement.
CGGCGGGCTTCGATCCTCGACGCCAAGCCTCGCCGACGCCTCACGCGTCAATTGGAGAAACAACAGCGGAATATCTTCGCGCCGCATCGATAGTGACGGCACACGGATTACGGCAACATTGAGCCGCCAATAAAGGTCCTCCCGAAACTGGCTCTTGGCGACCAATGTTGCGACGTCAACTTTTGACGTTGCAATGAAGCGCACATCCAGCGGTACAGGCTCATTGCTGCCAATTCGCGTAATCACACGCTCCTGCAAAACCCGCAGCAGCTTGGCTTGAAGCTCAAGCGGCATGGAACCAATCTCGTCCAGCAGCACTGTGCCGCCACGTGCATGCTCAAAACGACCATAGCGGGCCCTCAGGGCTCCGGCAAATGCGCCTGCCTCATGGCCAAACAATTCACTCTCAATCAGATTTTCTGGCAGTGCTGCACAGTTGATGGCAACAAACGGCTTGCCCGCGCGTTGCGAGATATCATGCATGGCGTGTGCGACCACCTCTTTGCCAACGCCAGTGGGTCCGATCACCATCGCATCTGCGTCACTTGCGCCAATTGCTCGAAGCCGGTAGCGCAGGTCGATGATTGCCGCACTCCGGCCCGGAAGTCTTACTTCTAAATCGTCCCTTTGACCGGCGGCAGCGCGGAGGCGACGGTTTTCCATCACCAAAGCACGGTGATCTATCGCCCTTCGCAAAGTTGAAATCAGGCTTTGGGTGTTGAAGGGTTTTTCGATGAAATCATATGCGCCTCGCCGCATCGCCTCCACCGCCAACTGCACATCGGCGTGGCCGGTAACGAGGATAACTGGCAAGTCCGGGTCTACCTCGCGCAATCTTTGCAACAAAGTCATGCCGTCCATGCCTGGCATGCGAATATCGCTGACCACAACGCCGTTCAGCCCGGTGCCCGTATGGTACATCGCTTCTTCAGCAGTGGCGAAAGTCGACACAGCCAACCCCGCCAGTTCCAGTGCCTGACCAGTAGAACGGCGCATTTGATCATCATCGTCTATCAGCAGGACATGCAGCTTGTTTGTCATTCAGCGGCCATCTTTTTTGCGTCTGCCAATGCGAAGACCATTGTAAAAACTGCGCCGCCATCCGGATCGTTGGATACGCGCAAATCCCCACCGAAATCCTTCATGATGTTATAGGAAATCGATAGACCAAGCCCAAGGCCGGATCCAACACGCTTCGTCGTGAAGAAAGGGTCGAAAATCCGAGCCGCAATTGCCGGTGGAACACCTGGTCCATGGTCTCTCACCGTGAGTGCAATTCTGTCATCTGCGTTGGCAGCTGCAATTGCGATGCGCTTGTCTTGGACGCTCTCCACAGCATCCGCCGCGTTGGACAGTATGTTTGTCAACACTTGCTGAAGCCGTACAGGGCCAGCCTCGACCATCGGAAGGCACATAGGCAGGTCAACCGACACGATTGCACCGACCGCATGCAATCGTGCTTGTGCCGATGAGACAGCTTCGGCAACCGCGCTGGCCAGATCAATCGCGAGTAGCGGGGCGTCGGGTTTGCGGGCGACATTGCGTAAATGTTTTGCAATGGTTGCCATGCGGTCGATCAGCGATACGATATGGTTGATATTTTCGAGTGCCTTTGCGCCTTCGCCACGGTAAATCAAAATGGCTGCGCTATCAGCATAATTGCGAGCAGCTGCCAGCGGCTGATTGATCTCGTGACTGAGGGCAGCAGACATTTGTCCGAGCGCTGCCAGTTTGCCTGCCTGCACAAGATCGTTTTGCGTGCGCCGCAATTCAAGTTCAGTCAGACGACGCTCGGCAATTTCGGTCTCAATCTGATGGTTTACGCGCTCGAGATCAGTTGTGCGCTCGATAACGCGCCTTTCAAGATCAAGCTTGGTTTGCTCCTGCAACACAATTCGCTCTGCAAACTGCAGACGGCGCTGACGCAGCATGAGCCAAATCGACACCGCAATACCCATGAAAAGCAACAGCGCAGTCGTGGCAAGACGCGCCTGCCCACGCAAATAGCTTGTGTCGAGCAAAACCTGCACTGTCCAATTTGCCGTTGGCATCAATTGCTTTGCAACCAGATATTCTCGCGCCGCGCCGTCATCGCCCGCAAGTCGGATCAATGGGATGTTATGCTCGACACTTGAAATATGTGGCAACTCGGAAACGTCGGCATCGGCATAGCGTCGCGATGTGCTGGTCTTGGCAATCCTGTCAGGGGTTAGGGATAAGAGGCCGCGATAGAGCCAAACAGGATCGGTAGACAAAAATATGATTCCCTCCGGGTCGTTCACAAGAATTCGATACTCCTGCGCCCGCCATTCCGCCTCGATTTCGTCAAGCCCGATTTTCAGTGCAATCACGGCGATGATGGTGCCGGCATTGCTGCGTACCGGTGTTGCAAAATAATAGCCGCGCACGCCTGATGTCGTGCCAAGCGCGTAAAACCGGCCTTTACCGCCATTTGCCGCGTCCTTGAAATAAGGGCGGTAATCAAAGCTTTGACCTACGAAACTATCCTGCTTGTCAAAATTGCTCGCCGCGACCGTAACACCGCCAAGTGTCATGACGTAAATGTCGGAAGCCTGAACAGTTGTACTCCGCTGTTTGAGCCATTGGTTCGCGCGCGCGCGTAAATCAGGATTTGCTAAATCCGAAGAAAGCGAGCGAATAATTTCGTCATCTGCCAACAAGATTGGCAAGGTCTCAAAGCGCTGCAAACGTCCCTCGAGGCCTTGGATCGTCAGACGCAACGTCGCTTGCGCACGCGACAGACCTTGTTTGAGATAGTAACCGGATGCAAAGTCCTCGGCGGCGATTGTCATGCCAAGCAAAAAGAAAAGGCCAAGACTGATCGCGATGCCGGACGATCTTTTCAACGGTGCTTCCTCTTCAGTCACCCAACGCACACCCATTCATAGGAGCGCGGGTCAAAATCTCCAAGATCAAACACATCGGTCAATGTGAGTTCCAAGATACAGCATAATAGTGTCACGTCGCGTTCGGCTCAGACGCAAGCGGCAACGCTCTTCTTGGTACCACTCTGGCACTGCTTGGACGGCATGCTGACTGGCAGCAAATGTTCAGAACAGAAATCTAAACCACAACGGAGTCTCATCCGTCGGCGCAACAAAATGGTGCCGCTTAGGTGACTCGAACACCTGACCCCATCATTACGAATGAGTTGGCACTAGGTTCCGCAGAGAAACTTGACGTTACATCAAGCGGCTGAACCTATTGTTTTTGCTTGATAAAAAAGCAGAAAAATGCTCCATTGAGAAACCTAATGTAACCCTAAATCCCGCTGCTTTCGTTGCCCGTCATTGCCCCGGAGTCGAGTATGGCCAGAGAGAATTTGACAGATCGACGCCTCAAAAATTTGAAGCCTGCCGAGCCGGGCAAGAGATACGAGCTATCTGATGCAATTGTGCCTGGCCTCATTGTCAGAGTTACCGACAGCGGCACAAAAACATTTTGCCTCGTTGCTCGGTATCCCGGCAGGGGTGACCCGGCTCGCCGCAAGATTGGCTACTACGCAGCGACCAGTCTTGAGGACGCTCGCCGGATAGCGCGTGAATGGATTGAGCTCATTCGCAAGGGGACCGACCCGCAGGTGCACTTAGCCGAGGTCAAAGCCAAGGAGCTTGATCGGCAGCAAGAGACATTTCGTTCAGTTGTTGCCCGCTATTTGAATGTAGCCGTCTTTGGCATGGACAAGGGCGACCCGCCCGCGCGCAACAAGGCTCGCCCGATCAAGCGAAGCGCAAAGGAAATAGCGCGCAGCCTCGAGGTCGAGTTTTCCAATGACTATACTTTGCCGGACGGGTCCAAAAGAAAGGGGCTCGGTTCAAGGCCGATATCTGGGATCACCCGGAGAGATATTGAGCGAGTGATTGACGATGCCGTAGGTCGCGGAAGCCATTCTATGGCGCGAACGCTACTTGCTCACGCAAAAATGCTGTTCGCGTGGGGCGCAGCCAAGGGGATCAGTGGCATGGAGACCTCTCCGGCTGACCGCATCAAACCCAACGTCGCTATCCCCAAGAGATCGGACGATGATAACGAGCCTCGCGACCGGGTGTTGGATGAACTCGAAATAAGGGCGCTTTGGGAGGCCTCGACGAAAATTGGATATCCCTATGGGGATTTGTATCGGGTGCTTTTGTTGACCGGTGTTCGGAAGAACGAAGCCGCCCACGCTCCAAGCACTGAAATTGATTTGAGCCGCCGTATGTGGACGATTCCTGCCGGCAGAATGAAAATGAAGAAACCGCATTTTGTTCCGCTCAGTGATCTGGCTGCGGAAATCATCAGCGCGATGCCAAAGCATGGGGCGAATGGTCCGTTGTTCAGCATAGACGGTCGGAAGCCGATCAACGGGTTCTCGAAGGCAAAAAAAATTCTCGACCGGGAAATGCTGGCCGCGCTCAAGCAAATTGCAGAATCAGAAGGGCGCAACCCAGTTGAAGTGACGCTCAAGCCGTTCACAATTCACGATATCCGCAGAAGCGTCAGGACGACGCTTTCAGAGCTTGGAGTTTCTGAACTCGTGGGTGAGATGATCCTGGCGCACACGAGGAAAGGAATTGCTGCACGTTATGCGCATCACACGCACCTGTCGGAGCGCCGGGAAGCTCTCGAACGAATGGCGCACCACGTTCTGGGATTGGTCGAGCCGCGTCCGGACAACGTCATTGTGCTGCCCGAACGCCGAGCGTCTGTGCAGCCATTGATTACAAAACAGTTACCACGTGCTTGACGGACTTGACGGAAACGTCATGTTACAGTCTAGTTACCTTAAGGCGCTCATTGGGAGCGTAAAAGTTGAAGGAGTCGCCCCTGTAATACTTGCCTGACTAAACAGCATCGCCGGATGTCCCCGAGAACACGTGTAGGTGACCGCGCAGCGCTAAAATAGAACCCAATTGTGAGCATCGCTCATTTTCGTCGTTCTACTTTGTCGTTGGCACCACGTTCAGGGATTGGCGAAGAAAGAGGCAAGATAATGCAAGTCGTTACGATGAACGGCCTGAAAACCAAGGGCATCTGTTTTTCCAAAACCCACATCTACCGCCTGATGAAGGCCGGTCAGTTTCCGAGGCCGGCGAAAATCGGCCAGAGACGCAATGTCTGGTCAGTCGAGGAGATCGACAACTGGTTGCGCCAGCGTTTCGTTGAACGTGATGCGGCGTGAGGCGCGGTCATGTCCAAGCGCAACTTTGCCCGCGAACTGACGCGGCAGCGGATCGCCCGGAGCGGTTCCGAATCCCTGAGCGGCGACTATGTGCCATCGGGCCCGCCTCGAGCCCGGAGGTCCAAGGCCTCGCTGCGAGAGGAAACGACGGCTGTTCTCGCGTCTTTGGCCGCGACAATCTCAATCACAATCGCCCTGTCTTGTCGCTGTGGCCACAAAGGCAAGGTCCGTGTGCCGCTCAAAGAGCCGCGCCCAAAATTCCGGTGTATCAAATGCAATCGCACAGTGTGAACGGTCCACCTGAAAGTGGAACTGCCGTCCCGGCTGGCACCGGGAACGGCAGCGATTATATCACAGCGGGTGACACTCCAAACTACCGCAATGCCGATACATTTGCAAGTTTGGCTCACGACGCCGTCCTATGCGCAAGACTGGAGTTTGCCGCTCGCGCTGGTCTGGAATCTGGCCGCGAATGGCTCGACTATGTGCGGGCCAACTGTCTCGACGTTGCGGCCATTGGCGGCTTTGTCTGCGGAAGCGCCGTGCTGCCCATCAGACAATTTCCCGGCAACAAGTTCGAGTTCGCTGCGCCTGGCAACACGCCGGCATTTGTGATCGTCGCCTATGGCGAGTGTGAGACAGACTTCCTTGACTTCGTGGCGTGGCCGCTCAGTGCCCCTGAAACCGTTCTCAGCATGTTTGGCCGCGTTGGCTTGCTTGGCGGGTGGAATGCAGTCAACGCCGCGACTTACTCTCTTGGCGGTCATTTGCAGGTGCATCGGACGCCGCTCGCCTGGCTGCAGGCAGGTTGTCGCGGCTCGGCGATTGTCGAAGCAAGGCTTGCCGCCCGCCAATTGTTCGACTTGCCCGGCCCTTGCTGCGGGCAGGATCTGAAACACTCGCGCCAACTCCTCGCACTGGCTGAATCCCAATTGGATCGGCGCAAATTCCTCACGCCAAGGCAGGGGGCCGGAATATGACTTACGGTGCAATTCCTCTGATGGACGTGGAGCGGCAATCCGGGCCGACTGAGAAGCCCGTCGTGCCTCTTGTGACGCATCAGGCCAGCATGCTCGATGGAATTACGCCGCCGCCGCGTGAATGGCATATTGAAGGCTTGATCCCGGCTCGAAATGTCACGCTCCTTTTCGGCGACGGCGGAACCGGCAAAAGTCTGCTGGCGCTGCAATTGGCCGTAGCGACAGCAACCGGTGGCTATTGGGTTGGGCGAGAGGCAAGATTAGGAACCGTCTTGTTCATCAGCGCCGAAGATGACGAGGACGAGCTACACCGCCGCCTGATCGATATCTGCAACGCTGCTGATGTCAGCGTTAGCGATCTCCACCGGCTACATTATCGGTCCTTGGTTGGCAGTGACACTGTCTTGGCTGATCTGGAGAAAGGCCGGAACATCTTGCGTGCAACGCCGTTGTTCAAGGAACTTGAAGCGGCTGTCAGGAGCATCAAGCCCGATCTCATTGTGCTCGATACCTTGGCAAACTTATTTGCGGGCGACGAAAACCAAAGGTCACAAGCGCAGCAGTTCATAGGACTTATCCGGCAACTGTGTAGCGACCACGGGGCGACAGTGGTCGTGCTTGCCCACCCATCGTTGGGCGGCATGGCGCGGGGCGACGGAACATCCGGCTCTACCGCTTGGAACAATTCAGTTCGGAACCGACTCTATTTCAAGAGGTTGAAAAATGACGCTGGGGCAGAAGATGATCCCGAGAGCCGTGTGCTTCGGGTCGAAAAGGCCAACTACGGACCGGTTGGCGAAGAAATCCGTCTCCGATGGCAGGCGGGAGTTTTCACTTCACCGACAAGCCCGGACAGTCTCACTGTCAGCGCAGAGCAAGCCCGAGTGGATCGTGAGTTTGTGGAGCTTCTGGCCGCGCTTGATGCCGAAGGCAAAAGCGTCGGTTCAACCGAATCGTCAACAGCGGCGTGGGTAGTCTTCGCGAAAGATCATCGGGCAGAAGGAATATCCAAGACTGGGTTCCGGGCGTCGATGCAAAGGCTCTTGGCGACCGGTGTGATCAAGTCGGAAAAATGCAGGATAAACGGGAAGGACCGATCAAGACTGGTTCCGGCCTAATCGGCATCAATCTCGCCAACCCCTCGCCAACTGCCCTCCAACCCACTCGCCAACCCCTCGCCAACCGGACGCCAACCCTATGTTCAACTCCTCCAACCTCTCGCCAACCCTATGTTCTCATACCCCCATACCCCCATACGCGTTGCTCCCTTCTTGGGATGGGAAGCACGCGATAGGACGTGTTTTGAGCGCGGGCGACGCTCCGTCGGACATTTCGAGCGCTCAATTCCCGGCCTATTTTCGGAGCAACTCATTTGCAATGATGTGGCCGCGCTTACGGGAACTGTTCGCAATGTTCCGGTAACAGGCGGAATTCATTTGCAATTTCCAAGAGGAATCAATATTTTGCGCATGTGATGGAACGCATACCATGTTGGCCGGACGGTTTCTGGGCAACAGAGCAGTGACGCTTTTAATGAAGGCTTCCATCCGTGGCCCCTCGAATTGATTCCAGTCCCGACGCGCTGATCAAAAACTGGCGCGCTTTGAAGCCAAATACCGCGACCGGGCGCACTGGTTTGACGCGCCGCGTTCGCTTCGCACTTGACCTGATGGTGTTCGGTGACGACAGCGGAAAGCGGTTCTCAAAGGCCGAAGCTGCCGAAGCCGCACGATTGACACCAAGGGCGCTCAGGGCGGCGCTGAACAAGCCGAGTGTGTTGGCATACTACCGCAGCCAAGTTTCAGCGTTGCGAGAAGGCGAAGCCGCGCAGAACATCGCGACTATCATCGAAATCAGAGACAGCATGACGTTAAAGGCCTCGCCAGCCGGTCAACGAGTGAGGCTGCAAGCGGCGTCTGCCTTGATGGGCGAGGGCGGCGGTGGTGACGGTGGCGGAGTGCGGGTTGCCATCAACGTGATCACTCCCGGCTATGTCATCGACCTGACTGAACCCGCTCCAACAATCGAACATGATGCCAGGCCGATGATACCGCTCGAGGTTGGCGGCTGATGTTGACGCAATGGCACTCACGGTTTTGGGGCGGCTCTTTCCAGAAGGGCGCAAATCGAGAGGGGGGGGGCAAAAACCGCGCGGTTTGCATAAGTCCACCCTCACACGCACGATTTCCTCTCCAAAATCATCAGGGTTTGAATTTTTTTCCAATCGAGAAATGAGGCGGATCAGCCATGGCGACACTTCCGAAAATCGTTGCGAACAACTCAGTTATCCAGATGCCGCAGTCTCGGGTGACGGCTGCAGATATCGCCGATCCGTTTGACCAAGTGGCGCGGGCGCTGGGCGGCGCAGCGCAACAACTGCGGGCAAAGGAACTGGATGATGCGCAGAGCGACGGCGAAAATGCCGTGTTCCGCACTCCCGACGGTCAGTTGCAGGTGAAGTTTCGCGGCAACACATCCGAGGTAGGGCGAACTTATGATCGCGTTGCCAAGCAGTCCTATCTTGCACGCCTGTCCAGCGATATCCGGCTCAGCGGCTCGAAACTTGCCGTTGAGGCAAAGGGCGATCCGACAGCATTCCGGGCTTCGTGGAAGGGCTTCCGTGATCACCTGATTTCGTCCGCACCGAGGGATGTCCGGGGGCCGGTGCAGACAATTCTCGACAGTGAGGGCGGCAAGTTCGAATTCGGAGTTTCTGAGCAGAAGCGACAGTTCGACGTAACGACAGGCCGCGAGAACCTGAAAGCGGAAGCGGCGGCGCTGGATGATGAGGCGACAGCACTTGCGCTGAAAGGCGGCTCCGGGACGCCCGAATATTTGGAGCGCATGACACGTATCAGGTCGATCCTCACGGAAATGACCGGCAATCCGGAATATGGAGTTGGCGAAAAGGAAGCCCAGATTTCCTTGAAACGGATGGAGAGTAAGCACATCGGCTTCGGACTTCTCGGCCAGGTGGGGCGCACATTTGAAACCGGGGGACTGGTGGCCGCGCGCAAGTTGGCGGATTCGGTGATGACCGATGAGAGCCTGACGCTCTCGCCCGCTGAGCGCCGTCAATTCTCGCGCGAAATGAATGAGCGCATCGGGGATATGATGGCCGTGCGCCAAGCCGATCTTGAGCCTGTGAAAAAGCAGGCGTCTCAAATCACCGAACGTCTCAAACTCGGAATGGGGCTCGATGATAACGACATTGACGAGACGGCGCGCAAATTGGCTGCAGGCGGTGATGCTGCCGGGGCAGTGAAACTGATCAATGAGCGCGCATTCGCCCGTTTCGCCGGCATGTCAGACCCCGACCAACTCAAGGTTCTGGAACAGGCCAAGGCTGGCAATCCTACTATCAGCAAAGTGCCACCGGTGGCTGTTGACGCGGCGCGTGAGTTTCTCCGAGGTCGGACAGACAAGAATGCGTCTCACATTGATGGCATGGACGGCGGTTTTTCTGTCAAGGTTTCGCAGTTGCTGCGGGCCGCGCCTCCTGAAATCCGTGAAGGGCTTGGCATTTACTCTGGCTATCGCTCGCCTGAGCGACAAGCCGAACTTTGGCAGGGCGCGCTCAAGAAATATGGGTCTGTTGCAGAAGCGCGCAAATGGGTTGCGCCGCCCGAAGGTGTGGAAGGGTCAAAAGGTTCACAGCATACCCACGGCAAGGCCGCTGATCTTGGCTATAACGGACAATCTCTCAAAAACGCGCCGCCGAACGTTGTAAAGTGGCTGCATGATAACGCCGGTCAATTTGGGCTGAAATTTCCGCTCGGCAATGAGAACTGGCACATTGAAGATGATGGAACTCGTGGCGGACAATCGAGCGGCACCGACTATTCCGGACTCGATCTGGAACTCGTCAAGGAATGGCAAACAGAAGTCACCACTGACACGGCAGACCTGTTCGGCGAGATCAAAGCCGGTGTTCTGCGCTCCGAACGCCCTTCTAACGAAGACCTAGGCGTTTTGTATCGCCAGATGGCCGTGATCAACGACAATGACTTAAAAGAGGAAATCACCCGCTTCCTTGGAGCGGAGCGCTTCGCTGCAACGCAAGACCTTCTCCCGCCTGAACAGTCCGCCTCGCTGATTTCAACGCTACAGGCCGATGCCGGGCAGGGAGCGACGATTGCGCAGCAGGAAATGCTCTCTGCGCTTACTCGTCATCAGGAAGCAAAGACAAAGGCGCTTGCCGAGGACTCGATAGGGTATGGGGCCGCTCGGGGCCTATTCGAACAGCCGTCGCCACTTGATCTGTCCAATCCAGCCAAACTCACTGCAGCGTTCTCCGAAAGACAAAAGGCGGTCGATATCTTGAACGCGCGGGGCCTGACACGCGGCGGCTCGGCGGTCAGCGTTGGCGACGGTGCACAAGTTGCCCAAATTTGGGGAACTGGCGATGCGAAATCGATCCGCACCCTGACAGATGCCATGGCGCAAGGACTGACGCCGAAAACTCTTGCCAGCACACTTTCGAGCGGCAAGGTGATGAGCGCAGTCAAGGGCGCGGCTATGTCGCTTGATCCGGCCAAGCATGTTGAAGCCATGAGGGCGCTCGATCTGGTCGAGGGTTCAATGGGCTTGTTCGAGGTCGAGCGGTCATTCGGCAAGGATGCAGTTGACCGGCTGCAGGACTGGCAAAGCCGGGTGTCCTATTTCTCGGAAAAGGAGACTGCCGAGTGGTTGAAAGACCGCAACGATCCAAGCTGGTCAAAGCGCATGAAGCCGGTAATTGAGAAGGGTCACAAGGAAGCGCGGGCCTTCACCTTTGATCAAATCGCGTCCGGGCTTGGCGTTGGCTTCTTTGGCGCTGATGCTCCGACGGATGATCTGACAAAGCGGAAACTTGTCGAAGACTTTGAGACGATCTTTGCTGACCGATTTGCGGTTTCGCAGGACGCTGGCAGTGCCAAAGAGCAGACGCTCAAGCGCATGCAGCGCTATTGGGGCGAATCGCAGGCCAACAATGGGCGGCTGATGTATCTCGCGCCCGAATCGCACCTGCCCGAAATCAACGGCGGTCACGACTGGATTGCAGACGACCTCAAGGCCGTCGCCGGTGCGCAAGGCTTTGACGTTCAAGGCGCGGCGTTGATTGCAGATCGAAAGACGGAATCGGCAGTTCAGGCGCGCGAGGGGCCGGGCTATCTGATCTCGGTCACAGATCCGGACACCGGCGAGTCAGACCTGCTGCAGGATAAACAAGGCCGGCCGTTGCGGTGGGTTCCGGACCCGTCGGCGGCGCAGACGAAATCACTGCAAAGTTTTGAAGATGACCGGCAGCAATATCGGCCTGTCTCCCGCGAAGACGCGCTCGATCAGTGGCTGAAACCTCTGTTCACGATTGGACCGGTTCAATGAGCCTCACACCTGATGAATTCATTCCGGTTCGCCCCCGGCAGTCGGTCCCGGCTTTCAAAGAGCCGAAACCGGCAGGGTGGGGCGAAACTGTTTCCGGCGCGTTCACACTTGGAAATTGGCCGCTGCGCTCCGCTCGCCATGCATGGAATCGGTTCGGCGATGATTACGACCCTTCGCATAATCCACTGAGCATCGTTGCCGGGACAAAATACGAGGGCGACATTTCGCGTTTTTCGACAAGCTATTCCGAGCAGGAAACGCGCTCGATCATGCGCGAATGGGACGAGGACGACGCGGCGCGTGACAGCATGTCCCGTGCGGGGTGGTTTGGCTACGTCGCCTCTCTCGGGGCCGGTATGGCCGATCCAACGATTGCGCTTCCGCTGTTCAAGGTCTTTTCAGGAGCGAAGGCCGGTTACACGGCTTTTCGGGTGGCTGGCGATACGGCGATATCCGGTGCCGTGTCCGCCACACTGTCACAGACTGCGCTCAAGATGACCTCTCCGGACATGACCGGCGAAGAGTTTGGCTGGAGCGTCGGCACGGCAACAGCGCTTTCCGCGCTTCTCGGCTTTGGTGCAGGCGCGCTGATGTCCCGTTCGGAGCGGGCTGCGATTGTTACAAAGCTGGAAAGCGACCGGGTTGCATGGGGCGAAGACGTTGCCGGAAACCCCGCTCCGAAGGCCGGGGCGGCGTCGGTTGGTGCAGCGGTAAGCGATGAACGGGCTTTGGAACTCGACACGCCCCGGATGCTCTCTCGGCTCTCTGACCCGACTGCGAAGGTAGCGCCGCCGCGCCGGGTTCTGACTTCACCATTCCTTTCGGCTCGCCGCGCCGTCGCTGATCTGGTCGAGACGCCCTACATCTTCAAGGAAAACAGGGAAGGTATTGCCACGACGCAAGGTCCGGCGCTTGACCGCCTGGCGCGAATGGAAACGTCGAAATCCCGTGTTGCGCTCTTAAAGCAATTCGACAGCGCGTATGCCCGTTACAGGTTCGGCCATGAGCCCGAGGGGCTGTCCGAGGGGCTCAGTCAGCGCATGGCGCGGGGCGCGGACCATTTCAGGACCGGTGAAAAGGCGACGTTCCCAGAATTTCGCTCGCTGGTCGATGATGCGCTGCGAAGCGATGACACTCACGCAGTCCCGGAAGTCGCCGAAACGGCAAAATTCATCCGTCAGACTGTGCTCGATCCTTGGCGCGACCGGGCAATCAAGGCCGGGCTGTTGCCGGAAGGCGTCGATGCTAAGACCGCCTACAGCTACATGATCAGGGTTTGGAATAAGGAAAAGCTAATCGGCGAACGCCCGCGCGCGCGGCAGATCATCAGCGATTGGCTGTCGGTCGAAGAGCGGACGAAGACGGCGATTCGCAGCGACCTGCAGCAGCAACACGAAATGCTGTCGTTTTATGACGACGTTTTGTCCGGCCTCGAATCGCGAGTTGCCGGGAGAGAGGACACGTTGGCCGCGCTGCAGACCCGCGCGGACGAAATGCAGCGCATGAACAAGTTTTCATTTGGGCGCGCGACGGCGCTCCGGGAGACGCTGACGGACTTGAACACGCGCCGAAGCAAAGCCCGGGCGGCAGAAGGGACGACATTTGAAAAGCAGATCAGGGGCAGGGGGAACGTGCTCGCTGATCAGGTATCGGGCAAGACGGCAGCAATTGACGACCTCAATACGAGAATTGCGAAAATTACTGCAGAGCGTGACAGGCTGCGCTCTGACATCGAAGCCAATCTTGGCAAATGGAAGGGCAGAAGCGCGACCGCTGCGCAATCGGCAATCGCCGCGCGGGCGAAGAAAGGCGCAGGTTTGGCGCCCCTAGCCAAATCATTAACCGCACCGCGCAAGGTGACGTTTGACGCGGATGGCAATGCGACAATCACCACTGACATGACGGGAGGCGCGCCCGCTCTTCGAAGCACGGCTGCAGACAAGGAAGTTAACGCGGCTGTTGCGCGCATCCTTTCAAAGGCGAGGCTTGAATCGGCTCAGGAGATCGACGCGCTTGCCGACGAAATCATTGACCGCATTGTCGGCTCTCCCGATGGACGCCTACCCTACGATCTCGGCTCGGCACGTGACAGCGCAGCAAGCGCCGGGTTTGGCCGCGATGCTCGGGGGCCACTTGCTGCGCGTTCGTTCCACATACCGGATGCGCTGGTCAGAGACTTTCTCGACACCGATTCGTTGAACACGTCGGATTTGTTTCTCAACACCATTGTCCCTGACGTTCTCCTGACTGAGCGCTTTGGCGACATTGCCATGACAGACGTTTTTCGCCGCCTTCACGAAGAGGCAGCAGAGCAGATGCATGCGGCAGCAACCCCGAAGGCGCGCGCCAAGATCAAGGCGCGGGCGGATGCAGTCGAGGCGGACCTTGCAGCCATGCGTGACCGTATACGTCACACCTACGGCGTTTCCAGCGACCCTCGCACCCGGTTCATGGGCCGGATGGCGACGACGGCGGCACGGTATGACATGATGACAAACCTCGGCGGGGCGGCGCTGTCGTCGCTGCCCGATCTGGCGGGCATGCAATGGCGTCACGGGTTCGAGGGAGCGTTCCGCAACGCATGGGGACCGTTTGCCAAGGCGCTGTTCAAGCCCGAAACCCGCAAGGCATTGAAAACCTATCGGACACGGCTACAGACGCTCGGCATTGCCGCTGAAACCTACCTGAACACCCGCACAAGCGCCATTGCCGACGTGACAGACACCTATCGTCCGGGCAGCAAGTTTGAGCGCGGGGTCAAGGCGGCGTCTGACAAGTTCGGACTCGCGTCACTCATCACGCCTTGGACGGACTTCGGCAAGTTCGCCGCTGGCATGGTGGCTTCGGGCGAATACACGCGGGCAATCGCCGCCTCTGCAGAAGGCAAGGTGAGCGCGCGCCAGCTCAGGGACTTGGCAGAGGCAGGAATCGATGCGCCGATGGCTCAACGCATTCATGCCGAAATGATGCAGCCTGCAGGCTCGGACGTGATCGACGGGATCAGGATTCCTAACACGGGCAATTGGCAGGACGTGGCGGCTCGGGATGCTTTCGAGGGGGCTGTTTCGCGCGACGTGGATCTGATGATCTTGACACCGGGAGCGGAAAAACCTCTCGCCATGTCAAACCCCATCGCCTCGCTTATCCTGCAATACAAGAGCTTTGTTGCCGCCGCAAACGAGCGCATTCTGGTGCGCGGCCTGCAGGCCCGTGACGCCCAGGCGCTGCAGGGCTTGGTTTCGGCTGTCGGGCTTGGAGTGCTGGCAGAGTATGCCTATTCGGAGATCACCGGGCGCGACATGTCTTCCAAGATGGGCGACCTTTTCAAGGCCGGTGTAACCCGCGCTGGCCTGCTCGGCTGGTATTCCGAAGCGAACGCGATTTCGTCAAAGCTGACAGGCGGCGCAGCTGATGCATTTCGTCTTGCCGGGGCGAACCGCCCTGATTCGCGATATGTCAGCCGGTCAAGCCTTGGCGCGCTGCTCGGACCAACGGCCAACAAGCTTGAGGCGGTGCTGGCTATCGGCAGCGACCTTGCCAACCTCAAATGGACGGACGCGGACACGCACCGACTTCGGCGGCTGATGATAGGCCAGAATCTCTTTTATCTGCGGTGGCTTTTCGACAAGTTGGAGTAGCGCCCGCAATCCAGTGCGTTGCGCAAAAAGTCGAAAGTGGCAGGGTGTGGGCGAATGTGGAACAAGATGAAAGGCATTGAAATGGAATCAAATGTTGCCGCCGCCCAGGCCGGGTATGACTCTGTTGCTGCGAACCTCGCCGCGCTTTCCGAGAACCGAAATTTGGTCAGGTCGCGCCGGTCTGAACTCGACAGCCAGCGACGTGCCATGGCAGAAGAACGAATGTCTGCAAGCCTCAAAGGGGAGGGCTTCGCGAAGACAGCTGATCTTCGAGACATATTGGACCAAATGGAGGGCTTCCGCGAGGCCGACGAGTCGCTATCGCAGCAAATTGCCGAGTTGAGGCTGACGGCTGATCGTTGGCAGTCTAAACTGTCTGAGTTGAAAACCGTTGCCGGAATGGAAGGCGAGATTGCAGCGGCAGTGTCACATGTTGCCGCAGCGGAAAAGAACTTCCTTGCCGGAATCAAAGCGATCAACGGCTTTCATGGCGTGGCTGAGCGGCTGCAGGTCAGTGCAAATAGTCTTGGCGTAAATGACGCGTTCGTTCATGAGCGCCTCCGGAATCGGCTTGGCGAGCGCTTGGCCCGTCTGTTCACAAACCAGTTGGGCGGCGAACTTTATGGAGCGGTGATCTATCGCCCAAATGGACCCGCTGAGGGTATCCAAGACTGGGTCGCTGGTGAGCAAGATATGCTTGAACGCGAACTCGGTGGTGTGGTCAACATGATCCGAATTCGCGAGCGTGATGCTGGCCGCAATGAAGATTGAAGGCTACTGCTCAGCGCCCGAAGTCCTGTCGCGCCTTGGCATCGGAGCGACAACGCTTGGCAGGTGGCTTAACGATCCGTCGGTGAGGTTCCCCCGGCCTGTGAAGGTCAAAGGACACCGGTATTTTTCAATCGCGGCTGTTGATGCCTGGCTTGCGTCGTTCGATGCTGGCAGGAACATTGAGGCGGCAGGGTTGCCCGAGAAAGCCCTGACCGGGCCAATCACTGAATATTCAGACCTCGTAGCCGCCCTGCGAAGCCGACGGCAGGAACTCGGCCTGTCTCACATGGAAGTGGAGCATGTCAGCGGCTTGCAGGGCGGCTACGTGAGCAAGATCGAAGCTGGGGCGGGCAAGAACCATGCGCGGACCCTCGGGTGCGTCTCGCTGCCTCTTATGCTTGGCGCGCTTGGGTGCGCCCTGCAACTGGTCGAAACAACAGACCGCACAAAACTGCGCGGCGTGAAGAAGGCGATGCAACATGCGTGACATCGAAACGGAACTGCAGGCAACGCGACTTTGGCTGGAAATGCTGGTGACACAAGCTGCCGCCAAACCAATTTTGATCACACCGGATTGGTTTGATGAACTGGTCTTGTATCTCAAGGGCAGTGAACCTCTAGACCATCTTAAGGGCACGGGGTTGACGCCGGAACACTTCGACGCCGCGTCTGTTCACATGGTGCCTCAGTTTGAGGAAATCGGTCGGCAAATGAAGGCGCTTGTGGCAGAGGTCAACGCGACCTTGGTTTGACCGTTCGATTGGGTCGCGACCAAGTCTCTTCGCCGTCTTCACCTGATCCAGTTTGCAATGCGGATTGTGAGGCCAAACCATAGCGCCTGTCCAGAAACGCCCTGCAAGCCGGCCAATAGCGCTTGTTGGCGAACACGGGGTCTTTCATAGGAAACCCGCCGCGCTCAAGGCTGAACTTTGCAATCTCCCAGTCCTTGGTTGAAAGGCCAACTCTGTCAGCAATCTGCTCATCGGAAAGGAAAAGCGGATCAGGCTTCACCGGCTTGCCCCTTCTTCGCCAAGCGCACACCCGGGCCAGCGCCGTTCTCTGCAATGAAGATGATCCCTGCGGCCTCGAGTGCCGATTGAATGGCCGTGATGGTCCGCCCCTTCAATTCTTCGCCGCGCTCAAAACGGGTGATTGTGTTTGTGGACACGTCGGCCAATTCAGACAGTTCCCTTACACCGAGGGCCAGAGCGGCACGCGCCATCCGGCATTGAGAGGGTGTCATTAATCGCTCCATTGTATTGAAATCGCCTTGACGTAGCGATAAATTGGAAATATCGCTACACCATTAACAAATCGCTACAGTGTTGCAATGGAGAAAACAATGCCAAACGTCACGAACGCCGGGCCGGTTGATTTGCAGGACTCAATCGACCTCCTCAACGAAGTCTCTCTGCATCTGGTCAACCTGCGCATGGCAACGGAAGCAATTGCTGATCTGCGCCACCAGTCAGCGCTTCAGATGGTGGTCGATGATGCAGCCGACAGGCTGGAGAAGGCGGCGGCTTGCCTGACCAATCTCATTGGGGCGAAAGGACGCCAATCATGAACATTGCTCACAACGTCTTGCGCGATCTGGAGCCCAGTGTTCGAAACGCAGAGAGTGCGGCCATCATCGCTCATGCGTTCCTGGGCGGCATTTTCGCGCGTGTGCTGCTCAACGAAATGATACCGACTGTCGAAGTCGAAGCGGCGAGAATGGCACTGGACCTCGCCAAGATGAACGCCACGGTGCTATCAGACCGTCTCGACGACTTGTTCCTCAATCCACCTGCGGTGCCGAAAGACAGCGACGAAGAACCGTTGCTTGTCGCGGCATACGACCGGTTCATGGCTGCAGAACAGGCGTTCGAGTCGATGATTGACGACGACCGCAAGGGGCGCACGGCAGAGGAAAGCAAGGCCTATGAGGCGAGGTATCAGGCGGCGCACAATGCGGCTGAGGAAGCCTTTCGAGACTTCCTGAAATTCCGCTGCGAACAGCTATCAACTCGGCGAATCCATGCCAGTTACCTGATCAAAATGTATCGGCGCAAGCGATTCATCGCCGACAATGAGGACATGGAGTCACTTCTTGAGGCAATTGCGGCTTGAAAATGAAGGCTTTTCGTTGTTGCCCCTAATGTTGTCCGCAATTTGCTCCGGCAACTTTCAAGCGCGAAAATAATGGCTAAGTCATTGAAATTGTTGGTGCCGCTTAGGTGACTCGAACACCTGACCCCATCATTACGAATGATGTGCTCTACCAACTGAGCTAAAGCGGCATGCCGATGCGGACAGGTCCCGCAACATTTCCGGGTTGTTAATCGCAGCGACTGCCAAAAGCAAGTCCAAGATTGTCGGAACCCGGACGTTCATCCGAGGCTGCAAAGGTCTGCTTTGGCGGCCTTGTATTCGGCGGCCAAGCGCCTGACCAGATCAGCGGTCGAGACAACAGATTTCACTGCGCCAATACCTTGCCCCGCTCCCCAAATGTCTTTCCATGCCTTGGCACCAGTGGTCGCTTTGTCGAAATCCATTTTCGACGGGTCAGCTTCCGGCAAATGGTCAGGGTCCATCCCAGCCTTGACGATTGAACCCTTTAGATAGTTTCCGTGTATGCCCGTGAAATAGTTTGAGTAGACGATATCAGAAGCCGACGACTTGGTTATCAACTCCTTGTACGCATCGCTGGCGCGGGCTTCGTTTGTCGCGATAAATGGCGAGCCAATGTAGGCGTAGTCCGCTCCCATTGCCTGTGCTGCCAAAATTGCCCTGCCACTTGCAATCGCACCGGACAAAAGCAGCGGCCCATCAAACCATTCGCGGATTTCTTGCACCAGGGCAAATGGTGACAATGTTCCCGCGTGGCCGCCGGCACCTGTTGCGACAGCGATGAGCCCGTCCGCTCCCTTGCGCACGGCACTGTTGGCATGCCGGTTTGTAATGATGTCGTGCAACACAATGCCGCCCCAAGAGTGAACTGCGCTGCTGACTTCCGGCACAGCACCAAGCGAGGTGATCACAATTGGAGTCTTGTATTTCGCGCACAGCGCCAAGTCTTGCTCAAGGCGCGTGTTCGAGCGGTGAACGATCTGATTAACAGCAAAAGGCGCCGATTTTTGGTTTGGATTCGCCTTGTCATAGGCTGCAAGTGTCTCGGTGATCTCGGAGAGCCACTCATCGAGTTGCGAGGCAGGCCGGGCGTTCAGCGCGGGAAAAGAGCCGACGACGCCAGCCTTGCACTGCGCGATCACCAGCGCTGGATTGGAAATGATAAACAATGGTGCAGCAACGGCAGGAACGCTCAGGCGGCCTTCCACAAGTGTTGAAAGCGTCATGAGACCCTCCGGATGAATGAATAACGTTTACGCAAACGTCAAATACAATGGCGTGGATTTTCGAGCTTTGCAAGTGTTTGGAAAATCGATGCAGAGGAATATTGGAACTTTCGAACGGCCTTCCTGCACTTGAATTCGGCTAAGAGTGCTGGTTGGGCTTATCAGGGCTTTGCACCGTAATGGCTTTCGCTTATGTGTTTACCAGGGGACTATGAAGAACGCAGGCGCAGAATGCGCCTGGCTTTGTCCCGTGTGAGGCGATGCGGCGTTGGACCCGATTGAACGAGCCATCAGAAACGCGTTGGAAAAGGGTGATCCTTTAGACCCGGCATTCCGGAAGCGCGTCTATGCCTCGGCAGAAGTGGCGCTCTGGCGCTCAATGGCAGCGCACCCGACAATGACCACCGAGGCAAGGCATGATCGCATCAGAAAACTGCATCGATTTTCTGCGCAGATAGAGGACGAGTTTACTGCTGCGACGGAACAGATGATTCCCCCAGTAAAGCCGATTGCCGTGCCAAAATCTGTGGCGCGCAACGAAGTGTCAGCCCAGCGGCAACGTGTTGATCGAGTGGAAACCGGAGGCAAGCGGGGTCCGCCTGCTGAGCGACTCGTTGGAAGCAAAAGAACCGCAAATTCAGGACGCTATCGATTTCTCGTTGCCGCGCTGTTTGTTGCGCTTTTGGTAATGCTCGGATGGTTGTTCTGGACGTCTGGTATCCCAGCACAATGGGCAAATCAAGACGGCACTGGCGCAACACAAGCGGCCACCGGCAACAGCGCGCCGAAGCTTGGCAATGCATCTGACGAAAATGAGGGTTGGATTTCTGTATTCACCCCGGCGGACGCGGCAACAATTGAACTAGCCGGAGGGATGGCAGCGGACCTGATGGGTTCAGGGTCGTCGGCTTTTGTTCTTTTGAAACTGCCAGATGGAGAACCCGGCAAAGCCATGGCGTTGGTCGAAGTCGGTCGAGGTTTGCTCGAGAGTTTTCGAGGCAAGAAGATAATTTTCGACATCAAGGCAAGGGCAGTCAACGCCGAAGGCGCGCAAATTTCAGTGGCTTGCGACCTTGCAGGGATGGGCGCATGCCAGCGCACGCGTTTCCGACTGGACAACCAGGTTGGCGACAACCTTGTGTCCGTCCAGCTCAACGATAACGCTCCAGAGGCATCCGGCGTTTTGTCGATCAGCGCGCACATCGAAGGCAAAGCGGAGCCAGTAGAAATCCATTCCATCCGCGTCCGTGTCACCGAAGAGTAACCGTCAGAAAAACTAGCCTATTAGAGCCTTCAAACTGTGCACCGTATCAGCGTCCTTCGGAAGTTTGTCGAAGCGAAGTCTAGAGACTCTTGGAAACCGCAACGCAACCCCGGACTTGTGCCGCGTTGACAGACCAATGCCTTCAAATTCGATCTCGAACACCAGCCCGGACTCAGCCTCGGCTTTGACAGAGCGGACCGGGCCAAATCGGTCGGTAGTGTTTTCGCGGACATAGCGGTCTATCCGCGCGAGCTCCGCATCAGTAAAGCCGGAATAGGCTTTGCCAACTGGAAGCAGTACCTTGCCATCATCTGTCCACGCACCAAAGGTGAAATCCGAGTAAATTCCGGAACGCTTGCCATGGCCGCGCTGTGCGTACATCAACACAACATCCGCAGTCAGGGGTGCCTTTTTCCATTTGTACCATGCACCAGCGGCCCGGCCAGCCAGATAAGGCGCATTTTTGCGCTTGAGCATGACACCCTCAATGGCAGGGTCTGGCGGGGTCTGCCGGAGGCGGTTGAGCGTTTCGAAGTCATCAACTTGAAATGTGGCGGAAACGTCTATCACGTCACTGTTCGTGCCGTTGATTGCGCGTTCAAGCTTTTGTCGGCGTTCGACCGTAGACATTGCCCGCAGGTCCTTGCCATCAAGGAAAAGTAGGTCATAGCATCTCAAGAATACCGGACTGTCGGCAAGCAGGCGGGCATTTGGTGTCTTTCGGTTCAGCCTCTGCTGCAGTTGGTTGAATGTGCCGGGCGAGAGTTGTTCGCAGTCAAGTCGTTTGGCCAGCAACTCGCCATCAAGGCAGCCATTGAATCCGGGCGGCAAAACAATATCAGGAAATGCAGCGGTGATGTCATCGCCGGAACGGCTATAGAGCCACGTCTGTAAACCATCGCTGATTGCTTGAACCCTGATCCCATCCCACTTCCATTCGGCCATGAAATCGTTGGCGTTGAGTTCTCTAATATCTTCAGTGCTGAGCGGATGCGCTAGCATGAAGCTACGCCAGCGCGGTGTCGCACCAGTCTCCGGTTTGGCTCCCGATCCTTGGAGCCAATTGAACAGACTGCCGTAGGGCGGCTCGCCCACGTGCCATACATCTTCAACATCCTCTTCACTTTGCCCCGACCATCTCGACACCGCCTGCCGTACGAGGCCTGTTGAAACGCCAACCCGCATGCCACCAGTCGCCAGCTTGATCAGCGCAAACCGCGAGGTTGGTTCCAGCCTGTCAAGCATCTGCGCCAGCACGACCGCAGCGTCAGAGCGACTGATAGAACTTAACCTTTCAACCACGTCGGCGAGCGGTAGGTCGTCAGCGGTGCCTTTTGATGGCCAGCATAACGCAATTGTTTCGGCAAGATCTCCGACAAAATCATAAGACAGTTGGAACAGAACCGGGTCAATCCGCTGGGAAATCAGAGTCTTGAAGAGCGCCGGTTTGACCGTTGAAAAGGTCAATCGACCCGTCAATGCCGCCAACGCGTAGCCGCGGTCCGGATCGGCCACTTGTTCGAAATACTGCACCACAAGCGCGATCTTGCTGTTCCGCGAGGGCGCGAAGGTCAACGCTTCAAGCAAATCAGCAAAGCGTCTCACGGTTCAATCGCCTTCATCAGAAAAGCCGACCAGCCGCAGTGGTCTCGCAGCAAATCCTTGCGATTGACACCAATGCACCAAACCATCTTCATTGCCATGCGTAACCCAGATCTCTTCTGCGTCACTGTCGCGAATGGATTGTTGCAGTTCCGGCCAGTCGCAATGGTCTGACAAGATCAGCGGCAATTCCACGCCTGCACGCTTTGCCCGCTGCCGGATGCGCATCCAGCCAGAGGCATAAGCAAATATCGGATCAATCATGCGGTTGACCCACTTTGTGCCGATAGCAGATGGCGGACCAATGATAATGCTGCCACCGCTGCCGCGCTTCTTTCCTGTTTCAACAAGGTTGGCCAATGGACCAAGATCAATGCCGCAGCGTTGGTAATAGGCGCAGACCGCGTCCATGCTCCCATGCATCAGGATTTCGTCCTCGTACCCAAGTTTGCGCAGCAGAGCGATAACCCTCTGTGCTTTACCAAGCGAATAAGCGCCGACAAAGTGGTCAGATTCGGGATGATCCTTGACAGACTGAACGAGCTTCATGATTTCATGATCAGGATTTGGATGGATAAATACCGGCAGGCCGAAGGTGGCTTCGGTGATGAAAACATCGCAGCCGACTGGCTCAAACGGGAGAACGGTTGGGTCGACAGTCCGCTTGTAATCACCAGAGATGCAAATACGCAGCCCGGCATGTTCAAGCAGGATTTGACATGAACCGAGCACATGCCCGGCAGGATAAAATGTGACCTTCACCCCGTTGACAGTCTGGCCTTCGCGCAGAGCAACGTGTTGGAACGACCCGGCGGCGTCTGCACCGAGCCGGATTTGCATGATGTCGCATGTCTCTTTGGATGCGAGCACGCTTTGATGCCCGCTGCGTGCATGATCAGAATGAGCATGGGTTATAAGGGCCTTGTCCACCGGCACATGCGGGTCAATGTAGAACCCGCCCGCCGCACAATAAAGGCCTGAACTGGTTGGATGGAGAAACTCTTCAGGCTTCATACAAACGGTGCCGATCTAAAAACTGGTTGCAGCTGCAATGCGGCGGCAGCATAGCATCGTTTGAAACGGAATCATGATGCAGACCAACCTTTCATCGGGAAATCTTGTTGCAGACAAGCGCGCGGATTATGCACGCATGTTGGGTGAATCGGGCGATTTTCAAGCAGCTGCCGAGGTAATGCAGCAGGCGCTTGAATTGGCGAATGAGTGGGCCGCTGGCTGGTTTCAGGCAGGCGAATATTTTGAGAATGCCGGAGACGCCGAACGCGCACTCGATGCCTTTAACCGGGTGCTTGCTGCCTCACCCGAAGACAAGTTTGGGGCCCGCTTGAAACTTGCATACCTACGCGGTGAGACTTTGGCTTTTCCGCACACAGCATATGTTGAAGCACTGTTCGATGACTATGCTGAAAAGTTCGACAAATCACTTGTCGAAAGACTAAAATATCGTGTTCCAGAGCTTTTGGCTGAGATAGTTGAACGCAGTGGACCAAACCGCAAGTTTAAGCACTGCATTGATCTGGGCTGCGGCACCGGATTGATGGCGCAGGCTTTAGGCGCCAAGTCAGACCGCACGACAGGTGTTGATCTGTCTGCAGCGATGTTGGCGAAGGCCGACGGGAAAGGCCTTTATACCAAGCTCATCAAAGCAGACCTGATTGACGGTATTGCGGCTGCTGGACAGGCTGATTTGATCATCGCCGCCGACGTGTTCATCTATCTGGGCCCGCTGCAGTCAGTCATGCAGGCGGCGGCTTGCCACTTGTCAGATGCGGGACGTTTCGCTTTCTCAATTGAGCTTAATGAGCTTGGAAATGACTGCCAATTGCGCGCTTCGATGCGCTATGCCCACTCGTCGAATTATATCGTTGCGTGTCTTCGTTCCGCCGGATTTATCCCGCTCGAAATGCGCGCGGAAATTATTCGAATGGATGGTGAAACTGCAATTGAAGGGCTCCTTGTCATCGCACATAAATCAAAGTCGAGCATGAGCGGCGATGGCTGATAGTTCTGCCAACGACCTGTTGCCGGTGACCTTCCAACGCTGGTTCTCCGCGCGCGGCTGGGCACCGCGGGCGCACCAGCTGGAACTGCTTGCGAAAGCGAGTGATGGAAAGTCTGCACTTCTCATCGCGCCGACAGGCGCGGGCAAAACACTCGCCGGATTTTTGCCGACGTTGGTCAGCCTTTCGCGTCGCCCAAAGAAGCGACTTGGCGAGCGCCCACGCGGCATCCATACGATCTACATTTCTCCCCTCAAGGCACTGGCAGTGGATATTGAGAGAAATCTGGCAAAGCCGGTGTCGGAAATGGGTCTTCCGGTCAGCATTGAGACCCGCACCGGCGATACGCCGATGCACAAGCGCCAGCGTCAAAAGCTTGTGCCACCGGATATTTTGCTCACAACGCCTGAGCAATTGGCGTTGCTGCTTGCATCCCGCGATGCAGCAGACTTTTTCGGCGACCTCGAATTCGTGATTCTCGATGAATTGCACTCGCTGGTCACATCAAAGCGCGGGCACTTGCTGTCGCTTGGTCTTGCCCGGCTGAACACGCTGCGCAAAGGACTTCGTGTTATTGGCCTGTCAGCAACGGTTTCTGATCCACTGGAATTATGCCGTTGGCTGGTGCCGCAAACCGCTGATGTGTCCCGTGCCGAACTTGTCTGTGTAACAGAAGGCGCATCGCCAGAGATTTCGATCCTCAAGACAGAGGAACGCATCCCGTGGGCGGGCCACTCTGCCCGACATGCCATGGGCGAAATCTACGACGAGATCGAGCGGCATTCGACGACGCTGTTGTTTGTAAACACCCGCGGCCAAGCTGAACTCCTGTTTCAGGAACTGTGGCGCAACAATGACAAGTCATTGCCGATTGCATTGCATCATGGCTCGCTTGACGCCTCGCAGCGGCGCAAGGTCGAGCAGGCAATGGCCGAAGATCGGCTACGCGCCGTCGTTGCGACATCGACGCTCGACATGGGCATAGATTGGGGTAACGTTGATCTCGTTATCCACGTTGGCGCGCCAAAAGGTGCCAGTCGGTTGGCACAGCGCATCGGTCGTTCCAATCACCGGCTGGACGAACCGAGCAAAGCCATGCTCGTACCAGCAAACTGCTTTGAGGTTCTTGAATGCCAAGCGGCGATTAACGCAAACTATGTCCACGCACAGGACACCCCGCCGGTCGGCGACGGCGCGCTGGACGTGCTTGCGCAACACATATTGGGGATGGCATGCGCCGAGCCGTTTGATGCAGACGATCTTTTCAGGGAGATTATAACCGCGCTGCCCTATGTATACGTTGATCGTGACACATTCGACAAGATGATCGATTTCGTTGCCACCGGCGGCTATGCCTTGCGTGTCTATGAGCGCTACGCGCGTATCCGGAAAAATCCCGATGGAAAATGGCGTGTTTCAAATCCGTTGATCGCCAAGCAATACCGACTGAATGTCGGCACCATCATTGAGGCGCCAGTGCTCAATGTGCGTCTCGTGCGGCAAGGGAAGGGCATTAAGTCCATAGGCGGGGTCGTGCTGGGCAAGGTCGAAGAGAGCTTTCTGGAAATGCTGTCGGCCGGTGACACATTCTTCTTTGCAGGCGCAGTTTTGAGGTTTGAGGGCATTCGCGAGAGCGAATGTTATGTCTCCAAGGCCTATGATGAAGACGCAAAAGTACCCGCCTACGCCGGAGGCAGGTTCCCGCTGTCCACCTATCTTGCGGCTTCGGTGCGCGAGATGCTGGCCAATCCGGAAGAGTGGAAAAGGCTTCCGGATCAAGTGCGCGACTGGCTTGAAATTCAGCGTGACAAATCAGTTTTACCAACGGCCGGAAGCCTTTTGGTTGAAACATTTCCCCGTGATGACCGTTATTATCTGGCAGCCTATCCGTTTGAAGGCCGCTTGGCACATCAGACCCTTGGCATGCTGTTGACCCGCAGGCTGGAACGGGCGGGAGCCCGCCCGCTCGGATTTGTTGCCACAGACTATTCGATCTGCGTATGGGGGGCGCGCGACATCGCGCGAATGGTGAAGATCGGCGAACTCTCACTCGCCGGATTGTTCGATGAAGACATGCTCGGCGACGATCTCGATGCCTGGCTTGCGGAAAGCTGGATGATGAAGCGCAGCTTCCGCAATTGCGCGCTGATCTCCGGGCTTATCGAAAAGCGCCATCCGGGCAAGGAAAAGTCAGGCCGCCAGGTCACGGTTTCGGCGGACCTGATCTATGATGTGCTGCGAGCGCACGAGCCGGACCACATACTCCTGCGTGCAGCCTATGCTGATGCAGCCACAGGGCTGCTCGACATTCAGCGTCTCGGCGATATGTTGAAGCGTATCAAGGATCGAATCACCCACATGCCGCTGGACCGACCCTCTCCGCTCTCCATTCCGATCATGCTGGAAATCGGCCGCGAACGCATCAAGGGTGAAGCGGAAGAAGATATTCTGCGTGAGGCGGCTGGAATGTTCGCCGCTGGAGGCACTCCGGCATGAATCATCTGGCAAAGCTTGTCGAAGCACCCTTGCAAGTTTGTGCCCATGTCGCGGGAATGCCTGTAGTTCTGGACATGTCGGGCGCGCTCTATCTACCAGATGATCAATTGCTGATCGTCTCCGACATGCACTTGGAAAAAGGCACGTCCTGGGCGCGGCGCGGCATATTCCTTCCACCCTATGACACGCGCCAGACGCTGGCAGCGTTAGGGTCGGTGATTTTGCACTACAAGCCGAGAATGCTGGTGTTTCTTGGCGATAGTTTCCATGACATCGGGGGAGCCGCGCGTCTGCACGGTGAGGCATTGGGAGATTTGGTCGGACTGTGTGCCGCCCAGGAAACGTTTTGGATCACGGGCAACCACGATCCTGAAAAATCCGCTCTACTTCCCGGAAATTCATGTGCCGAACTTGGCATCGGCACCATTCGCTTGGTCCATATTCCTGGCGGGTCACTGGTTGATGGTGGCGAGATTGCAGGCCATCTTCATCCCGCAGCTTTGGTCGTCGGAAGGGGAAGGGCGGTCAAGCGCCGCTGTTTCGTGACAGATGGACAAAGAATGATCCTCCCGGCTTTCGGGAGCTATACGGGTGGCCTCAACATTTGCGATGAGGCCATCAAGGGGCTGTTTGAGCAAAAGTCCATGGTGGTTCATGCGATTGGCGAAAAGCAAATCTACTCGTTGCGCTTTTCTGCAATTTCGCGCTGAGCAGAGAATTCAGCCCTTTCGGAAGATTGCATTGCCAAGCCAGCCGATCACAACTGCCAAGGCTACTGAAGCAAAACCGTACCAAATCGACTGGTCTTGCGCTGCACGGTATATTGCCTGTTCTGTGCCGGATTTCACAATGGCAAGCTCGGCAGAACTCTCACGAATGAACGTGCCATTCCGAAACAGATAGGCGCGAGCCTGGTGCTGTCCGACAGGGACACTGGCAGGCAGTTGTAGCGTGGCGCGAAACAGGTTCTGCGAAATGAACTCAACTTTTCCCGAGCTCTCCGAAAAGGTGCCGGCGTCAGCATTGAGTGTCTTGTAGGCCTCGGAAAACTCACCGGCTATCGCGGTCTTGTCCGCATTTGAATCCAGCTTCAGCGCTGCCACCCCGAGTGCCAGCTTGTTGAAAGTCTGTTTGTTTGTGACGTCCTGAAGGGTTCGAGTTGAAGCGACGATATAGGACAGCGGCGCAAGGTCGAAGCTGGCGGACGCGGTGTTGACCCACATGCCGAAGACCCTTTGTTTGCGTCGTACGACCAATGGAACCTCGGGTCCCTCAAGCACAACGACAAGATCATAGCGGCCCTGACGTTGAATCAGCGGGTCTGCCCCGTCCAGCGCCCCGAAAATCGTCAGTGCCGTGCCGCCGAAATTGGAGCTGATTGAAATCGTGTCAGTGGACAGGCCAATTTGCAGCGATTCGGGTGGAAGCTCGTTCTGCGCACCCGCAACGGTCGCCATAAGTATGACCGCCAGACCGGTGAGCACTGTCAAGCACGATGCGCGCCTCATGACGCGCCCGTGATAGCAATGGTGTAGATGCTGTCCGGGGTAACAAACAAGCCGTAGGCAATGCGCAGCGACACCGCCAGCACCAGCATTGCCAGCAAGGAGCGTAGCTGTTCGCCTTTGAGCTTCTGGCCAACGTCGGCACCATATTGCGCACCAATAACGCCCCCCACCATCAGGCAAGTTGCCAGCACGATGTCGACGGCATGGTTGGCAGTTGCGTGGATGAACGTCGTATAGGCCGAAACGAATATGATCTGGAACAGCGAGGTTCCAACGACGACATTTGTCGGCACTTTAAGAAGATAAATCATGGCCGGAACCATGATGAAGCCGCCACCGACGCCCATGATGGCGGAGAGAAAGCCGATAAACAGTCCAAGCACCAGAACAGGTATTGCCGAAATATACAGTTTTGACTCTTCAAAACGCATTTTCCACGGCAGCCGGTGGATCATCGATTGCAGACCGGATGGCACGGGTGGTGTTATCGCAATTGTTGGCAGCTCGGTCCTTGCAGCGCGCATTGAAGCGACACTTTCGACAAGCATCAGACCGCCAATGGCACCCAGGAATATGACATAAAGCAGCGAAATCGTCAGATCGAGTTGGCCGTATCGCCGCAGCAATGAGAAAACTATCGCGCCAAGGCTGGACCCAACTATGCCGCCAGCAAGCAACAGTCCTCCGAGTTTGAAGTCGATTGATCGACGCTTGTAATGCACCAGAGCACCAGAAAGTGACGTGGCAATAACCTGATTTGCGCCGGTGCCAACGGCGATGGCTGGCGGAATATTGTAAAGGATCAGCAGTGGCGTAATCAGAAAACCGCCACCGACACCAAACATTCCCGACAGGAAGCCGACCGCAGCGCCAATGGCAAGCAGCGTGAACAGGTTAACGGACAACTCCGCTATCGGCAGGTAGATTCCCAAATGTCGATTCCGCATCGAGGCCACGCGTGTGGCCACCTCAGTCCCAAACGGAATTATGTGACGAAAAGATGAAGGTTAAGCAAACATCCGCACCAACGGATGTTTCAATCTCGCCAGTGCTCAGGCCTTGACCTTTTTCAGAAGTGATTTGACCAAAGCATCGTCCACTTCACCCGTTTCAGACATACCGTTTGCCTTTTGATATGCTGCAATGGCTTTCTTGGTCTTGTCACCCATTTTGCCATCGGCGGAGCCGGCGTCGTAGCCATTCTGGTTCAGGATGATCTGGATGTTTCGGATCGCTTTGCCCATGTCTACGGTAGGTGTGCTGGCGGTCGCGCCGTTGTCGGCGTTCCAAGAGTCGGGCACTTCGACCGAGTTGGTCTCTGCATTCAGCGATTTGGCCTTCCATAAGTCTGTGGTGGCTCGTGCCTTCTGCAACTGTTCCGGGCGCATCACGTTCGCGATTTCATCACGCTTGGAAGCTGCATCCTTGTCGCCGGTCTTGGCCGCAAGGGCAAACCATTTGTAGGAGTCTTCAAGGTTTTGCGGCACTCCAAGACCCTTGGCAGCAAGGATGCCCAGATTGTATTGGCTGTCCTTCACCCCATACTCAGCCGCTTTGACAAACCATTTTGCGGCGGAGTCATTGTCGGCAGGTCCCGCTGCACCCATCGCGAACAGCACTGCCAAATTATGCATGGCGCTGGCGTTGCCTTGCTCCGCGGCCAATTGGTAGAGTGTTTTTGCCTTCTCTGCGGAACGCTCGACCCCGATGCCTTTTTCATAAAGGCTGCCGAGGCGGAATTGAGCGGGTGCAAAACCTGTGTCAGCTGCCTTTTGATACCATTCAACTGCCTTCTTGGTGTCTTTTTCCACGCCACGGCCGTCAGCGTAGCGGCTGCCAATTTCAAACAACGCCTTTGCATCGCCTGAACCGGCTGCTTCGCGTAGTGCGATGGGTCCGGCTTCTGCGGGAACGGACTCGGTCGCACCTTTTGCCACATCGGGGGCGGGTGCCGGTTCATCAGGTGAAGCAGCCAACTCTGGCTGTGCAAGGACAGGGTCTGACGGTGTGGCCTCAAGGTTGGCACTGGTTTGCTGGGTTTCCGGAGCAACAGACGGCGCAATCTCGGAAGACATTGTAGCTGGCGCATCCGATGGCGCAATCACGCGCACATTGCTGTCAGGTATCTTGGCGTCCGGAGCAGTTGCCATCGCCGGTGGCAGGCCCGGTTCTTCTGCCAGCATGCTTGCTTCCGCTTTGCTCGCGTCGGCAACATCAGAGGTCTTTGGAGCCTCTTCGACAACAGCGGCAGGTGTGATATCTGAGGTCACCGTGGACTGATCGCCGTTCAGGAATGCCTTGCCAAGCTGCAACCCTGTGAGGGCCAGCATGATCGCAAGGGCGCCCATCAAAATCGGTTTGCGCTGGCGCTGCAAGACGTCAGCCAATCCGCTCGTCCCGGATTTGGCCGACTTGGCATTCTTGTTCTTCAATATCTCGGCATCTGCCGCCGCCGCTTGCGCAGCTCGCCGCGCGGCCGCGAGAAAATCGCTCTTGGCGCTCTCTTCTGGTTTGCTGACGTCACGACCACGGCGTTCATCGCGCACGCGCTTCATGATCGCATTGAGATCTGGAGCGCCGGAAATTGGATCCGTCGGAGGCGTTGCGTCAGTCTGCACGACAGGCGCGGAGATCATGGGGTCGGTTTTTGGAACCGCCGATCCGGCTAGCTCGTTAGCGGATGGCTTTTCTTCGCGTCGCAGCGCTTTGGTCAAGCCGGAAAGCAACCCGCCCTTTGGCTTGGCCGCTTTGCCGGAAATCTCAAGTGAATTGGCCATGTCGCGTGCGGCGTTGGCTGCTGCCATTGCCGCTTCCGCAGGACTGCGGACTGGAACCGGCTCAAAATCTTCAAATCCATCGTTGGCGGAGAAATCTTCAGTCTCAAAGGATGGCGCTGTTTCGCCGAGATCTATTTTCGCGACCGGCATGGTTGGTGCAGGCTTGGTGGCTTGGTCTGAAGGGTATCCGACTCCAGCAACTGATGCAGCC
This sequence comes from Phyllobacteriaceae bacterium, assembly GCA_031422915.1. GTDB lineage: Bacteria > Pseudomonadota > Alphaproteobacteria > Rhizobiales > Rhizobiaceae > JANMEX01. The sequence continues at coordinate 1,396 of JANPEK010000014.1, read as the reverse complement.
GACACGTATGCAGGCGGCGAATTCTCAAGCGAGCCCAGACGATCAACGATCTTCAGAAGCGTGTCGTGAATGGCCTCAAATGTCTTGGCGTTGCGGTCGTCTGACTTGCGAGCGAGAATATCCAGCGACTTTAAGTCATTCGTGAGCTGGTAGACTGCTTCAGAATCTGCCGGGCTTACTCCAGTCAGCTTGGCATTGCGCAGCGCGTCTTCCGCAGCCTGACGTGCAACAGCGAGCAGCGTTTCGTGGTTGCTGGCTAGATTCTTTTCGATGGATTCAAGACGCGGGGCTAGGTCGTTGATTGCAAGCGAATCCGATTGTGGCGCTGACAATTGGTGCGACAGGTTGCTTACCTGACGTTCTAGGCGTGCTATGGCGTCAGGATCGCCAACGGGGGCCGATGCAGTTGAAACATTCAACCGTTGGGTAATTTCAGCGAGCCGCCGCTCCACGTTTTCTGCAAATACCGGGTCAATGGTGTTGTCGGGTTGTGATGAGTGAATCTGCTGCGAAAGGGCAGCAAACCGCTGCTCGACTGTCGCAAGAATATGCTCCGAATTATCAGCCGCTACTGGCGCAGACAACCTCGCCGCCATATCTTCCAGCCGAAGCTCAAGCTCGGAAAGAATAGTGCGGCTCTCCCGGCCATTTTCCGCCTGCGACAGCTCCACGCGGCTAGCGATTGCAAACAGCCGGTCTTCCATCGCTTTGGCCAGCGCATCAGTATCCTGATTGCGTGTATCTAGCTGATTCAGCTTGTCGGCAATAATTTCCATCTGCGCCGCCATCCGAACCATTTGTTCGGTTGGTGCGCCAGCGCGTGAGGCAATGATGTCCAATTGTTCGGCCAGTTTGCCAATCCGGTCCTGAATTTCTTGCCCTGGTTCAGCATTCATCAGTTCATCGATTCGGCCATTCAGTGAGCCGAGCCGCGCTTCGATCCGCTCAAACGCCAGTTTGTCATTGCCAACAGCTTGCACTGAGACGGACGAAGCCACTATGGCGCGCGAAATTTCGTCAAGCCGGTCCTCAATTTGGATAAGCTGTTGCGGATTGATTTCAGGATTGCGCCGCGACATCTGATCAATCGCGCTCGCGAGTATCCGGATCTTCTCTTCAAGGCTGGTGATGGAAAGCGACTGGGGTAGGCCATTGACAGCATTTTGAATGCCATCAATCCGGTCCAACAAAGACTCAATCATCGGATCATCGGACAAATTGATCGGCTTTACCTGTGCGGCCTGCGACCAACGCGTTTCCACGGAGCGAAGCGTATCTTCGCGGGCCAGCGCGCCGATGCCCTGTTTGATCGAATCAATTTCCTTGCGCAGTGCCAGTCCCCAGTCATCCTGAGGCTTGGCGTTCAACCGGCGCATTTCGCCCCGAAGCTGTTGTA
>JANPEK010000013.1:0-6583 GCA_031422915.1 Phyllobacteriaceae bacterium | reverse complement strand
CCATAAGCCAATTCGCCCGCCCGCTGAAACTCGCCCTTGCGCTGGGCAATCGCCAGCTCATTGCGCGCATCTTCCAGCTGTTTCTTCAAGTCGGCAGCCAAGCCGAGCTTCTGCTTCTCAGCCATCCAGACATTGGTAATTCCGGCAGACTCTTCCTCAAGCCCGGCCAGTTCCTGCTCAAGCTTCGCGAGCCGGTCCTTTGAAGCCGCATCTTTCTCAACCTTCAGCGCCTCGCGCTCGATTTTCAGCTGCATGATGCGCCGGTCAATCTCGTCCAGCGCCTCCGGCTTGGAATCAACCTGCATCCTCAGCCGCGAAGCTGATTCATCGACCAGATCAATCGCCTTGTCCGGCAGGAACCGGTCAGCAATGTAGCGGTTCGACAGCGTCGCCGCCGCCACCAGCGCCGAATCAGAGATTCGCACCTTGTGATGCTGCTCGTATTTTTCCTTCAAGCCGCGCAGGATCGAGATCGTGTCCTCAACTGTCGGCTCGGAAACAAACACCGGTTGGAATCTGCGCGCCAGCGCCGCGTCTTTCTCGACATGCTTGCGATACTCATCCAGCGTCGTCGCGCCAACGCAGTGCAACTCGCCGCGCGCCAACGCAGGCTTCAGAAGATTCGACGCATCCATCGCGCCATCCGCCTTGCCCGCGCCGACCAGCGTGTGCATTTCGTCGATGAACAGAATGATCTCGCCGTTCGCCGACTGGATTTCGCTCATCACAGCCTTCAGCCGCTCCTCAAATTCGCCGCGATACTTTGCCCCGGCAATCAGCGCGCCCATGTCGAGCGACAGCAAAGACTTGTCACGCAGCGATTCGGGCACGTCTCCATTGATGATTCGCAGCGCCAGCCCTTCAGCAATAGCCGTCTTGCCAACGCCCGGCTCGCCGATCAGCACCGGATTGTTCTTGGTCCGGCGCGACAACACCTGCATTGTCCGGCGGATTTCATCATCGCGGCCGATCACCGGGTCGAGCTTGCCCTCGCGCGCATCTTTGGTGAGATCGCGCGCATATTTCTTCAGCGCGTCATAACCCTGCTCAGCATTGGCACCATCAGCAGTCCGGCCTTTGCGCAATTCATTGATGACAGCGTTCAAAGCCTGCGGCTTCAAGCCAGCCTTGGACAAGATATCTGCTGTCTTGGCAGACTTCTCCATCGACAGCGCAGTGAGTAGACGCTCAACGGTCACAAAACTGTCACCAGCCTTCTTGGCAATCTCCTCTGAAGTCGCCATTACCTTGGCAAGCGGCTGCGACAGATAAAGCTGGCCATTGCCGCCCGAAACCTTCGGCAAAGCAGCAAGCGCAGCCTCAATCGCAACCCGAACCGCACCGGAATCTCCACCCGCCCGGTCAATCAGCGACCCGGCCAAACCCTCTTCATCATCCACAAGCACCTTGAGAAGATGTTCAGGCAAAAAATGCTGATGGTTTTGCGCCAGCGCATAAGTCTGCGCAGATTGAATGAAACCCCGCACCCGCTCGGAATATTTCTCGATGTTCATACCAGTCTCCCTTTGCCGTCGGCCCTTGAAGGCACCTTTGGCACTCCGGTGACGAACCCCCGATTTTGGCTGGTCCGTTTGTTAACCTTGATATGGGAAATGATTCCCGTGGGCTCAAGGCCTCAATGCACTTGCTAGCGCAATAATTGGCGCGAGAACTGGGCTGCAATTGGAATACAACTCGCGCAGCCGTCTTTCCGGGGCGGCCCAGCCGAACCCGGAATCCAGAGCTGTGGCGGTTGTGATTGTCCGGCGCCGGTGAAAAAGCGGATGTCCACGCGACAGCCGCCGTTTGGTCTTGGCCGAGTCCGCAGCTCAGGCAGGAAGGATCATGTCCGTAGTTCCCATCTCTGGATTCCGGGTTCAGCTTTGCGGCCCCGGAAAGACGCAGAACTGGAGATTGCTTTCTTACTGTCGACTGGCCCCAGAAACAAAAAACGGCGCGAAAATCGCGCCGTCTTGAAACTCAGCAAACCGCAAAGCGAACTCTAATCGTCAACCGTCACCGGGATCGGCTTGTCAGCCCCTCGCGAAAGCGTCGCAAGCAGCCCGCCTTCTTCCGGGGCGTCCGGCGCGTCTGCCGCAACAGCCTCAACCCGCGGCTCACGCGGCACTCTTGGTCCCCGCTCACGTCGTGTGTTTCGCGGGCCGTTGCGCTCGCCGTCACCACCTTCACGAGGCACACGCGGTTCGCGCGGCGGGCGATTGTTGTCGCGGACGACCTGCTGCATGCCTCCGTCAACCGGTGCCATCGCATCGACAACCGGCTGCGGCTGGTCGCCGTCATAGACGGATGACTGCGGCTGGTTATTCGTCTGGGCGCTCTGTTGATTTTGTTGATTCTGTTGGTCTTGCTGTTCCTGCTGTTCCCGCTGGCGCACCGTAATCGGATTGTCAGCAAAACGATTGTCGCTGTTGTCCGTCAGGTCTTCATCTTCCTCGACATCGCGCTGCTCGCGCTGCGCCTGCTGCTGCGCCATCGCTGCGGCAATGATCCGGTTATAATGCTCTGCGTGCTGCAGGTAATTTTCTGCCATCACCCGGTCGCCGGACGAGTGCGCATCGCGCGCCAGCTGCAGATATTTTTCTGCAACGTGCTGCGCAGTGCCACGCACTTTCACATCCGGCCCATTGCTTTCATAGCTGCGGGTCAGCGGGTTGGGTCCGCGCCGGTTAGTGTTGTTATTGTTGTTATTGTTGTTGTTGTTTCCGCCGCCGCCATTGTTGCGTCCGCGCATGCGCCTGTTCTGCTGGTTCTGCCTCATCCGATACTCATGTTTCCGGTTCGAGGGTGAAGTGGGTTATTGGCTGCATAGTGTCCACTGGCACACATGCAGACGCGCAACCCAACACAGCGCGTCGCACCAAAATCGGCTTTCTCATCCAACTGGCGCTACCGGGGCGAGGAATGTCAGGCGAAAAAATCGCTTTTGACAGGAACAATCCGAACCATTTCTACGATTCGAAAGGCGTTCCCCTGTGCCTCCGATTTGGTGAAACTACCTGCTCTTGCAAGAAAAACCAAGCTATTTTTCGCAAGCGCACAGAAATGCTTACTGCAATGCAAACGCCAGTGCGCGATCCCGGCCCCCAAGGTCGTTGCGGAGCTCAAGCAATGCAAAGCCTGCTTCTTTGAAAATCCCCTTCACATCGCTCGCTTGATCAAACCCTATCTCCAGCGCAACGATCCCGCCGGCGTTCAAATGCACTGCCGCTCCAGCCGCAATCGCCCGATAAGGATCAAGCCCGTCCGTCCCGCCATCCAGCGCCGCCAGCGGGTCATGCTGGCGAACTTCAATATCCAAAGTCGGAACAACGGCGGAAGGGATATACGGCGGGTTGGAAACAATCACATCAAACCGGCCTGCGACTGGATCGAACCAGCTTCCGTGCACTGCTGCCACCCGCTCAGAAAGTTCGTTGGTTCGAGCGTTCTTCTTCGCAGTTGCCAACGCATTTTGCACAATATCCGTTATCGTCGCCTTGGCGTTCTTGAGCACTGTCAAAAGCGCCAGCGCAATCGCTCCGGTTCCTGTACCAAGGTCAAGTATCGCAAGTTCATCAGCCTGCCGCCCCCGCGCCTTGACAATGTCCCGGACCAATTCAACCAGCACCTCTGTGTCCGCCCGCGGCTCCAGCGTCGCTGCAGACATCTCCAGCCGCAATCCGAAAAACTCGCGGAACCCCATGATCCGGTGAACCGGCTCGCCAGCCAACCGCCGTACGATTGCGGCTTCAAACGCCTTCAGATGTGCCAAATCAACCGGCATCTCGGCCTTGGTAATCAATTCCAGACGGGTGAGCGAAAACGCCCATTCTGCCAGCAGCCGCGCCTCAGTTGCCGCATCTTCGCAGCCCCGCGCGTTGAGCCTTTTGCGCGCAGATCGCAAGACAACGTCAAGGGTCTCAGCCAAGGGTCTCAGCCACGGTCAGCCTGGTCGGCCAACAATTGCGACTGGTGGTCCGACACTAGCGCGTCAATCATCTCATCCATATCGCCTTCGATAAACCGGTCCAGCTTGTAAAGCGTCAGATTGATCCGGTGATCGCTCACCCGCCCTTGCGGAAAATTATACGTCCGTATCCGCTCCGACCGGTCGCCAGACCCGACCTGGCTCTTCCGGTCCTCAGCCCGCGCATCATCCAGCGCCTGCCGCTTCAGATCATAGAGCTTTGTCCTCAAGATTTGCATGGCGCGGGCGCGGTTTTGATGTTGCGATTTCTCAGCTTGCACCACCATCACACCGGTCGGCAAATGCGTGATGCGCACAGCCGAGTCTGTCGTGTTCACATGCTGCCCGCCCGCGCCCGACGCGCGCATTGTGTCAATGCGGATGTCTTCATTACGGATGTCAATGTCGACATCTTCCGCCTCAGGCAAAACTGCAACCGTCGCCGCCGAAGTGTGAATCCGCCCGGATGCTTCCGTGGCCGGAACCCGTTGCACCCGGTGAACCCCGGATTCAAACTTTAGCTTGGCATAAACACCCTTGCCGGAAACCGAAGCAATGATTTCCTTGTAGCCGCCCGCCTCGCCGTCGCTGGCCGAATCGACATATACCTTCCAGCCATGCACCGAAGCATAGCGCTCATACATCCGGAACAAGTCTCCAGCAAAAAGAGCAGCCTCGGAACCGCCAGTTCCTGCGCGGATTTCCAGAATGACCGAGCGCTCGTCCGCAGCGTCCTTTGGCAAAAGCAAAAGCTGAATGTCCTGCTCCAGCGCCTCGCGCCGCTCGGCCAACACCGGCAGCTCTTCCTCCGCCAGCGCATGCATTTCGCTGTCTGACGCAGGATCGGCGAGAATGTGGGAAAGATCGTCTTCTTCCCGGCAAACCTGCTGCCATTCCCTGGTCTTGCCGACAATCTCGCCAAGCTCGGAATACTCGGAACTCAGCCGCACATAGTCTTCAGCTGAGGGGCCACCAGCCATTTCCGCCTCTATCACGGCATGGCGTTTGACAAGCTGATCGAGCCGCGCGGCTGGCAAGTTTGTCATGATCAAAGCGGAATGCTGTTGCGCTCGGCATGCGCTTTCAGAAAACCGCGCACCGATGCGATCTTCGGCGATCCGGGAAGCAGAACAGCGTCCATCTCCTCCCTCAGCGCCGCAATATCAAGACCAAGCAACATTGCCTTCACCGGCCCGATTGCCGCTGCCGACATCGACAGCGAGCGGAATCCGACGGCCAAAAGCGCCATCGCGGTCAGCGGCTTTCCGCCAAGCTCGCCACACAATGTCACCGGCTTGCCAGCCCTGTCCGCCGCCTCGGCAATGGAGCGCAGCGCGCGCAAAAACGACACGGACATCGGATCAAACCGGTCCGAAAGATGCGCCGAACCACGGTCCACGGCCATCATGAACTGGAAAAGATCGTTCGATCCGACCGAGACAAAATCGACCATCTTGTAGAGCTCGTCCAGCTGGAACAGCAGCGCCGGAACCTCCAGCATCGCACCAAGCTTGAACGTGCGCGGCAGCTGATGCGCAAACTTCGACAGATGTCGGATTTCACGGTCAATAATGTCGCGCGCCGCCGTCAATTCCGCAACTTCGGTGATCATCGGCAGCATCACACGCAGCTCGCGCCCGCCCGCAGCCTTCAGAAGTGCCCGCACCTGTGTGCGCAACAAGCCGGGCCGGTCAAGCGACATGCGGATCGCCCGCCAGCCCATCGCCGGATTTTCCTCGACCGGCACGTCGCGGAAGTACGGCAGCGCCTTGTCGCCGCCAATGTCAAGCGTGCGGAATGTCACCGGCTTCTTGCCCGCCGCATCCAGCACGTCGCGGTAAAGCTGCTCCTGCGCCTCCGCGCGCGGAAAAGCCGAGGCCACCATGAACTGCAATTCAGTCCGGAAAAGTCCGATCCCGCCAGCACCAGATTCGTCAAGCTGTGGCATGTCAACCATCAGCCCGGCATTCATCAACAGATCAATCTTCACGCCATCCTTGGAGACCGAAGGAACCTCCCGCAGCTCGCGGTACATTTCCTGCCGCTTTGCGCGGAACCGCACCTTCTCGGCATAGACAATCTCGACATCACCCTGCGGCCGCAGGTGCACCTTGCCGTCAACGCCGTCGATGATGATCGTATCGCCGTTTTCAGCCAGCGCCACCGCACCCTTGACCTGACCGACGACAGGAATGCTCATCGCCTTGGCGACAATCACCACATGGCTGGTGATCGCCCCCTCCTCGATAACTAGCCCGCGAATCTTGTCGCGCGGATAGTCGAGCAACTCCGCCGCCCCCATCGAGCGGGCAAGGATAATCGCGTCCTTTGGCAATGTCTCGGCCAGCGTCGAAACATCCTGCCCCATCAGCTGGCGCAAAAGCCGGTTGGCCAGATCATCAAAGTCGTTCAGCCGCTCCCTCAAGTAAGGATCGGTCATGTGCTGCATCCGCGCGCGCGTGTCGCTCTGCACCTTCTCGACAGCCGCCTCCGCCGTCAGCCCGTTGTTGATGGCCTCTTCAAGCCGCCGCACCCAGCCGCGGTCATGTGCAAACATCCGGTAGGCTTCCAAAACCGCCCGGTGTTCGCCCTCGCCGGACACTTCACGGCGCGACA
>JANPEK010000012.1:0-2213 GCA_031422915.1 Phyllobacteriaceae bacterium | reverse complement strand
GCGCCCAATTGTATGACATTGAACATGGCGGACGGAATGTTGGATCACGTTGCACGACCTACGGAAGAAATCTCTGTCCGCGATATGTTTGGCATTGATACGGATATGAAGGTGCGCGCCTTTGCCGAGCGTGGCGACCGTGTGCCGGACATCGACCCGACCTATAAGTTTGATCCCGATACCACCTTGGCGATTCTTGCAGGCTTTGCCTACAACCGCCGGGTGATGATTCAGGGTTATCACGGCACGGGCAAATCGACGCATATCGAACAGGTGGCAGCACATCTGAACTGGCCTTGCGTGCGGGTGAATTTGGACAGCCATATCAGCCGGATCGACCTGATCGGCAAAGACGCGATCAAGCTGCGCGATGGCAAGCAGGTGACCGAATTCCACGAAGGGATTTTGCCCTGGGCTTTGCGCAATCCGGTGGCGATTGTGTTTGACGAATATGATGCGGGCCGCGCCGATGTGATGTTCGTCATCCAGCGGATTCTGGAACATGACGGCAAGCTGACATTGCTGGACCAGAACGAGATTATCACGCCGCACCCGTCGTTCCGGCTGTTTGCGACGTCGAACACCGTGGGTTTGGGCGATACGACCGGGCTTTACCACGGTGTGCAGCAGATCAACCAGGCACAGATGGACCGCTGGTCGCTGGTGGCAACGCTGAACTATTTAAGCCACGATGCCGAGGCCGCGATCGTGTTGGCGAAGAACCCGCATTACAATACTGAGAAGGGCCGCAAGCAGATATCCCAGATGGTGACGGTGGCCGATTTGACGCGGACCGCATTCATGAACGGCGATTTATCGACGGTGATGTCGCCCCGGACGGTGATCACTTGGGCGCAGAACGCGGAGATTTTCCGCAATCTTGGCTATGCATTCCGGCTGACGTTCCTGAATAAGTGCGATGAGCTAGAACGGCAGACGGTGGCCGAGTTTTATCAGCGCTGTTTTGCCGAGGAGTTGCCGGAAAGTGCGGCGAGTATGGCGATGAAGTGAGATGGTAGAGCCGGGCTGGACAACCGCCGACTATGCGCTGATTGTTAGCGTCTGCTCTGCAGTTGTCTCAGTTTCCGGCTTTGTATGGAATGTTTGGTCAAAATTCATCCTACCAAAGGGTAAAGCAAAGGTTTTCTACTCCATTCTACGAGATAAAAACGATAGTTCTGTTTTTACGATACTTCTAGAGGCTGTGAACCTTGGTCCGACCGACTTGGTACTGGTTGGTCCGGTAATGCCAACAAAAAGATCAAGACCGTTTTCTCGCGGAGTTGGTTGGTGGTCGCTGAAGAAGCTTAGCAAAGTACCCAATGGAGGAAGGCCGCTCGTTGAACTATCCGACTGGCCGCGCAAGTTGGGGCCCGGTGAAATCCTGACTGTGATCGTTGCTTCGACTGCTATTGTCGAGTCACTTCCCAAGAAGCCCATTGGATTTGGGTTTATGGATACATATCAAAGATTTCATGAGATTCCGAAAAAGGGTTTTGGTTCTTTGATGAAGAAGATCCACAATCCCACACAGGGTAATAACAACGAATCGTCGTAACGCAAGGTACACCTCGCCAGCCGCAACTACCTTGTTTTCCTGCCCCACCTCGCTATATTCATTTCGAATACTCCACCGCAAAGGCACGCTCATGGCCTCCACATCCCTTACCCTTTCCCCCCACTGGGAAACCTTTATCCAAACCGAAGTCGCGTCTGGACGCTTCGCCTCGGCCAGCGAGGTTGTGCGGGCGGCGTTGCGGGAGTTGGAGGATAAATCCAAGCGGCTGGACGCGTTGCGCGCCCATTTGCGCGAAGGCGCGGATCAGGCGGTGCGGGGGGAATTTGTGGCGGGCTTTGATATGGGTGCCGTGATCGCGCGGGCTAAATCTGGCGCGGCGTGACTGCGTTTCACGTTACCCCAAGGGCCGCGCGTGATCTGGATGCCATTGCGAATTGGACCCTGCGTCATTGGGGTGCGGAACGGATGGAGCAGTATTTGCATGGCCTAAACGACCGATTTTGCTGGCTGGCTTTGCATCCGATGGCGGGCCGCGCGCGAGACGATGTGGCAGTTGGCTATCGCAGTTTCCCCGAAGGCCAGCATGTGGTGTTTTACATCGTCCAGACGGGTTCAGTCGCGATCATCGGGATTCCGCATCAGGCGATGGATGTGGGTGTATTTTTCGACTGACTCACCAAAAAAGGGTGCGCAG
>JANPEK010000011.1:0-2528 GCA_031422915.1 Phyllobacteriaceae bacterium | reverse complement strand
GTTGCTTTCAGTTCGGCGCGCCAGAGAGCCGATGTGCCAGTTGCCATGATGTGACGCGTCCTCTGCGCGAATGAGGGCGAGGTTTAGCAGAGGAAGCAACCAATGGAAGCAGGGGAAAGGATGAGATTTTGGAATGGGTGGCAGATGTTTGACCGATACGTGGTGCCGGAGGGATCACATCCAAAGCTTGATTTCATCTCGCGTTTGTATATACTTTCGTTCTATCATATATCCCGTGGAGCGGACATGCCTATTTTCATCAAAGACCCACAGGCGGACATTCTTTTGAAAAACGTTCTTCTCGCGTCCGGCGAGGGGAATAAAACCAAGGCGATTGTCACAGCACTCCGGCACGAGCTTGAGCGGATGAATGTCGCCATCCCTGCTTCCAAACGGCTTGCGTCAATCCAGAAGGACTTCGCGGCGCTTGGAGAGGCCGACCGCAGCTTCGACATGAAGGCATTTTCTGATGATATGAGCGGGCAATAATGTTTCTCGACGCATCCTCGGTCGTCGCGATCATTGCGGAGGAACCTCAGGCAAATTCCCTGTTGGCAAAAATCGACCTTGCCCAATCGCGATTTTACACCTCGCCCATTGCCATCTGGGAGGCGACGGCGGCGCTGGCCCGGATCATGCGGGTTTCAACGGAGATGGTCAGCCCGATAGTTGACCGTTTTCATTCGGAACTCAGAACGACTTGCCTCAACATCACCCCTGAAATGGCAGCATCCGCGCTAATGGCATTTGACCGCTATGGCAAGCCAAGCGGCCATCGGGCGGCTTTGAATATGGGGGACTGTTTCACATATGCCGCCGCCAAGGCCGCTGCTGTGCCCATTCTTTATATCGGCAATGATTTCAGCCAGACAGACATGGGTTAGAGCGCAGCGGCCATTATAGCAGCAGTGACGGCTCCGGTAGTCCTTTCACATTTAAATCGACCACGAACGTCTTGCCGCAATGCGGGTCGGCGGCGCGGGCCGTTTCGTCGTAGTTTTCACGGGCGGAGGTCACGGCGATGCGGTCGAGGTTTTTGCCGATGAAGGCGGGGCAGGTTGTTTGTTTGGCGGGCAGGCTGATTTCCCGGATCAGCTTTCCGTCCGGACTGAACGCTGCGAGCTTGCCGATGCCCCAGAGTGCGTTCCAGATGGTGCCGTCCTGATCGACAATCGCGCCGTCGATGCCGCCTTCCATTCCGGAGCGGTCAACCAGAACTTTGGGCTCGCCGACCGGAAGAGCTGTTGCCGGATCGATGGCGACTCGCATGAGCTTGTTGACCTTGGTGTCGGTGAAATAGGCGATGTTGCCGTCCGGCGAGAAGCAGATGGCGTTGGGGATTGAAATTGACGGGTAGAGTTTTGTCACCTTGCCCTTGAACAGATGGTAGATCGCGCCTGCGCCCAGTTCGGCATTTCTGCCCATGGTGCCGAACCAGACCGCGCCGCACGGATGGGCGCGGGCGTCGTTGGAGCGGGTGGCGGGAGTGTCGTCCTCGACCGGGATGGCCAGCGACATGACTGAAGACGCGTGGAAGCGGACGTAGAAGCCGCGCTCGGTGAGGATGAGGTCGCGATCGTCGTCAACATGGAATATGGCGCTTGCCATCACCGGCAGGTTGATTGCGGTTTTGTGGCCTTTGGATAGCTGCAAGCCATGCATTTGCTTGCCCAGAATATCGAACCACCACAGCGTGCCGGTGGAAGGCTCGAACGACGGGCCTTCGCCGAGGTGGCAGGAGTGTTCTGAAAGAGTGGAGACGGTCATGGGCTCTCCTCACGCGGACAGGGCGGCATCATAGGCGGCGACGGCGCGGCGGGCCTTTTCGCTGACATCAGCCGCGCTTGCGCCGGGCTTGTAGAGGCTGGAGCCAAGGCCGAAGGATTTGACGCCGATTTTCATCCATGCGGTAAAGTCTGCATCGCCGACACCGCCGACTGCGCCGACGACCGTGCCCTTGGGCAGGATCGCCTGGATCGCGTTGACGCCGGAGGGCCCAAGAGCGCTTGCCGGAAAGAATTTCAGCGCCGAAGCGCCGGATTTGAGGGCGAGCAGCGCTTCGGTGGCCGTGAAAACGCCGGTCATCGACACCATGCCGAGCGCAACCGACTTTTGGATCACGTCAGGATCGACGTTTGGGGTGACCATCAACCGGCCACCGGCGTCATATAGGCGCTGCGCGTCGGCAGGGGTCAACACTGTGCCTGCGCCCGCAAGCACGCCCGCCGGAACGCGCTTGGCGAGCGTTTTAATCGAGCGGAAGGGATCGGGCGAATTGAGCGGGATTTCGATGGCTTCAAACCCTGCATCGACCAGACCATCGCCGATGGCGGCGATTTCATCCGGCTTGACGCCACGCAAGATGGCGACGAGGCCGCGCGTGAGGTTGGGCCAAGTGGTCATGCTGTAGTCCTGACATCAAAACGGGAGGGCCAAAATGATCGGGCGGCAGACAGGAGACCGTCGCGGACCAGCGCTTCGCCATCGGCAAGTGTGTATTTGAACCCGGCCAGTGTCAGCGCGGTTTC
>JANPEK010000010.1:0-5137 GCA_031422915.1 Phyllobacteriaceae bacterium | reverse complement strand
TCTGCCCCAAAACCCGCTTGGCCATGCAATGCCCTTCCGCACCCGTTTGCGTCACTTGCTGAAGCCCCTTTTGTTGGAGAAAGGCACGGATGTCAACGCGTGATCTAATCGGTTTGAATGGCGGCATTCATTATGAATTGCGGTGATTTTGGCACAGGCAATTGCGCATGCCTGCGCCACGTGGGAGAGAGGGGTCTCACCGTCGTGCAAGGCCTGCAGCATCTGTAATGACTTCATTTGAACCCGTCGAATTGATTACCGGTGATCCGTCCAGCGGCATGCTGATTGTCGCCGATCACGCGATGCGGCGTCTTCCGGACGAGTATGGCCGTTTGGGTCTGCCGGAGCAAGAATTCGACCGGCATATTGCCTATGACATCGGTGTGGAAGGGGTGGTCAGGAATTTGGCGCAAATCACTGGCGCGCCGGCGATCATGGCGCGGTTTTCAAGGTTGCTGATTGATCCCAACAGAGGCGAAGACGATCCGACCTTGATCCGCCAAATCTATGACGGTGCAGTTGTTCCGGGCAACTATCCGCTTCACGAGGCTGAGCGGCAGAGCCGGGTACAGCGCTTTTTCAAGCCGTTTCGCAATCAAGTGCTTGACAGCGCTGCGCTATGTGATGCCGCATGCGGCGGCTCCTGCATGATTATCTCGATGCATTCATTCACACCTGTAATGGCCGGACGCGCGCGACCTTGGCATGTCGGGCTTTTGTGGGACAGAGACGACCGCGCGGCACACGCGCTGTTGCCGCTGCTTGCCAAAGACCCTGCGTTGATTGTTGGCGACAATGAACCTTATGACGGGGCATTGAAAGGCGACACGATGCATGAGGCGGGCACGGAGGCCGGCCGCGCCCATGTGTTGATTGAAATCCGGCAGGATTTGATCGCGTCCTCCGAAGGCCAATTGGCTTGGGCCGAGCGCCTCGCGCCGATGCTTCAAATGGTCAATTCAGACCGCGCGAATCATGTTCGAAAACAATACGGATCGCGCACGGATTGACGGCGGCTTGCCGGTCGGGCATCGAAGCGCACGAATTTTCCCCAGCCGCGCGATTCTGTTGCGGCGCTTCCAATTTGACGAGGGACATCATGGCTGACGACATCACCGAAAGCTCACAGACCGTTGCCGCAGGCCAGCTGCGCGCCTTTATCGAGCGCATCGAGCGGCTTGAAGAAGACAAGAAGACGGTCAGCGAAGACATCAAGGAAGTCTATGCCGAGATGAAGGGCACAGGCTTTGATACCAAGGCGGTGCGCACCATCATTCGTCTTCGCAAGAAAGACCAGGCCGAACGTCAGGAAGAGGAAACGATTCTCGAACTGTACATGAACGCACTGGGCATGGCTTAGGCCATTTGCCGCTGTCAAGCCTCTGGCAATGTTTGACGGAGCTGCGCTGTTTCAATAGGTTCTGCTGTCCGTTTTAGCCGGACAAGGGAGCGGACAGCGCATGAGAAAGATGTCGTTGACGTCGGAACACATCGCCAAAGTTCACAGGATCGAGGAAGATCTGGGGCCGATGCCGGGCTCCGAGCTGCACACGGATGCAGATTATGGCGCATGGGTTGACAAGATCATGCGATCGCATCCCGCGCCCGGTAAACCAACCCGTCTCTTTGCTTACGGGTCATTGATCTGGAAACCGGAAATCGAGCATTCGGGCGGGCAAATCGGCAACGCCCGCGGCTGGCATCGGTCTTTCTGCTTTCGCATCTCACGCTTCCGAGGCACGCCCATTCAACCGGGTCTTATGATGGCGCTTGACCGCGGCGGGCAGTGCAGAGGCATGGTGTATGAATTGCCGGCCCTTGATATTGAAGGCCAACTTGGAAAGCTGTTCCGGCGGGAGTTTACAAACAAGCCCGCCAACAGCATGCCAAGATGGATCACGGTGATGACCGAAACGGGGCCTTTGCCCGCGCTGGCTTTCGTCATGAACCGTGCTTCGCCTCTCTACATCGGTCGCTTGGCACCGGAAGCTGTGGCCGACATTCTTGCCTTCGCCTGCGGACATTGGGGAACGGGGGCGGAATACCTGCTGAATACCGTTTCCCACCTTGAGAAAAATGGCATCCACGACAGCAACCTGTGGCGGCTTCAGAAGCTTGTAGCCGAAAGGATTGAGAGCAAAACGAACCAAACGGTTTTGCGATTGCCGAATTTGCCGCTGGTCACCTGACCAAACCGCGCCTATATGTATTGCGGGCGGTCTGCGCTTTTCGGCAGGAATAACTTATTCCCCGGGGCCATACTGATCCTTAGGGAGCTGTCCCTGTTTTGGCCCGTGGGCTGGAGCACACGGCGCCCACCTACTTTGTAGGCACCCGGGATCAACCTTTCCACCGGTTGTGTGGACCGCTCAAAAATTCGCCGCAGCGGCCAACTGATGCGGTTTTCTGCGCTTCCGGTGCTCATGGACCAGATGTCCATTCCGCTCCGGTTCTCGAAACCCGCACCATTTGACTCGTCGCGCCAAATTTTCCACCAACCTTGCAGATGTGTGCGCATTGTCCGATCCCAAATCCATGAAAAAATTGTTGCGGAATGAGGCGCTAGCGCGGCGCGATGCGTTGGCTTTGGATTACCGCATCGAGATGAGCCTGAAGATGGCTGAAACCGGCGCGCAGGAATTGGCCCTGGTTCCGGGCGAGGTTGTTTCCGCCTTCATGCCGATGCGCTCGGAGGTCGATGTGCGGCCATTGATGGCGGCGATGGCGCAGAAGGGCGGGCGGATTTGTGTTCCGGCGATTCTGGACAAGACAACAATTGAATTCCGCGAACTGGTGCGCGGCGCGCCTATAATCGACATGGGGTTCGGCACTGTCGGGCCGGGGCCGGAAGCAGCAGTGCTTGATCCGGTTTTGCTGCTCATACCACTGGCGGCGTTTGACAGTGAGGGCAACCGCATCGGCTATGGCGCGGGCTATTTTGACCGGGCGATTGCGCGGCTGAGGGCTAAGGGCATGACGCCCAGACTCATTGCGATTGCTTTCGACTGCCAAGAGGTCGAGGCCGTGCCGTTTGAGGCACATGACATACCCTTGGACGCTGTGCTGACCGAAAGCGGGTTGCGCCGGTTCAAGCGTTGCGGATAAAGAACCCTTTATGCGATTTCTATTTCTTGGTGACATGGTTGGCCGCTCGGGCCGCACAGCGGTCTGGAAACGGCTTCCGGGTCTGATTTCCGATTACCGACTCGATTTTGTTGTGGTCAATGGCGAGAATGCCGCTGGCGGATTTGGCATCACCGAAGAGATTTTCCTTGAGACAATCAACGCGGGCGCAGATGTCGTCACGACAGGCAACCATGTCTGGGATCAGCGCGAGGCGTTGGAGTTTGCCACACGTCACGAGCGGTTCATCCGCCCGGCTAATTATCCCGCAGGGACGGCTGGCAAAGGCTCAGGCCTGTTTATGGCAAAAAACGGCGCGCGGGTGCTGGTGGCCAACATCATGGGCCGCGTGTTCATGCATCCGGAACTTGACGACCCATTCACCTGCGGCGCGGGAATTCTGAACGCCTGCCCGCTTGGCGAACAGGCCGACGCGATAGTATTTGATTTTCATGCGGAAGCCACATCGGAAAAAATGTGCTTCGGCCATTATGTCGACGGCCGCGCCTCGCTCGTTGTCGGAACGCACACGCATCAGCCGACGGCCGATCACCAGATCCTGACGAATGGCACCGGCTACATGACCGACAGCGGCATGTGCGGCGATTATGATTCTTCGCTCGGCATGGACAAGGAAGAGCCGCTCAACCGGTTCCTGTCGAAGGTGCCGAAAGGCCGGTTTGAAGCCGCGCAAGGCGAAGCAACGATTTGCGGCGTCGGTCTGGAGATTTCCGATCGGACGGGCCTGTGCGAAAGGATCGCGCCGCTGCGGCTGGGTCCAAGGCTTGAGGAGACCGTGCCCGGCTGGTGGCGGTAAGACCGGCCAGGACATCGGCCATAAGATCGGCCAGATAGTTTACTGCATTGAAAATATGCCTTTAAAAATAGTAACTTGACTTTTTCATTTAATCGGCCAAATTCGATTGATGGAAAGCGCTTTTCGTATAGAACCCGCTCGTCTCGACGAAGTTCCGGAGACGATAGCGGACCTTGTCGCGGAATTGGCCGCAGCGACCGCTAAGCTCGAAAGCGCGCTTGCGCCGCAGACAGCGCAAAATCTTGCGGCGATGGTTCGCATCATGAACACTTATTACAGCAATCTGATCGAAGGCAACGTCACACGGCCCAGAGATATTGAAACGGCGTTGCGTTCAGGGCCGATATCTGCAAGCGATATGCCTCAAACTACTCAGATTGAGACGGCGCTTTCCGAAAGCGGAAGGCCAGATGATCTGCTGATTGAAGCTGTCGCACACGTGCGGGTTCAAGCGAAAATTGACGAAATGGCTGCCGGATTGCAATTGCCGGAACCTGCAAGTGAAGAGTTCATCAAGTGGCTGCACAAGGAATTTTATCTCGGCGCATCAGCTTCAATGCTGGAAATATCCGGCAAGCGCCGCACATTTCAAATGACGCCGGGTGCATGGCGAAATGTGGCAGAGCAAGATGTGGCGGTCGGAAGACATCAGCCGCCAGCCAGTGAACGTGTCGGCGATTTTATGGCCTATTTTTCCAAACGATATCAATTTTCTCCGATGGGAAAAGCAGCGCGCATTCTGGCTATTGCAACGGCGCATCATAGGTTCAATTACATCCATCCTTTTCCAGATGGAAACGGGCGGGTCAGCCGATTGATGAGCCATGCGATGGCACATTTTTCGGGAATAGGGGCACATGGCCTGTGGTCAATCTCGCGGGGTTTGGCGCGCGGATTAACCAGCCGGAACGACTATAAGCGCATGATGGAATATGCGGATTCGCCACGTCAGGGCGACTTGGACGGGCGTGGAAACCTTTCCCAAAAGGCGCTGATAGAATTCACCAGATGGTTTTTGCAAGTTTGCCTTGATCAAATCCGTTTCATGACTGGACTGTTCGAAATTGAGACGATGGCAATCCGGCTTCGTAGATGCGCGATAGAGGCCGGGATCAAGGCTCAAGGGGCAATGCTGCTGGAAGAGGCGCTTGTCCGCGGTCAATTTGAACGCGGAGATGCAACAAGAATCACCGGCCT
>JANPEK010000009.1:0-5634 GCA_031422915.1 Phyllobacteriaceae bacterium | reverse complement strand
CCCACCGGTTCAAGGCCGGCAGCCGAAGGATCGGCAAAAGGGTTTCCACGCCGACCGCTGGCATGGTTGCAGAAGGCTTAGACAATTTCGTATGGAGTGGAAAGGCCAACCAAGGTCAAAGATGCTGCGCTGCAAAAAAATATCGCATGGGCGCAGGCAACAGGGGGGGACAGCATGAGGCTGGTGGCCGAGGGTCTTGGCATGGAGCGGGGCGGATCGGAGCTGTTCTCTAGGCTGTCTTTTGCGCTTGCGCAAGGCGAGGGCATGGCCGTGACAGGCAGCAACGGCACGGGCAAGTCTACACTGCTGCGCATCCTTGCCGGATTGCTGCGGCCAAGCAACGGGTCCGCCAGGATTGTTGGCGATGACGGTACGGATTGCCACAACGCGCTGCACTATCTTGGACCGCTCAACGCCATGAAGGACCAGCTGACCGCAGCCGAGAATTTGAGTTTCTGGTCCGGACATTTGGCATCATATGAGGGCACCAATCCCACAGGCTTTATCGAGGCGCTGGACGCTGTGAATTTGGAGCATGTCGCCGACATTCCGTTCGCCTATCTGTCCACCGGCCAGAAGCGCCGCGTCGCAATTGCGCGGTTGCTGTGTATTCAACGACCGGTCTGGCTTATCGATGAGCCAACATCGGGGTTGGATACCGCATCGGGAAAACTGTTTGCCGGACTCGCTGAAAAGCATCTGGCATCCGGCGGCATCCTCGTTGCCGCCACCCATCTGCCACTTGGAATTGACGGGCTGAAAAGCCTTCAGCTTGGTAAAGGCGAGATGACATGAAGGCGCTGATCGACCGCGAACTCAAATTGGCGATGCGCGCAGGCTCCGGTGCATTGACCGGGCTGCTTTTCTTTCTCGCTGTGATCGCTGTCGTTCCCTTTGGCGTTGGCCCGGACATGAAGCTGCTCGCCAGCATCGGTCCGGCCATACTTTGGATCGGTGCACTTTTGGCCTCGCTCCTTGGCCTGGACAGGCTGTTTCAGATCGACCGCGAAGACGGCTCGCTGGACCTGATGGTGTGCGGTCAGGACGTATTGTCCCTGTCGCTGACCGTGTTCGCCAAGGCGTTCAGCCATTGGCTGGTGACAGTCTTGCCGCTTGTTGTCGCGGCACCGGTGCTCGGGTTCATGATGAACATGGAGCCGTTTGCCATTGGCGCAACAACGCTCACGCTGCTGGTCGGCACTCCGGCCATAACATTCATCGGCGCTGTGGGTGCGGCGGTGACAGTGGCTCTGCCGCGTGGAGGACTACTCGTTTCCGTGCTGATCCTGCCACTTGTCATTCCGGTGCTGATCTTCGGGGTATCGGCCTCGCGTGGCTCGGTCGAAGATTTGGCACACTTCCTTTCGCCATTTTTAATGCTGTGCGCACTGACGCTGTTCTTTGCAGTCATCGGAACGATGGCGGCAGCATTCGCCTTGAAAGGCTCTGACTAGAGCGTCGGGCGTTGAAATGGGATCGGATTGGACGCCGGGTTTCCGCGTCCTGGCGAGGAGCGTGATGCGAAGCTGTGCTGGCACCGTGAGCAGCGCGCGACGAAGTCCGGGGCACGGAAAAACAAGTTCAAACGATTTCATTTCAACGCCCGATGCTCTAATGCAGAACTACGCTTACGAGGCCCGTTGCTCACGCATTGGCGTTTCGGCATGAAGCCGCGCGGCGTTTGCCATCGGAATTGTTCTCAGCTTTGGCCGCAGATCTTTCGCCGCTGCCAATTCTTTGGCAAGCGCCATGCTCTCAATGCGCTTTTCATCTGCAGCCTCAGGCTGTGAAATACTCTCCACCATCTGGCGGTTGGAATTTTCAATCATGCTGGCGTGATCATTGCGCAGTTCGTCACGAAGCTTTTGCGTGAGCTGAGTCAAAAACTCCACCTTGGAATTCAGACCGGCGATCTTGACCTCGGCAACGTTCAGGTGCTTGTCGCGGTTGGCAAGTTTCTGCATCAGATCCTGCTGGTGTTCGGCTGCTTCAGCCATACGCTTCTGCAGATCCTTTTCCATCTGGGCCTCACGCATCAGCACCGCTGAAAGCGTCGAAGCCGAGTGGTTGCCGGATTCTTGTGATGCGGCAAGTTTGGCCGAAAGGTCGGCCACAAGCTCTTCCTGCTTTTGCAGCTCACGTGACTTTGTGGAAATTGACGACTTGATGTCGGCGACTTCGCGCATCTGGCTCTGAATGACGGCATTGTGTTCAAGCGCCTTTTGGCGAAGGGCCAAATTCTCTTCGCCCGCACGCGTTGCCTTGGACTCCGCCTTGGCCAGCGCATAGATCAGATCATTGTTTTCACTCTGGTGCTGGGCGAATTGGCCTTCGAGCGAGGAAAGCATTGATTGGGCGGATGCATGTTTTTCTTTCACGATCAGCAGCTCTTCCTCAAGCCGCGCGGCGAGCGGGCGGTAGTGCGCGACCTCGGTCTCAAGGCCCGACATGCGATGGTCAACCGCATCCTTGCTGCGTGTCAACTCCGCCAAAGCAGCAGCTTGCGATGAATTTTCCTCAACAAGCTTGGTCAGCAACGGCTGCAGTGTTGCAGCACGGGCGCTCAGCGTTTCAATTTCGGAGGACCAGTTTGCAAACGTGGCGAACTGACAGCTGATATCAACCGACTGCTGCTTGACCGAGTTCATCAGGTTTTCAACTTCGGTTCTGAACAGTGACCGGTGCATCTGATCTTTCTCAGGTGCCAGAGAGAGTTCGATGTCAAACTCTTCCAGATCAAATTCTTCAAGCGGCGCGGATTCGATTTCGACATCGTCCATCGCCTTGTCTTTGCCTAGACCTGCCAGAAAGTTAAGCATCGTGAAACTCCGCATGCGCTGTACAAAATTAACTGTTCATTAACCTTTCATAAGCTGTGGAAATTGTCGAATCGATATTGATTTCTTGATTAACGTCTGAATGAGAAATGTCATTTAAAATTGAAACAATTAAGGATTGTAGCAAACTTGGCGTCTGTAAAATCGTCTTGGAATTGAAAATATTAGAGAAAATCATCGTTGCGGACACAAACATACACGTCTAGGTTTAGTTATCTACATTTGGTCCTTTCTGCGGAATTTTTGCCGGGCGGCGGATCGTCACGTTTGCGTTGGATCAATTGCGAAGTGCAGCTGGCGCAGCTAAAAGCATGTCATGACTGAAGCCAGCACTGAAACAACTCCAACACCTGGCCAATCTGGCCAAGACTCTGGCCAAGATTCCGGTGTCAGCGCGTCGCTGACCCGGCTGGCCAATCCGACCGTGTTTCTGTCCTGGTCCGGCAAGGTTCTGCCATGGCTGATGAGCCTTGCGCTGATTGTCACTGTAACCGGACTCTGGATGGGGTCCGCAGCTCCCGAAGACTATCAGCAGGGCCGCACGGTGCAGATAATGTATATCCATGTGCCGTTCGCGTGGCTGTCGATGATGGGCTGGACCGTCATGAGCCTGTCTGCGCTCGGCACGCTGGTCTGGCGTCATCCGCTGGCTGATGTTTCTGTCAAGGCGGCAGCGCCGGTTGGTGCCGCCTTCACGTTTTTGGCGCTGGTTACAGGCTCGCTGTGGGGCAAGCCAACGTGGGGAACCTATTGGCAATGGGATGCCAGAATGACCTCGGTGCTCATACTCTTCATCATGTATCTGGGCGTTATTGCACTGGCGCGGGCCATCGAAGATCAGTCGCAGGCCGCCCGCGCGGTAGCCATTTTGGTGCTGGTCGGCTTCATCAACATTCCAATCATCAAATTCTCGGTCGATTGGTGGAACACGCTGCATCAACCCGCTGCCGTGTTCCGCATGGACGGGCCGACCATTCACCCAAGCCTCCTCTGGCCGCTTCTCATCTCGGCCATTGGGTTCACGCTGTTGTTCTTTGCGCTGCACATGATGGCGATGCAGAATGAGATCTGGCAGCGCCGCATAAGCACCATGCGCAGGATGGCAGCGCAAAGCGGTGCCAAAGGGACCACTTCATGACCTCACAGATGGCCTATGTTGTGGCAGCCTATGGAGTCAGCGTCCTTGTGCTGGGTCTGCTTATGCTTGGTCTTTTCGCTCAGCGCCGCAGCGCAAAGCGCCAGATCACGGCTCTTGAAGCAGCAGGAATCAAGCGCCGTTCAGAAAGCTGATCATGAACTCTGAATTGCCAGCGCGAAAAAAGCCCAACTGGATCGCTTTCGCTCCAGTCATTCTCTTTGCCGGACTTGCGGGTGTATTTGCCTATCAGATCGGGTCGGGCAAGGACACCAGCGAACTGCCGTCGATGCTGCTCGGCAAGCAGGCACCGTTGACCGATTTACCCCCGCTTGACCCCGCCATACCTGGGCTGAGATCGGCAGACTTCACGGGCCACGTCACGGTGCTCAACGTCTTCGCCTCCTGGTGCGTGCCTTGCCGCGAGGAGGCACCGGCGCTTATTGAATTTGCAAAAGACAAACGCTTCACGCTGGCCGGTTTGAACTACAAGGACAAGCCGGAAAACGCAGCCCGGTTTCTCGCCGAATTCGGCAACCCGTTTGCGGTGATCGGCGCAGATATAGGCGGGCGCGCGGGCATCGACTGGGGCGTCTACGGCGTGCCGGAAACCTATGTCATCGGCAAAGACGGCACCATCCGCTTCAAGTTCGTCGGCCCGCTGGACGAGGCAAGCTGGAAGGCAAGCATATTGCCGGAAATCGAGAAGGCACTGGCAGGCTAGCGTTTCTGCTTTGCTGTGGCTTTCGTCCCGCTTTTTCCAGCTGCAATCTGCTTTGTTTTCGCAATCATTTCCGCGAAATGACGCTCCACAGGAGTGGGCAGGTCTTTGATGCGCGCAGTCCACTCCAAATACTCGCTGTCGGCTTTGAGTTTTGCATCATCTGCCGAAATGCGTCCAGCCCTTGTCAAAACATCGCGGTCACCCAACTTCAAAAACTCATCAAGCTTCGCCACCCAATCGGCCATGTGCATCGGGCGGCGGCCCAAGGCCTGCAGTTCGGCAAATTCGAGGTAGGCCGTAACGATCCGGTTCAGCGTTTCAAGCTCAGCGCCTGCAAGGTAGTTCTTGGCAATCGCAGCATCCCGTTTCGTTGGAAACCCGCCATTGCCGACAGAAGCCCATGAGGTCAAACCCATATTGTCCTTCGCCGCGTCGGCCCGGGCGTGCACGATTTCGGCTGCGGTGCTGCCATGTGTGGCAAAGTGCATCTTGTTTTGCACTGTCTGGAAAAACCGTTCAGAGGAATCTGCATTGGCGCTGTAATCCACTGACGTTGCATAGATGTCGAGGACTTTACGATAGAACAGCCTTTCCGACGAACGGATGTCCCGGATGCGGGCAAGCAGCTCTTCAAAATAATCATTGTCGGGGTTTTTAAGCTTGGCATCGTCCATCACGAAGCCTTTGGCGAGGAATTCACCCAGCGTTGCCGCTGCCCATTGCCGAAATTGCAGTCCCCGGGGGGAGCGCACACGAAAGCCGACAGCCAAAATCATGGGGAGGCTGTAGTGCGCGACCTGCCGCGAAACCTGACGACTGCCTTCAGTTTGAACTTGTAAGTGATGCTTACAAGTTGCCGTTTGGGCCAATTCGCCATCGGCATAAATAGCGGCAATATGCTGAGTGATCATTTGCGGCGTGACCTGAAAAAGCTGAGA
>JANPEK010000008.1:0-4077 GCA_031422915.1 Phyllobacteriaceae bacterium | reverse complement strand
TTCGGTACCGTTTCCGGCGCAGCACGGCATGCGAAGGCTGAAGGGCGGCCGCTGTTCGTTTTGTGGATCGACGCGCACGCAGACTACAACAATCCGGCGACCTCGCCCTCAGGCAACATGCATGGCATGCCGGTCGCGTTTTTCACTGGTGTGGACGGTTTTGACGGCATTTTGGCAGATGACCGCGCGACTGTTGCGCCACAAAACGTGTTCATCCTCGGCGTCCGCTCGATTGATCGGGATGAACGCCGGTCGCTTGGCGACGCTGGAGTCAATGTGCTCGACATGCGCGCGCTCGACGAGCACGGCATCGCCGCCCTGCTGCGAAGTGTCCTTGAAACTGTCGAAAAGGCTTATGGCATGCTGCACGTCAGCTTTGATGCCGACTTTCTCGACCCGTCAATTGCACCGGGCGTCGGCACCGCCGTCAATGGCGGCGCGACTTGGCGCGAGGCGCATCTGGCTATGGAAATGCTCGCCGACAGCGGCTTGGTAACCTCGCTTGATGTTGTCGAACTCAATCCATTCCTTGATGAGCGCGGCAAGACGGCGTTGACGCTTGTCGATCTGGTGGCAAGCCTGTTCGGCCAGCGCATCTTCGAAGCGGTGGACGCCTCCGCTTTTGTCGCCCGTGCGGGTGGACAGGCAAAGTCAGGGATGCTTCAATCCATCTAGAAAACAAGACAGCCCGAACGGGCGTCGGGGAACAAAATTGACAGAAGCGCTGGCACTGCTCGGCTTCGGGCCGACAGGATGGGGTGACGAGATACTGGCGGGCGTCGGTGTGACCATCGCGCTGGCGCTGGCGACGCTTCCTGTCGGGTTGACCATCGGCTTCTTTGTCGCGCTCGGCAAACAGTCCGAAGAGCAGACCATCCGCCTCGCCGCCAACATCTACACCACAATCTTTCGCGGGCTGCCGGAACTTTTGACGCTGTTCATCGTCTTTTACGGCGCACAAATCGGCATTCAGACCGCCTACGCCTGGATCACCGGGTCGGAGACCGTAATCGAGGTCAACGCATTTGTTTCGGGCATGATCGCGCTCGGGGTTGTGTTCTCGTCTTATGCGTCCGAAGTTTTCCTCTCCGCATTCCGCGCCATTCCGAAAGGCCAGTATGAGGGCGGCTGGTCGATAGGCCTGTCCGGCTGGAACACGATGCGGCTGGTCATTCTTCCACAATTGATAAAGATTGCCCTTCCCGGCCTTGCCAATCTCTGGCTGATCCTTTTGAAGGACACAGCGCTGGTCTCGGCGGTCGGGCTTTCGGACATCCTGCGCCAGACCGGCATCGCCGCGCGCGTGACCAAACACGCCTTCCTGTTCTTTGGCACCGCCTGCATGGTCTATTTGCTGCTGGCTATCATTTCGTCCTTTTTCATCAACCGCATCAGCGACTGGGCATCCAAAAGCGAGGCCGCGCGATGACTGCCGTGACAGCAAAAGTCCAAAAGCCAATCGCGCCGCCAAAGCCATGGACCCGCGAACGCACCATCGGCTGGGCGCTGGTCGGCCTGTGGATTTTCATCATCGGCAGTCTTCTGCTGTGGATGGTCGAAGCCTGGAACCCGGAGCTTTTCGACAGATATTTCCCGAAATACGTCAGCGGCCTGATCATTACGCTGGAATTGGTCGCGGCTTCAATCGTGCTCGGCGCGCTGCTGTCATTCCCGATCGCGATGATGCGCATGTCGAGGAATTGGCTGCTCAACAAGATTTCCTACGCCTACGTCTACTTCTTCCGCGGCACGCCGCTGTTGGCACAAACATTCCTGATCTATTACGGCCTCGGCGAATTCCGGCCGCAGCTTGAGGCAATCGGCCTCTGGGGCTTCTTCAAGGACGCGTGGAACTGCGGCGTGTTTGCATTCACGCTGAATACGGCCGCCTATCAGGCCGAAATCCTGCGCGGCGCAATCAACAGCGTCGCACCCGGCCAATGGGAGGGCGCAGCCTCGCTCGGCGTTCCGAAATGGCTGACTTTTTTCAAGATCATTTTGCCGCAAGCCTTCATTGTAGCGCTGCGACCCTACGGCAATGAAATCATTCTGATGGTCAAAGGCTCGGCAGTCGTGGCGATCATCACGGTCTACGACCTGATGGGCGAAACCCGCCGGGCGTACTCGCGCTCGTTCGATTTCCAGACCTACATCTGGGCCGCCTTCATCTACCTCGCCATCGTCGAAATCATCCGCAATCTGTGGGATGTGATGGAAAAAAGGCTGACAAGGCATCTGATCCGCTGAAAGCAAAGCGGCCGGTTCTCAGACCGGCCACGATGGCAGGACACGGCATTCCCGCCTTACTTCTCCGAAACAACCGTCACGGCACCATTGTCATCCACAGTGTAGAACTGCGTGACCTTGGCACCGTCGCGCACGATCACGCGCTGCTTGAGCGGGGCGCCGATGGAGCCGGTTGAGGCGTTGTCGGTCATGGCCGGGATCTGGCTGAAAGGCAGCGTGTTGATATCAAACGCCTGTGCGTTGGCAGCGCCGGATAAGGCAATCAACGTGCTGATGGCAATGAGGGAAATCTTTTTCATGGCTTTGGTCCTTGAGATGAAGTGCGGCACCGGTTTGGTCTTGGTGTCGCTTGCCCCCTTGATATGATTGATTGACATCTGTAATTTAAGAGAGCAATTTTCCATATGACTTATGCTTGAATGGAATAGATCATGGACATGGATTCAGCGCTCAGGGTGTTTGTGCGCGTTGCGGAAGCGGAGAGTTTCACGGTCGCCGCCAAACAGCTTGGCGCGGGGCAGCCGGCGATCTCCAAACAGGTCTCGGCGCTTGAAGAGCATCTGGGCACGCGTCTTCTCCATCGCACGACGCGCTCGATTACGTTGACGGACGAAGGCCGCGAGTTTCTCGGCCACGCCCGCCATGCGGTCGCGGCCACAGATTTTGCGCTGGAACGGGTGCAGAAGGTCAAGGGCAAGGCGAGCGGCCTGCTCCGGCTGTCGTGCCAGACCGGGTTTGCGCGGCTGCAAGTCGTGCCGCGCCTTGCCGAAATCCTGGCAACCTTTCCGGACCTTGATGTCGACCTCGTGCTGCAGGACAGCTGGCCGAACCTCGTCGAGCGCGGCATTGATCTGCGCATCCACATCGGCGAGATCGAGGATGAGACAGTGATTGCGCAATTGATCGGCCACTCGCCAATCCGGCTCTATGGGTCAAAAGCCTATGTGGAACGCCATGGCACGCCACACTCGCCGGACGATTTGAAGCATCACCAGATCATCCATTTCACCGGCTTCGACAAACAGCGGCGCTGGGGCTTCGCCAAGGACGGCAAGCAACAGACGCTGGAACTGCGCGGCCGCTTGGGCATCGACAATCTCGACGCGCTGCGTGAAGCGGTGATCGCCGGCGTTGGCATCACCACAGGTCCCGAGTGGATGTTCAAGCACGACATGGGTGCGGAACTCGTGACACCCCTTTTGCCAGACTATGACATGGGCAAGGTCGCCCTCTACGCCGCCTACCCCAGCCGCCATTTTGTACCGCAGAAGGTGCGTGTGTTTATTGATTATCTGCGGGCGGAGCACCGGAAATATGAGGAGATGCATCAGGAGTGTGAGGGGTGTTGAGTGTGTCACCGCGACTATAGAATGTGTCGAGAGCAGGAGGTCATAAATCCAACCGTCGGCGCTGCCCCTCATCCGTCGCTTCGCGCCACCTTCTCCCCGCCGCTTGCGGGCAGAAGGTGGCCCAACGGGCCGGATGAGGGGCAGCGCCGAGCGTTAAAATTACATGTCGAATGAACTCAAACAAACGCCACTGAAGCCAGAGGTTGACCGTCTTGCTATGTCTGCCATTGCAGCACCACGACATTGCACCCTGACGGGCAAAATGCCATGGCTTCCACATCAAAACACGGAGCAAAACAATGGCCAATGTTTCCTTTCTCGGACTGGGTGTGATGGGCTATCCGATGGCCGCGCACCTGAAGAACAAGGGTGGACACGCGGTCACGGTCTATAACCGCACCACTGCCAAGGCAGAAAAATGGGTGGCTGAGCATGGCGGCGCGATGGCGGTGACTCCTGCCACGGCTGCGAAGGATCAGGA
>JANPEK010000007.1:0-7335 GCA_031422915.1 Phyllobacteriaceae bacterium | reverse complement strand
GGAGAAGGAAATCCATGAGCAGCCGGAAGTGATCTCGCATACAATGTCGCACTATATCGATTTTGCCGATGGCTCGACAAAGGATCTCGGCTTGCCGTTCGACTTTGCGAAGATCAATCGCATCGCAATTTCCGCCTGTGGCACAGCCTCATACGCCGGTCAGATCGCCAAATATTGGTTCGAGCGTTTTGCACGGCTTCCAGTCGACATCGATTTTGCCTCCGAGTTCCGTTACCGCGAAATGCCGCTGTCGCCCGACGATGCGGCCATCTTCATCTCGCAGTCCGGCGAGACGGCCGATACGCTTGCTTCGCTGCGCTATTGCAAGTCGCTGGGTATGAAAATCGGCGCGGTGGTGAACGTCAAGGAATCGACGATTGCTAGAGAATCTGACGTCATATTCCCGACGCTTGCCGGGCCGGAAATCGGTGTTGCGTCAACAAAGGCATTCACCTGCCAATTGTCGGTGCTGGCTTGCCTTGCACTCAATGCCGCGCGGGCGCGGGGCAAAATTACGGCTGAAGAAGAGCAGGAGCATGTGCATCATCTGGCCGAAGCGCCGCGCTATGCCTCGCAGGTTTTGAAGCTGAACAAGCAAATTGAGAAGGTTGCGCAAAAGTTGTCGAAGGTCAGCCACGCACTCTATCTTGGCCGCGACACCAGCTATCCGCTGGCAATGGAAGGTGCGCTTAAGCTCAAGGAAATTTCTTATATCCATGCTGAAGGCTATGCGGCGGGCGAACTGAAGCATGGACCGATCGCGCTGATAGACGAAAACATGCCCGTCATCGTTATTGCGCCGCATGACCGGATTTTCGAGAAAACCGTATCGAACATGCAGGAAGTGGCTGCGCGCGGCGGCAAGATCATCTTGATCACTGACGCGAAGGGCGCTGCGGCTTCGAGCATTGAAACGCTTGATACGATCATCATGCCGGATGTTCCGGAAATAATCGCGCCAATCATTTATGCGCTGCCGATTCAGTTGCTTGCTTATCACACTGCTGTGCTGATGGGCACGGATGTGGACCAACCGCGCAATCTGGCCAAATCGGTGACAGTGGAGTGATGATTATCCGGCACTGAGTAGGCGGATTGCCTGATCACGTTCGAACACATAGAGCAGAAGACGCAATGCCTGTCCGCGCGCGCTTGTCAGTTCTGGATCCCGTTCGAGTATGAGGCGCGAGTCTTGCCGCGCTGTTTCCAAAAGGTCTGCGTGGTCAAACAGGCTGGCGATGCGGAAACCGGGCGTGCCGGACTGGCGCGTGCCTAGAATCTCGCCTTCACCGCGCAGTTTCAAGTCTTCTTCTGCTATGCGGAAGCCATCTTCGGTTTCACGCATGATTTCAATGCGCTTTTTGGCCGTCTCGCCAAGTGGTCCCCTGTAGAGAAGCAGGCACACCGAAGCTTCAGAGCCACGCCCGATGCGACCCCGAAGCTGGTGCAATTGCGAAAGGCCAAACCGCTCGGCATGCTCAATCACCATGATCGTCGCGTCTGGCACATCAACACCGACCTCGACGACGGTGGTGGCAACAAGAATGCGCGCCGAGCCGTTTTTGAACGCCGCCATCGCAGCGTCCTTCTCGGGCCCGGCCATTCGCCCGTGAACGAGCTCGACCTGATTGCCAAACCGGTCCGCCAAATCGCGATGCCTGTCGATTGCGGCTGTCGCATCAGTCTCTTCAGTCTCCTCGACCAAAGGGCAGATCCAGTAGGTTTTCTTGCCAGCGGCGAGCGCCGACCCGATGCGCTCGATGACATCCTCGATGCGCTCGAAGGGAAGCGAAACTGTCTTGATCGGCAAACGCCCCACCGGCTTTTCGGTGAGGCGAGAGACGTCCATGTCGCCAAATGTGGTCAAGACAAGGGTTCGAGGGATAGGCGTTGCAGTCATGACCAACAGGTCTGCCGCTTCGCCTTTATTGGTGAGCGCGAGGCGCTGGTGGACGCCGAACCGATGCTGCTCGTCAACAATGGCCAGACCCAGTCGGCAGTAGTTCACCGCGTCTTGAAAGAGTGCGTGTGTTCCGACGACGGCATGGATCGAGCCATTGGCGAGGCCTTCCAGAATGTCTTGTCGCACGCCGCCTTTTTCGCGTCCGGTGAGGATGGCGAGTCGCAGACCTGCGGTGCGGGCGAGGGGTTCGAGGGTGGAGAAATGCTGCCGTGCGAGAACCTCCGTTGGGGCCATCAGCGCTGATTGAAACCCACTTTCGGCAGCCTGTGCCATGGCCATCAGCGCAACGACCGTTTTGCCTGATCCGACGTCGCCTTGCAGAAGGCGGATCATTTTGTCCGGCGAGGCCATGTCCTTGTGTATTTCGCGGACCGAAATTTCCTGCGCGTTCGTCAACTGATATGGAAGCGCCGCGCGGATTGCAGCTTGCAGTCTGCCGTTTCCCGGCATTGAGACGCCTTGGGTTCGGCGGATGCGGCGGCGCACGAGTGCGATGGCAAGCTGTCCTGCAAGAAACTCGTCATAGGCCAAGCGCCGTACCAACGCGGATTGATTATCCAGATCAATGGGATCAGTGACG
Organism: Phyllobacteriaceae bacterium; assembly: GCA_031422915.1. GTDB lineage: Bacteria > Pseudomonadota > Alphaproteobacteria > Rhizobiales > Rhizobiaceae > JANMEX01. Next base: position 4,792 of record JANPEK010000007.1, on the reverse strand, counting down.
TTGTGGATGTTTCTCAGGGACTCATTGAAGCCCTTGAAGCTATTGCGGATAATGAAGGCCGGATCGTCCCATTCGGGCAATTCCGGCAAGTTGTTCAGCGCAGAGTGTATAGCCTTTGAGACCAGTCTTTGACCCAGTCCGGACGTCAGCGGGTAGACCGGTTCGACCAGCGGGAATTTGTCGAGGTCAGCCAGCGACATAACCTGATCAGGATGAACCATTGTCGGGCGGCCATTGAACCATTCCATTTTGCCGGAGACAATTACGGTTTCACCAATTGGAAAAAGCTTTTCCAACCACGCAGATTTTGCACGGAAATAGACGAGCCCGATCTCGCCGGTTTCATCGTGGCAGAAGACGCGATGTGGCTTGTTGGAACGGCCAGGCGGCGCTGGCTGATGGCGATCCACGCGCACCTTCAGGGTGACGATTGCGCCCTCGGCAGCGTACGCGATTTCCGGCATGTTGCGACGATCAATGACGCCTGACGGAATATGCGTCAGAAGACGGATCAAATGCGGCTCGGAACCTTCAGGCATACCGAACAGCGTTGAAAACAGTTTGGCCGTTTTCGCACCAATCCCTGCTATCGATGAAACCGGTGTGAAGTAGCGATTGAGGATGTCGGGGCGCATTGGCAAGTTCCTATCAAAAAGAGAATGCGACTTACCGAACGTGCGTTCAAGGCTGACATTCCAATCATCCCGCGCTATATGCGCGCCAACACTCCAATCAGAGCAAGCACCATGACCGGCAGCACGATCAGCAGCGAGAAACTTGATCCGCGTCGGCGCAAATTGTTGTTCCGTGCCTGGCATCGCGGCATCAAGGAAATGGACCTGATTCTCGGCGGCTTTGCAGATGCGCAGCTTGCAGCGATGAACGACGGCGATCTGGACGAATTTGAACTGATGCTTGAGACCAGCGACCGCGAACTGATCAAGTGGTTCACCAATGAAATGCCGGTGCCTGAAGCCGCGGACACAGCGTTGTTTCGCCGAATTGCGGCGCATCCGCTGATCTTGCAGGCTTAAGCGGATGTCTGCATTTGGCAAGCTGGGACTGAAGGCAGGCGCGGGCAATATTGTCATCGACAGTGTTCCTGATGGCTATGAGGCGTTTGTGCTGGCCCGTGTATGCGAGGAGCTCGCACCAAACTCGCCGGTTATTCATGTCATGCGTGATGGCCAGCGGTTGGCTGACCTTGAACAGGCTTTGAAGTTTGTTGCGCCTGATTTGCCGGTGTTGAGCTTTCCGGGATGGGATTGCCTTCCCTATGATCGCGTTTCGCCCAGCACTGACACAGCTGCGAAGCGGCTGGCGGCGCTTTCGTCGCTGATGGCGTTTCGCAACCATCCGCACCGGGCGGTTATCTTGACCACGGTAAATGCGCTCTTGCAGAAGCTGCCACCGCAGGCCGTTTTGGCGGCGCAGGCGTTTTCTGCCAAGCCCGGCAACCGGGTTGACATGAATGATCTGGCGCGGCGGTTGGAGAACCATGGTTTCGACCGGGTACCGACAGTCCGGGATGTCGGAGAATATGCCGTGCGAGGCGGCATCATGGATGTGTTTGCACCAGGGTCGGCTGAACCGCTGCGGCTGGACTTTTTCGGCGACACGCTGGAATCCATCCGGGCTTTTGACGCCGCCACGCAGCGAACAACGAGCCAGCGCAAGGCGTTTGAACTTTCGCCGATGAGCGAAGTGGTTTTGAACGCCGAAACGGTCAGCCGGTTCAGAACGCGCTATGTGCAGAATTTCGGCGCGGCGCGGCGCGATGATGCGCTTTATGCGGCTGTTTCCGAAAGCCGCCGGTTTGCCGGCATGGAACATTGGCTGCCGCTGTTTTATGAACGGCTGGAAACGCTGTTTGACTATGTGCCCGGTGCGCCTGTTGTGTATGAGCATCTGGTTCGCGAGGCGATTGCAGAGCGGCGAAAGCTGATCATCGACCATTTCGACGCGCGGCGCAGACAGGCGGACGGAACACATTCGGGCGAGTCTTTGCCTTATATGCCGGTCGCGCCCGACCTTCTTTACATGGATGGCGAGACCATCGACAGCGCCTCGGTTGGTAGAACCCTTGTGCAGCTTTCGGCTTTCCGCACGGTCGAAACCGGGCGCGCGATGATCATCGACGCTGGTGCGACGCGCGGGCGCAACTTTGCCGCCGAACGGCAAGATACATCGTCGAGCGTGTTTGATGCTGCGGTGTCGCACATCGGCGATTTGCGCAAAGCCGGCCGCAAGGTGCTGCTCAGCGCCTGGACCGAAGGCTCGATGGACCGGTTGTTGCAGGTGCTGACCGAGCACGGGCTTGGCAACATCGAGACGGTTTCCGAGCTGCGCATGGTCAAAGCCTTGTCGCGCGACAAGGTGACCGCATCGGTGCTGCCGATTGAGGACGGGTTTGAGACGTCTGATCTGGTGGTGGTGACGGAGCAGGACATTCTGGGCGACCGGCTGATCAGGCGTTCCAAACGCGCCAAGCGCAACGCGGATGTGATCACTGAAGCCACCGGTCTGGCGGCGGGCGATATTGTTGTGCATGTCGATCATGGCATCGGCCGGTTTATTGGCTTGCGGACAATTGAAGCGGCCGGCGCGCCGCATGACTGTGTCGAGCTGCACTATGCGGGCGATGCGAAACTGTTTCTGCCCGTTGAAAACATTGAGCTTCTGTCGCGCTTCGGCTCGGAAGGGTCCGAAGCAACGCTTGACAGGCTGGGCGGCGGCGCTTGGCAGGCGCGCAAGGCGAAGCTGAAGAAGAAGCTGCTGGATATGGCCGGGCAACTGATCCGCATTGCTGCTGAGCGCCAGATGCGCGGCGCGCCGATACTTCTTCCACCTGACGGACTTTACGGCGAGTTTGCCGCACGATTCCCTTATGAGGAAACAGATGATCAATTGACCGCCATTGAATCGGTAATTGACGATCTGGGCCTGGGGCGGCCGATGGACCGGCTGATTTGCGGCGATGTCGGGTTTGGCAAGACCGAGGTTGCGATCCGCGCCGCGTTCATTGCGGCGCTCAATGGTTTGCAAGTTGCGGTGGTTGTGCCGACAACCTTGCTGTCGCGGCAGCACTTCAAGACATTTTCGCAGCGCTTCCACGGCCTTCCGATCCGCGTTGCGCAGGCGTCGCGGCTTGTCGGCGCCAAGGATTTGGCGCTGACGAAAAAAGAAGTTGGCGAAGGCACGGTTGACATCGTTGTCGGGACGCACGCGCTGCTTGGGTCCAGTATCGTGTTCAAGAATCTTGGCCTTTTGATCATCGATGAAGAGCAGCATTTCGGGGTCAAGCACAAGGAGCGGCTGAAGGAGCTGAAAAGCGATATCCATGTGCTGACGCTTTCGGCAACGCCGATTCCGCGCACGCTGCAATTGGCGCTGACCGGCGTTCGCGAACTGTCGCTGATGACCACCGCTCCGGTGGACCGGATGGCGGTGCGCACGTTTATTTCGCCGTTTGACGGGTTGGTGATCCGCGAAAGTCTTTTGCGGGAACGGTATCGCGGCGGGCAGAGTTTTTATGTTGTGCCGCGGATTGCTGATCTCGCCGACATTCACGCGTTTCTCCGGTCGGAAGTGCCGGAGCTGAAGGTGGCCGTTGCGCACGGGCAAATGCCGCCGGGCGAATTGGACGACATCATGAATGCCTTTTATGAGGGGCAATATGATGTGCTTTTGTCGACGACGATTATCGAATCGGGCCTTGATATTCCAACTGCAAACACGCTGATTGTTCACCGTGCTGATATGTTCGGCCTTGCACAACTTTACCAATTGCGCGGGCGTGTCGGGCGTTCCAAGCAGCGGGCGTTTGCGCTGTTTACTTTGCCGGTGAACCGGACACTGACGACAACTGCGGAGCGGCGGCTGAAGGTTTTGCAGTCGCTTGATACGCTCGGCGCGGGATTTCAGCTGGCCAGCCACGACCTTGACCTGCGCGGGGCGGGCAATATGCTGGGTGAAGAGCAATCCGGCCATATCAAGGAAGTCGGGTTTGAGCTGTATCAGCAGATGCTTGAGGAAGCGGTTGCGGAGACAAAGGGCGAGGCGCACGCCGATGACGGCCAATGGTCGCCGCAAATCACGATTGGCACAGCGGTGATGATCCCGGAAAGTTTTGTACCGGATCTGCAACTGCGGCTTGGTCTGTATCGCCGGTTGGCGGACATTACGGATGCGACGGAGATTGATGGTTTCGGTGCAGAACTGATCGACCGGTTCGGCACGCTTCCGGAAGAGGTCAAGCATCTGTTGAAGGTGGTTTACATCAAGACCTTGTGTCGAAAAGCCAACGTTGAAAAGCTGGATGCCGGCCCTCGCGGCGTGGTGATCAACTTCCGCCGCAAGGAATTTCCCAACCCGAATGCCTTGGTCAAATACATCGGCGAGCAGGGGATTTTGGCCAAGATACGGCCTGATCAGTCGATTTTCCTGACGCGCGACTGGCCCGAACCGGAAAAGCGGCTGAATGGATCGGCGGTGATTATGACGCAATTGGCGCGGATGGTGGATGGGAAGATGTAGGGGGCTGGGGATTTGGCTGGGGGCTGCGATCACTTTAAGGATACCCCAAACTTCGTCATCCGCGGCACGTTGGCCGAGAACCGGGCTTTTCCCGACGACCCAGTTCTTGTTTTCAGTTTGCAAAAGGCAAGTCTGGCAACTGTATTGGGATCAAGCGGCGAACTCCTTGTTGTCGCGCAGCAGTGCATTGGCGGTGATGAGGATTTTGCGGGCGACGGCGATGAGGGCGAGTTTTGGAGGTTTACCCTTTTCGATG
>JANPEK010000006.1:0-3903 GCA_031422915.1 Phyllobacteriaceae bacterium | reverse complement strand
CAATGATGGCGTGCCGAACGGACGAGTTCGACCGAAACTCCGGCCTCGACAGCCTTCATCACCGACTGGTTCAAACGGTGCAAATCGTTGGCGACCATGCGGATCACCGCCTGTTGGTCTGTGCTCATCGCTGAAGATTGTTCCTCGGCCCGTTCCTTGACGCGTGGTTTGGCAACCATGATGCTCTCCTGTCGTCTGCCGCTGCCACCTGTAAACTTCTGTCGTAAAAGGGCAATCAGCGCTTCTGGTGTCTATTTTGACAAAATCTCCTTGCGGAGTGTCTTTGCCGGTTCATGACTTTTGTTACATTGCAGTGCAGCGAAAAAGCGAGATAAATTCAATAGTCATGGCAATTCGTCAGGTCACGCTGTCTTGCCCTTGACGAGAAATAGCTGTAAATTTGTCAAGATTGTAAAGAAACAGTGAGGCGGCGTTCATGACAACGCTGTAAAATGTCAAATGGCCGAACAGAAAATATTCGCAGGCCCCCGCATTCGCCGCATCCGCAAGGAACGCGACCTGACGCAGACCGCAATGGCAGAGGCCATCGGCATCTCGCCAAGCTATCTCAACCTCATCGAGCGAAACCAGCGCCCGTTGACGGTTCAGCTGATCCTTAAGCTTGCCAGCACCTTCAAGATCGACCTTGAGGATCTGCAGGGCGAAGCAGGCGGCAGCGTTGCGGATTTGCGCGAGGTCTTCGCCGACCCGCTGCTTTCCGCCGAACTGCCTGGCCCGGAGGAATTGATAGAGGTCACGGAAGCAGCACCCAATGCCGCCGCTGCCATGGTCAAGCTCTACCGCGCCTACCGCGAAAGCCAGGAGCGGCTGACCGACCTGTCTGCGCTTCTTTCCAAAGATGGCCGCGCCACGGCAGTCACCGGCGCGCGCATGCCGCTTGACGAGGTGCAGGAGGTGCTCGCCAGCCGCGCCAACCATTTTGCCCACATTGAAGAAGAAGCAGAGAGCTTTCTCACGCTCCTGAAGCCCGCCGACGATCTTGAAGGCGCGCTGAAAGGCTGGCTGCGCACTCAGCACGGCGTCACCGTGCGCGTGCTCCCCGTCGCCACAATGCCCAATTGGCGTCGCCGGTATGATCGCCATTCCCAGCGCCTGTTCATCTCCGAGCGCCTGTCGCCCTTCGACCAGTTGCGCGAAATTGCAATGGAAGCGGCACTCCTGCGCATGCAGGTGGCAATTGCCGCCGAGATTGAAGGTCTGAAACTCTCCTCACAAGAGGCCCGCCGCATTGCCCGCTTTGAAATGGCCCGCTATGCCGCCCACGCGTTGATGATGCCCTACCAGACGTTCCTGCAAGCCGCGCAAAAGGCGAGGCACGACATTGACGTTTTGCGCTCGCGCTTCCGCGTCTCGTTCGAACAGGCCGCCAACCGGCTGACGACGCTGAACAGGCAAGGCGCGGCGGGCATCCCGTTCTTCATGCTCGAAGTGGACCAAGCTGGAAACCGGTTCCGTCGAGCGGGTGCGGGAGGCTATCCGCAATCGCGCTTTGGCGGCGGCTGTCCGAAACTCCCCGTCCACACCGCGTTTGCCCAGCCGCAGCAAATCCTGGTCGAAAGCGTCGAAATGCCCGACGGCGCAGCATTCATGGTCATTGCCCGCACGCTGGAAGGCCCGCACGGTGCCTACAACGAGCGCCCGCGCCGCACGGCCATTCTCGTGGGCTGCGACATCGCATTCAAGGACGACATCGTCTATGGCGAGGCGCTGACCCCATACCGCACCCCCGTCGGCCCGTCCTGCCGCCTCTGCGAGCGCCAAGGCTGCCTCTCCCGCGCCGCGCCGCCCATCACCAAGCCGCTGGGACTGGACGAAATGGTGACAGGTCTGTCTGCGTTTGATTTTGTGTGAAACTATCCAACGCATGGTTCGAAACTCATCCGGGGCATACCTTTCGTGCTGATCGGCAAATCTGGGAATGAACGAATTGAAGCATCGCTGGCCACCAAAGGGCAGGTATACATTTGCCCTTCGCCAGAATGCGGCGGTGCGCTGATTCTCAAACAGGGCAGCCGCGTCGCCGCCCATTTTGCCCACAAGCCGCCGTTTCGCTGCACGTGGGCGGCGTTGGAGACGGTGGAGCACCGCCAAGCCAAGTTGGCGTTTCACAGCGCCTTCATCGCGCGCGGATTGAAGGCCGAACTTGAAATCTATGCAGCCTTCCCGGACGGTTCGCCGCGCAGGGCTGATGTCATGGTCTGGTCGCCCGCCGGCACGCCGATAGCGTTTGAATTCCAGAAAACGCGCATTGGCCTCGCTGAAATCGAGGAGCGGGCCAAAGCGTACGCGCGCCACGGCCATGCCCAAGTCTGGATTCCCTTGGCAAGGCCTGACTTCTGGAAACAAGCAGTCCAGACGGGGCCGCTCCAATGGCGAATTGAACGTTATGCGCCCGGCGATTTCGAGAAATGGATCAGCGGCTTCCATAGGGGCAGGCAATACTGGATGTTCGACCCGTCACACGGGCAGGTTCTGTGCGTCACCCAAAAGAAACACGCGCTCTACCGGGAAGGCGGCCGCCACTTTCACGAAGGCGAGGAACAATTCTCCGATGGCTATCACTACAACTCCAAGCGCTTTCGGACGCTCATCGTTGAAGGGCCGTTTGAAATATCCGACTTTGCCATCAGACTGAGCAACAGACCGGCCTTCTCAGCTGGTCCCTACCACTGGCCAGCGACGAAACTGGCGCACTTGCAAAGGTTGGAGAATCCGCTGAAGCCGGATGCTCAATAACCGCAGTCGTTCCGGATCCACCGCGCGCTTACCCAGCCGTCAGACGATCCATCCGTCGCCGCAACGCGGTACCAGTTGCCACGGCGGTCAAAGATTTCAACCTTGTCGCCGTTGAACAACTCGCCGGTCTGCGCTGAAGATTTGCGCGGCGCTGTCCGCACCGCAAGGAACCCTGCGCCGGTGGACGGATTGTAATGGCTCGAAAGGCCTCGCACCGTCCCTTCACAATATTGGGCGGATGCTTGTTGCGCGGTGCTTGCATTGACGATCAGCGCCAGCGCGAGAGTTGCAAAAGCGAGGGCGAATTTACGCATGTCGATGTGTCCTTTGAAATGGCTGCCCCAAGGGCAATTTAATGGAACCATTCCTCAGTCGCAACGGGAACCCGAAAGGTTCAAATCTCGGACCCATCATTTTGGACGGTCGATCAGCAACGCCTTCAAATGAAGTTTCGCGCAGTTTTCGTACGCATTTCGATCCGATTTCGTGATGGAATCCATCGTCGCCGCGAATGCGACAATGGCCCGCTGTTTCTCTATGCTGACGCGAAAATCCGAATCCTGGAAACCGCCAATGTCCACCGATCCCATCCCGCTGCCGCAAGGTGCTCATGTCGAGACCATCGACCGGCGCGGCGTGCTGCTCGTTGCGGGCTCGGCCGTGGCTTGGTCAATGGGCGGCATGATAGACCGGTTCATTGATGCACCGGACACTTGGACAGTGGTATTCTGGCGCTCGGTATGGGCCGCAGCTTTCCTTATGGCATTTCTGCTTGTGCGCGACGGGAGGAAAGTGCCAGACGCGTTCAAGGCAATGGGCTGGCCCGGTCTGGTCGTCGCATTGTGCTTCATGACCGCGTCGATCTCATTTGTGCAGGCAATCGCGCTGACAACGGTGGCCAATGTCATCCTCATCAACGCCACAGTGCCGCTGGTCGCAGCATTGATTGCCCGCATTTTCCTCCGTGAGATGATTTCAGGAGCCACTTGGGCCGCCATTGCCGCAGTCATCGCCGGCGTTGCGATCATGGTTTCGGACGGGACAGGTGGCTCGGGTTCACTGACCGGCAATCTGTTGGCACTGCTCATAACGTTTGTCTTCGCCATCGCGACCGTTGTCACGCGCCGCCACTCCAACGTGCGCATG
>JANPEK010000005.1:0-7678 GCA_031422915.1 Phyllobacteriaceae bacterium | reverse complement strand
GTCGATGCCAATTAATTTGCCGCCGTCCGGCATGATATGAATGTCAGTGAGGACGATGATCTTTGTGGCTGGCATCTTGCGGCTTCTGTTTGTTGCGCTCAGCGCGAAACTGCCACAGGATTCGCAAATTGGCGATGACAGAACGGCGGAAACAATTGCCCTCTCCCTGCTTTTTTCCTATGGAGCGTCGCAACTGAATTCAGGGACATGCCCATGACCATCACGGCAAGCGAAGGCGAGACTCAAGCGCGGCTTTTGGCCGAGGCTTTGCCCTATATGCAGCGTTATGAGGACAAGACGATTGTCGTCAAATATGGCGGGCATGCGATGGGCGACATTTCGCTCGGCCGCGCCTTTGCGCGTGACATCGCGCTGTTGAAGCAATCCGGCATCGACCCTATCGTCGTGCATGGCGGCGGGCCGCAGATTGGCGCGATGTTGGCGAGAATGGGGATTGAATCGAAGTTCGAGGGCGGTCTTCGCGTTACTGACCAGAAGACGGTCGAGATCGTTGAAATGGTGCTGGCCGGTTCGATCAACAAGGAAATCGTCGCGTTGATTAACGCCGAAGGCGAATGGGCCATCGGCCTTTGCGGCAAAGACGGCAACATGGTGTTTGCCGAAAAGGCGCACAAGAAATTCAAGGATCCGGATTCCAACATCGAGCGGGTGCTCGATCTCGGCTTTGTCGGCGAGCCTGTCGAGGTGGACCGCAAGCTACTCGATCTGCTTGCGCATTCGGAAATGATCCCGGTGATCGCGCCGGTAGCGCCCGGACGTGACGGGCACACTTATAACATCAACGCCGACACATTTGCCGGTGCGATAGCGGGGGCCGTGAAAGCGTCGCGGCTGCTGTTTTTGACCGATGTGCCTGGGGTTCTCGACAAGGACAAGAACCTCATCAAGGAACTGTCCGTTTCAGAGGCACGCCGCCTGATCGCCGATGGCACGATATCCGGCGGGATGATCCCCAAGGTCGAAACCTGCATCGAGGCGATCCAGCGCGGCGTTGAGGGCGTGGTCATCCTCAACGGCAAGACGCCGCATGTGGTGCTGCTGGAGCTTTTGACGGAGCATGGCGCGGGAACGCTGATTGTGCCTTGACCCTCTAAGCCGAAATCATCTTCGCCAGATGGTCGCCAAGGCGCAGGGCCAGTGAGGTCAGTGTTGTGGTCGGATTGCATTGTCCGGATGTTGTGAACACTGACGAGCCGCCGACCCACAGGTTTTCCATGCCATGCACTTGGCAATTGGCATCGACGACGCTTTTCAGCGGATCTGTGCCCATGCGCGTGCCGCCCATGTGGTGGTGGCCAGCGATTTCCTGGGTGTCCGGGTAGTTTTCGTTGTTGATCACCCAGTCTTCAAAGCGCAGACGCCCGAGATCCTTGGCGGCCAGCGTGTCACCAAACAGGCGCAGACCTTCGATCATGGTCTTGCGCTCAAGCTCGCCCTTTTTCCAATGCAGGACAATGCGAGGCACACCTGCTGCGTCAGTCTCATCGGGCGACAGGGTGATGTGGTTTGATTCAAGAGGCGATTGCTCCCAGCCGAGATAGATTTGCGCGGCGCAGCGCAAATGGGCACCGAAGCCATTGGCAACCCATTCGGACGTATCTGGCGCATAACAGGCGAGATCGGCAACGAGGCCTTTGACGCCGCGGTAAGGAGCTTTTATCAGGCGCGCGCCAAAATTCATGATGCCGAGCCGCTCCATTGCTTCGGCGCTGGGAGAGAAGAAGGCTTCGCCTTGGGTATCCCACTCGAATGCGCTTTCGTCGAACAACAGCGCGACGGCGGGCTCAAACTGCGGGTGCTCCATCCAGTATTTGCCAAGTGCTGCTGCTTGCGGGACGACAGCGCCGTTGGTTTTTTGATTGGACCACAGAAGAAGCCGCGAATTTTCAAGGCCGCCGGTGCAGGTGACAAAGTGGTCGACTGCAAGCTCGCCCGCTGGCTTGCCATTTGACCAGAGATTGGCTGACGTTACCCGCTGGCCATTGCCGACGAGGTCCGTCACCATTGTGTTCATGACCACAGCAATCGTTGTCGAGGCTTCCAGATCGGCGCGGTATTTTTCGCCGACATGCACTGCCGGGCTCTTGATCAGCTGCACCCAGTCAATGTCGTCGCTGACCGGCATGTTCGGGCGGAACGGGGTCAGTTCGAGCATGGTGTGCACAAGATCGAAATAGGGCTCCAAGTCACGCCGCGTGATTGGCCAGCCGGAATTGGGGATCCAGGCGCGCTGGTCAAAATCATGCGCGTCCAATACCCTGCACCAGCCGGCCCAATGGTTGGAGCAGCCGCCGAGCAGGCGAATACGCGTCGCATCCAGATCGAAGTAATAGTCGCCATCAACCTTACCCTGATAGAATTCCTGACTTTCGGCCGTTACTTCATCAGAGCCGGCTTCCAGCATGACGACCGGGATGCGTGCGTGCGCCAATTGAAGCGCGATAGCCATGCCTGCCGGACCTGTGCCGATGACACAGACCTTGGCGGCGAACCCCGATGCGCGATAGGCGTCTATGCCAGAAAATATCAACGCAGATCGCTCCGCTTGAGGAGCCAGCCGCCTGAGAGGACGGTTTCGTTCTGGTCGAGCTCACTTGCGGTTGCCTTCCTGGTGAGATGCAAAAAGGCGGCGAGCGTGAGAAATGCCGAGAGAAAACGGCGGCGGCTGACGGCGGCAGATTTGGGCTGCGCCGAAGATTGAGCCATATCGTCCATAAGCTTTTCCCTGCTCTGAGGCCTCATATCCCCCAGAACAGTATCGCCGTTTCATGTTTGCATGTCGAGATTACGGGATCGCAATATGATGAATGGGTTAATTTCAGTTGGCATGGAGTCAGCGCCAAAGCACAATCAGCACAACGCCCGCTGCGACAAAAAGGCATCCTGTGGCCTCAAGACGGTTGATCTTTTCCTTGAACACAAAGACCGCCGTTGCAAATGCCAACAGCATTTCGACTTGCGCCAGCGCTTTGACTATGGCGGCGTTTTGTAACGTCATGGCGGTGAACCAGCCAAGCGAAGCCGTTGCTCCGGCGATCCCCGTCACGAGTGAGGGTCGCCATGCCTTGGCGATGTTTGAAAGCTCGCGCGGCTCGCGCAGGGCAATCCAGGACAGCATCAGCACTGTCTGCAACAGGATCACGAATGCCAAGGTGACCGTGGCCTGCATCAGGAAATTGGGGCCACCCAACGCCAGCGATGCGGCGCGGTAGGAGATTGCGGAGAGACCGAAACCGGTGCCGGAGGCAAGGCCGATGAGCGCTGTGCGGTGGAACAATGACGTGACGAGAGAGCTGGGCGTCACCGACGATCTCGCCACTGAAATCAGCATCACGCCGAGAACGCAGATGCCGATGGCGATGATGGCACCGATGCTGATCGTTTCTCCGAGCAGAAGAATGCCGAATAAGGCGGCTTGCGCGGGTTCGGTGCGGGAATAGGCTGTTCCGACGGCGAAGTTGCGGTGCGAAAAAAGATGGACGAGGAGAAACGTTGCAGCGATCTGGGACAGGCCGCCGATGATTGCCCAAACCAGAAATCGCGGCGTCAGCTGTGGAAATGAATAGCCGACCTGCCAATGAAGCAGGGCGAGGAATGCGAGCACGAAGGGCATGCCGAAGCCGAAGCGCACGAAGGTGGCAGCCGTTGTGCCCATTCGGCCTTTGAGGTGCTTCTGCAGCGACGAGCGGATGTTCTGCAGGAAGGCTGCGGCCAGCGTGATCGGTATCCACAGTTCCATGCCGCCAAACCCCATGCACATCGCGTACTTTCGTGGCATAGGCAGCCGATGAACAAATCACAAGCTCCATCACCATCAGACTTCGCCCATGTGCGCACATGGGTGTTTGATCTTGACAACACGCTGTATCCGCATCACTCCAACCTGTTTTCGCAGATTGATGTGAAAATGACGGGCTACATCGCCAATCTTCTAACCCTGCCGCGCGAGGAGGCGCGCAAGGTGCAGAAGCAGTTTTATCTCGAATATGGCACCACATTGCGCGGGCTGATGGAGAAGCACCAGATTGATCCGGATGATTTTCTGGAGAAGGTCCATGATATTGATTACACGTGGCTGACGCCGGACCCGAAGCTTGGCGAGGCGATCAGGTCCTTGCCCGGGCGCAAATTCATCTTTACCAACGGCAATCGCGGGCACGCCGAAAAGGCGGCGCTGCAGCTGGGCATACTTGATCATTTCGATGACGTGTTTGACATTGTCGCTGCGGACCTGATGCCGAAGCCCGGACGTCATCCGTATGACAGGTTCGTTTCAAAGCATGGCGTCACTGGCGGCGAGGCGGCGATGTTTGAGGATTTGGCGCGCAATCTGATAGAGCCAAAGGCGCTCGGCATGAAGACGGTTTTGATCGTACCGCGCAATTTCGAGGCAGATTTTGTCGAGGCTTGGGAACGGGACGGCAAAGATGGCGATCATGTCGATCACGTGACCGATGATCTGGCGGGGTTTCTGGAAGCGGTGACTTCTTGATAAGTGTTGTCAGGACGCGTCTGGCGCACCCTGCCCGCATGGTGACATCAACCACCGTGCGTATGCTGCATTGCTTTTGTATTGGCTGCTTGCACGGGAAGCGTGATTTCAACTTCGCCAGCCTTTTCAAACTTCAGCATGACCTTGATCGCCTCGCCTTCCTTGATGCCGTTCTTCAGGCCCAGGAACATGATGTGCAGGCCACCCGGCGCAAGTTCGACTTTGCTTCCAGCGGGGATTTCGATGCCACCTGTAAGTTCGCCCATTTTCATGACGTCACCTTCCATTTTCATTTCATGGATTTGCGTCATCGGGGTCAAGGGCGATGTCGCCGAGAGAAGCCGGTCGGCCTCAGGCCCGTTGTTTTCAATGGTCAGATAACCGCCACCGGCAGGCTGGCCGGGCAAAGTTGCACGGGTCCAGGCAGATGTGATTTCGAGATCACCGACTTTGACGGCGGCGCTTTCCGCGAAAGCAGTGAAGATGGAGATGGCCGACAAGGCAATGGCGGCGGCGAGTGGGAGTGCGAAGCGCTTCATGGATTTTTCCAATGATGAATTTGAACGTACGGCGGCGCATTGTTTGGCCGACCCAGCCACAGGCCGAGGACCCGGTCGCGGCGGAAAATAGTCAACAATGACTGTCTTGCTCTTGGCGTCATGTTTCGTGTCTAGCGGCAATGGCCGGATCGCCACAAGGGGCGCTTTGCCGCAAGGTGCCGGGAAAATGCAGGGTTCAATTCAACCCGTAGAACTTGGCAATGATGTTCCAAGCCTCGTCCGCCTTGTCGACGTGGCTGACAAGATGGACATCCTCCGGGCCGATCATGCCCTCTGCTGCGAGATAATCGAAATTGACGGCGTTGCGCCAGAACTCAGAGCCGAACAGGATGATCGGCATTTTCTCCATGCGCCCGGTTTGCATCAACGTCAACGACTCGAACAATTCGTCCAAGGTGCCGAAGCCGCCCGGGAACGCCGTCACAGCCTTTGCCCGCATCAGGAAATGCATCTTGCGGATGGCGAAATAGTGGAAGTTGAAGCACAGCTCAGGCGTAACATATTCATTGGGCGCCTGCTCATGCGGCAAGACAATGTTGAGGCCGATGGACGGCGCGCCGACGTCAGCTGCACCGCGGCTGCCAGCCTCCATGACGCCGGGACCGCCACCGGTACAGACGACAAATTCGCGGTGCAAGGTCTGCGCGGAATAGCTGGAGACAATGCGGGCGAACTTACGCGCCTCCTCATAGTAGACGGCGTTGGCGGTCAGCCGCTCGGCCTGCATTGAATTCCTGGCCGCCCATGGCTCGCCGCCGGGCTCCGGAATGCGGGCACCGCCAAACATCACCACGGTGGACTGGATGCCGCGCTCTTCAAGGATCATGTCGGGCTTAAGCAGCTCCAGCTGAAGGCGCACCGGACGCAACTCACGGCGCAGCATGAACTCTTCGTCGGTGAATGCGAGGCGGTAGGCCTTTGACCGGGTCTGCGGCGTATCCGGCATGAGATTGGTCTTTTCAACCGTCTCGGTCGAATGGGTCAATGATGACCAGCCCTCTTTGTCCATCGGATTCATCGCAAGGTCCCCAGCTGCGCCCGGCCACATTGATTGACCCACCGGCGGCTTTCTCATAAACGTCGCCCCGAGCGGGGCTTTCCCCTTTTCCACCCATCATGGTTAGGCCTTGGTTAACAGGCCCCGAACGGAGCGTTTCATGTCACTTGCCGCACTTGAAAAGACCATCGAAGCTGCGTTTGAAGCGCGCGACACCATCAACACCGGGACCAAGGGCGAAGCGCGCGAGGCGGTGAACGAGGCGCTGGACCTTTTGGACAGCGGCAAGGCGCGGGTGGCGACACGCGGCGATGATGGCAATTGGGTTGTGCATCAGTGGTTGAAGAAGGCGGTACTTTTGTCGTTCCGGCTGACAGACAATGCGGTCATCCCTTACACAACTGCGGACGGCTCCATGGCCAACGGCTTTGACAAGGTTGATCTGAAATATGCCGGATGGGGCGACAATCACTTTCGCGCGGCAGGTTTCCGCGCTGTGCCAGGTGCGGTCGTGCGCCGCTCGGCGTTCATCTCCAAGGGCGTTGTACTGATGCCGTCTTTCGTGAACCTTGGCGCTTATGTGGGCGAGAACACGATGGTGGACACTTGGGCGACGGTCGGCTCGTGCGCGCAGATCGGCAAGAATGTGCATTTGTCCGGCGGCGTTGGCATTGGCGGCGTGTTGGAGCCGATGCAGGCCGGGCCGACGATCATTGAAGACAATTGCTTCATCGGCGCGCGCTCGGAAGTGGTCGAAGGCTGCATCGTGCGCGAAGGCTCCGTGCTTGGCATGGGCGTGTTCATCGGCAAGAGCACCAAGATCGTCGACCGCGCGACGGGCGAAATTACCTACGGCGAAGTGCCGCCCTACTCAGTGGTGGTAGCCGGTTCGCTGGCTGGCAAACCGTTTCCGAATGGCGAACAGGGCCCCGCGCTGTATTGCGCGGTGATTGTGAAGCGGGTGGATGAGAAGACGCGGAGCAAGACGGGGATCAATGAGTTGCTGCGGGATTAAAAGAATAAGCCGCACCGGCCCGCCACCACATTTCTGTTTCTGATTGATGACAAACCAAATCGCTTGGGTTATTGTTCATGCCGACAGTGCTACGCTTGGAAGGTTTGCGGTTTGTCATTTATCCGAATGACCATCCGCCAGCTCATGTCGATGTAGTGGGGCCTGATTGGGAAGCGGTGATCAACTTGATCGGCATTGAACTTCGCGAAGTCTATTCCTGCACTGCGCCAGAAGCACGGCAGGCGCTGCGACTGGTCGCAGAGCATCAGGATTTCTTGAGCAATGCGTGGAGGCGTATTCATGGATGAGGCATTTAATGAGACCAGTTTCGACGCCGCCGTCGCACGCGGCGAGCAGCGCCGTCTAGGTCCACACGCGACCGGCGCACATTACGACTCTGCCCGTGACCGGATCGTTGTCGAACTCTCCACGGGCATTGAGATCAGTTTTTTGTCAAAGCAGGCGCAGGGATTGGAAAGTGCGCGGTCGGAAGAGCTCGCTGAAATTGAAATCACGCCGTCCGGCCTGGGTTTGCATTTCCCCAAGATCGACGCTGATTTGTATGTCCCGGCGCTGCCCGGCACAGCGGCCTT
>JANPEK010000004.1:0-17171 GCA_031422915.1 Phyllobacteriaceae bacterium | reverse complement strand
ATCATGCCATCTTCATCCATCGACCATGCCTTCACTGCCAAATCACGCAACTCCGCCGCCACCGATCCTTGCTACGCCGGCGCACTGTCTTTCATGCGCCGTCAATATTCCAAAGATGTGCGCGGGGCGGATGTCGTCGTCTGGGGCATCCCGTTCGATGCTGCCGTGTCAAACCGTCCCGGCGCGCGGTTTGGTCCGCAAGGCATCCGCCGCGCATCGGCGATCTTCGACAATGACCCGCAATATCCCTTCAGCCGGGATCTGTTCGAGCACCTTTCAGTCATCGATTATGGCGATTGCCTGCTTGATTTTGGCAATCACCAGAAAACGCCTGCCGCCATCGAAAAGCAGGCGCTGAAAATACTGAAAAGCGGCGCATTTCTCTATTCGATGGGTGGCGATCATTTTGTCACCTGGCCGCTGTTAAAGGCCCATGCCGCCGTCCACGGTCCGATGGCACTGGTGCATTTCGACGCGCATCAGGACACTTGGTTTGATGATGGCAGCCGCATTGACCACGGCTCATTCGTCGCCCGCGCCGCGCGCGAGGGCATCATCGACACCACACGTTCAATCCAGATCGGCATCCGCACCGATGCACCGGAGGACTTTGGCATCAGGATCATCCCCGGCTACGAGGTCGAGGACATGGGCGCACAGGCAATCGCAGACGCCATCAAGGCCCATGTCGGCGACGCCAAAACCTACCTCACTTTCGACATCGATTGCCTCGACCCGGCCTTCGCCCCCGGCACAGGAACGCCAGTGTCAGGCGGCCCGTCGTCGGCAAAAATCCTGTCCGTCATACGCAAACTTGGCTCTCTCAACCTCGTCGGCTCCGACATAGTCGAAGTCGCCCCCGCCTACGACCACGCCGACATCACAGCGATAGCCGGTGCGACGGTCGCGATGTATGTGCTGGGCCTGCTTGCGGAAAAGAAGGCCGGACGCTAAACGCTGGGCGCGTCATCAGCTGGGCCGCGAAGTTAACTTCGCTTCTTCCAATATTGACATGGCTTTGCAGATTATACCGGAGACTTCCAATGACGGCCAAGGTGTTTATCGACGGCGAGCATGGCACCACGGGCCTCCAAATCCGCACGCGCCTTGCCGGGCGGTCTGACCTTGAGATCATCTCCATCCCGACAGACCGGCGCAAGGACCCCGCCGCGCGGGCGGAGTATCTGAATGTGGCAGACGTGGCCATTCTGTGCCTTCCCGACGAAGCCGCAAAGGAAGCCGTGGCGCTGGCCGCTTCGTCAGGCACGCGCTTCATTGACGCGTCGACTGCCCACCGGACGGCGGACGGCTGGGTGTTCGGGTTTGCCGAGCTGACAAAGGGACAGGCAAAAGCCATTGCGACCGCGCAGATGGTCTCCAATCCTGGTTGCTATTCCACGGGCGCAATCGCGCTCCTGCGTCCGCTCACAGAAGCGGGCCTTCTGCCGACCGACTATCCTGTGACGATCAACGCCGTTTCAGGCTACACCGGCGGCGGCAAGGCGATGATTGCGCAGATGGAGGATGCCTCGCGCGATGATGCCATCACTGCCAACCATTTCGCCTATGCGCTAACGCTGGCACACAAGCATGTGCCGGAGATCATGAAGCATGGCGGCATCCAGCGCCGCCCGATTTTCACACCCGCAGTTGGCCGGTTCGCGCAGGGCATGCTGGTCAGCATCCCGCTGTTCACCGACATGCTGAACGGCAAGCCGTCGATGGCGGCAATCCATGATATGATCGCCTCGCATTATCTTGGCCAGTCCGTGGTCGAGGTCGTGCACCCGACTGGCGGCAACGCGCTCCCGCGCATTGATGCGGAAGAACTGCGCGATACGGACCGGATGAAGCTGTTCGTGCTCGGCACCGAAGGCAAGGGCCAAGTCAACCTGATCGCCTCGCTCGACAATCTCGGCAAGGGCGCGTCAGGGGCAGCCGTGCAGAACCTGGATTTGATGCTGCAGGGGCTTTGAACGACCTCAGCTTTTGATGCTGATTTCAGTAGGAAGCGGATAAGGCCCCTTCGCCGCCCGCCAGTGCGCAACGGCAAAGAACAATACCACCAGCGCCATGCCCTGATGGGTCAGGGCCGTGTGCATGTCCACCATCGTCAACAACGTGGCAATGCCGATTGCCGCCTGTGCCGTGATCAACAGAAATAGAACGACAGAGCGGCGCGCATGCGTTGTCCCCGGCTCGTTGACCAGCGTCAGCACCATGTGAACGAGCGTCATCGCCAGCAAGAGATAGGCCCCACAGCGGTGAATGAACTGCACCGTCTTGCCACTCTCAAAGAAATTGCGCCAAACCGGCTCGATACTCATCAGCTCTCCCGGCACCCAAGCTCCGTCCATCAGTGGCCAGGTGTTATAAGCCAGCCCGGCATCAAGTCCGGCGACGAGCGCGCCGAGATAGATCTGCACGAACACCAGCAGCACGAGAAACCCGGCAAAGCGCCGTGTGCCGTCCTGTGCAGCGCGCCCGGTATGCTCCGCCAGCCCGCGCGCCACCCAGGCCGTCGCGCCAAAGATCAGACTTGCGATCACCAGATGCGTTGCCAGCCGGTACTGGCTGACATCTGTTCGTTCGGTGAGGCCTGAAGACACCATCCACCAGCCGACAAAGCCTTGAAAGCCGCCAAGTGCCAATATGCCAAGCAGCCGTGGCTTCAGCATCGGCTCCAGCCGTCCGGTCAGCCAGAAGAACGCCAGCGGGAGTGCAAACACGAGCCCTGTCGCGCGGGCCAGAAACCGGTGTGCCCACTCCCACCAGAATATCTCCTTGAACGCCTCAAGCGTCATGCCCTTGTTGATCGTTTGGTATTCCGGAATTTGCCGATACTTGGCAAACTCCTCCTGCCACTCGGCATCACTCAGCGGCGGGATAATACCGTGGACCGGCTTCCATTCGGTGATCGACAAGCCGGAATCCGTCAGCCGCGTCGCGCCGCCGACCAGCACCAATGCAAAGATCACCAGCAGGCCGAAATAGAGCCAGCGGCGCACCAGCGTGCGATTGGACGTCTCACGCGCTTGCACACTGGCAATATCGGCGTTCAGGACCAGCGACATGAAATTCAATCCTTGCTTCCAAGTTCGAGCGCTAAGTGAGCCACATTCGCGCAGCTTTCAAGCGGCCATCAGGCGTGACATGCAGTCGCGAGCCGCGCCCTTTCCTTTTGGCGCTGCAAACGTTATCTGCAACCCATGAACCCGCGCATCAAAACATTCATCGGAAGCATTCTGCTTGTGGCCATGATGGCACTCTACGCGCTCATCGCCGTCACCATCGCATCTGCGCGTCTGGCCGACTCCAGCGGCGTGGTTCATCTCGCCTTCTTTGCGATCACCGGCCTCCTGTGGATCGTGCCGGCCATGGGTCTGGTGTCATGGATGATGCGTGACAGCCGCAAGCCTAAAGCGTAACCGCGCCGCCATGCTTGTGCGCCATGAAACTGGTAATTCCAGATAGCATCAGCTTCACATCACCAACATTCTGGTGTTTCCCATTGACAGAAATGCGCGGCAAAGCTGTCATGGCTTCAGAGTGCTCAGCAAACAGCATTCCATGACGCGTGGTGACGCCGGTGGCATAGCCGAGCTGTTTGGCCAATTCGGTTTCCCTTTGTCCGACTGCCTGCTTGTAACCATACGGATACGCCACATGCGCGGGCCGCAAGCCGGTTTCCAGCTCAATGGCAGCCATGGCGGCTGAGAATTCCACGCGCAGCGCCTGCGTACCGAGCCTCGCCAGATGATAATGGTGCTGCGTATGGCAGCCGATTGTGCAAAGCGGGTCAGCAGCAATGCTGCGAATCTGGTTCCAGTCCATCAGCTCTGACCTGTTGTGCGCATAGGGATCGATTTGCGCCATCCGCGCCAGTTCGCGGGTGAACGAAGCCACGAGTTCTTCCGGCAGTTCGTTCATGATATGCTGCTGAATGCGGTTGAACGCCGCCCGTTTTTCAGTTGTTGTGCCAGTAGTCAGCTTAAGCGGGCCTTGCCGCGTGGCAATCGTCACGGCGTCAAGCTTGGCTACCGCCGCTTCCGCTATTTCCCACCACAGGTGCGTCTCGCCATTCACAAGGCCCGGCGCGATATACACGGTCCAAGGCACAGTGTGGCGGCTCAACACCGGGAACGCATGGAGCGCATTGTCCTTGTAACCGTCATCAAATGTCACAGCCAGAAATGGTTTGTCTGTCGGGTTGGCAATCCGGTCAGGCACTTCGTCCATGGTGACAAAATCATAACCTTCAGCAGCCAATGCCGGAAACAGAATGTCCAGAAATGCAGGCGTGACACACAGGCCGGAGTGAATGCCGAGCGGCGCGGGATCATTGGGCGCGACCCTGTGCAGCATCAAAATGCCGCCAACACCGGCAAACGACCGCGGGGCCAGCGCGCGCAAATTCAGCGTCCGCCCCACAGCAAAGAAGCTTTTGCGGGCAATATGGGCCGCGTCGATCATTCCTTCACCATTATCCCCTAGAATACCCCGAGAATGCTTTAGCAAGTCTGCCCTGCCAATACACCGACAGGATTGAAAGATGGTTGACGCGCGCAGGAAACCGGAGACCACGAGTTGAACGCCATTGCCGCAATTGACCTTGTCTGGTCCGCGCAGCCGCTTGGCGACGTGCTCGATGAGTGGCGCGCCGCGTTGCCGCATCTTCGATCCGCAACGCCGCAGGACATTGATTTTGTCAGCCAATGGTTCACCCATGTAAACCCGGATTGCATCGTGGTCACCGCCAAGTCCGCGCGCGGAATCGAGTTCCTGCTGCCGTTGGAAATAGTGCGCAAAGGGCCGCTTCACCTCGCGCAATTTCCCGGTGGCAGCCATGCAAACGCCAACTTTGCGCCATCAAGCGCGATGATCTGCGCGCTTGATCCGGCAATTCTGTTGAAAGAAGTTCAACTTGCAGTGCGCGCGCAGCGTCCCCGTGTAGACGCCCTGCTTCTAGAGCGCCTGGTTGGGGATCTTGGCGGCATGGCCAATTGCCTCGTTTCACCGGCAAGCACCATCAGCCCGAATGTCGCGTTGTCATTCGCCCTGATGCCAGACTTCAAAGACATCCTGAAAGACCGCAACGGCACGAAAAAGCAGAAGAAAATGCGCCAGATGGCGCGCCGCATGGACGACCGTGGCGGCTGGCGGGTGTTCAGGGCGAGCACGGAAGTCGAGTGCGTATATGTCCTTGACCGGTTCTTCAAACTAAAAGGCGAGCGCCTCAAGAGCATGGGACTGAACGATGTGTTCGCTGACCCCAAAGTGCAGTCCTTCTTCAAAGCGCTCTACGTCGGGGCTCTTGGCAGCTCCTCGCCGCGCTACGAACTCCATGCATTGGAAGTCGGCGGCGAGATCGCCGCTGTTGGCGGCTGCACAATCAACGACCGGCATTTCACCGTCGAGTTCGGCGGCATCTGCAGCACCGACAGGCAATTGTCACCCGGCGACATTCTTTACCATCTGCTCATCGAAGATTGCTGCAAGCGTGGCTTTGATATCTACGACTTCGGCGTCGGCGATGAATTTTACAAACGCCGCTGGTGCGATGTCGAAACCTGGCACCGCGACACGTTCATTCCACTGACCGCCAAAGGCTGGATTGCCGTCAGCGCGCTCAAACAGATTGCCGCGCTCAAGAAGTCGGTCAAAAATAACCCCAAGTTTTTTGCCGTCATCAAGAAGTTGCGCGGAAGAGCTAAGGTGGCTGATCCGGAGTAGGTTTGCGCCCCGACTTGGCACGCCGACTCCTTGGTGCAGGCGGAATCCTGATCTGGAGCGGGTGCGGAATGCGGCCCGCACCACATCGGAACTGCGTCCTCACCCCTTGCCTTCCCTTGCTCCTTCCTTCAAAAGCCCGCCATGTTGCAAATCACTGATCTCTCCCTTCGCATTGCGGGCCGTCTGTTGCTCGATCACGCCAACCTGACGCTGCCCGAGGGCACGCATGCCGGGCTGGTGGGTCGCAACGGGACCGGCAAAACAACGCTGTTTAAAGCCATTACCGGCGATTTGTCGTCGGAAACCGGCTCGGTATTTTTGCCCAAGGGCCTGAAGATCGGCCAAGTGGCGCAGGAAGCGCCGGCAACAGAACAGTCACTGCTGGAAATCGTCCTTGAAGCTGACATTGAGCGCACCGCATTGATGGCAGAGTCCGAGACAGCGACCGACCCGCACCGGATTTCCGAAATCCACATCCGGCTTGCCGACATTGAAGCGCACTCTGCCGAAGCGCGGGCCGCATCAATTTTGTCCGGGCTCGGCTTTGATGCCGCAGCGCAGGCGCGCCCGGCGTCCAGTTTTTCCGGCGGCTGGCGCATGCGTGTCGCGCTCGCGGCGGTGCTGTTTGCGCAACCTGATCTGCTGCTGCTTGACGAGCCGACCAACTATCTCGATCTTGAAGGCACGCTATGGCTGGAAACCTATGTGGCCAAATATCCGCACACGGTTTTGATGATTTCGCATGACCGCGACCTGTTGAACAAGGCGGTCAATTCCATTGTCCATCTCGAAAACCAGAAGCTGACATTCTACAAGGGCGGCTACGACCAGTTCGAACGCCAGCGCGCCGAAAATCTTGAGCTGCAGGGCAAGGCGCAGGTCAAGCAAGCGGCCAAGCGGGCGCATATGGAAGCCTTCGTTGCCCGCTTTCGTGCCAAGGCGTCCAAGGCCAAACAGGCGCAATCGCGGCTGAAAATGCTGGAGAAAATGAAGCCGATTTCGGTGGCCATCGAGGACAATGTCGCGCCATTCAACTTCCCTGCCCCGGTCAAGGAAGCCGCCTCGCCGATCATCGCCATGCATGGCGTGTCAACCGGCTACGAGAAAGACCGGCCAATCCTCAAGCACATGGATTTGCGCATCGACGCTGATGACCGCATCGCGCTTCTGGGCTCCAACGGCAACGGCAAATCCACGTTTGCCAAGTTGATCGCCAACAGGCTCAAATCAATGGGAGGGTCTTCGACCACCGCTCCGGGCCTTAAAGTAGCGTTCTTCGCGCAGCATCAGATGGAAGATCTGCGCCCGGAAGAAAACCCGATTGAGCATGTCCGCCGCCTTATGCCCGATGCGCCGGAGGCAAAGGTGCGCGGGCGTGTGGCGCAGATGGGTCTGGCGACAGCCAAAATGATGACGCCCGCCAAGGATCTCTCCGGCGGCGAAAAGGCACGCCTCCTGATGGGACTGGCGGCGTTCGAAGGCCCGAATTTGCTCATCCTCGACGAACCGACCAACCATCTCGATATCGATTCGCGTGAAGCACTGGTCGAGGCGCTGAACGAGTTTCCCGGTGCCGTCATTCTGATCTCGCATGATCCGCATCTGGTGGAATCGACCGTCGACCGGCTGTGGCTGGTGCATGACGGCACGGTGAAAAACTTTGACGGCGACATGGACGAGTACCGCCAGATGATTTTGAACGGCACCATCTCCGGCACCACCGGCCAGCGCGACAAGCGCGAACAGCCGAAAATGGTCAACAAGGCGGAACTGCGCAAACAAGCCGCCCAGCGCCGCATCGAATACGCGCCGCTCGCTAAAAAGATCAAGGAAGCGGAAAGCCTCGTCGAAGCGCATCAGAAAAAGATCAGCCAAATCGAAGGCCAAATGGCCCAGCCCGGCAACGACCAAGCCCGCATGCAGCAACTCGGCAAAGACCGCACCGAAGCGCAGAACCGGCTGGCGATTACGGAAGAGAATTGGATGAAATTGTCCGAGGATTATGAGGCGAAGATGAATGCTTGAGTGCGTTCACTTCACGTGTCACTCGTCCACCGCATCCCTGCCCCACTTCGGCTTCTCCGGTTCCGCAGGCGGTGGCGGCGTGGCAGTTTGGCCGACTGGCGCGGCACCGCGTTTTTTCCAGCGAATCATGCCGAAGATGCCAAGGCCAAACAATCCCATCCCGACCGGAAAAGCGCGCGGGTCGGTGTCTTCAGCGTTGGCTCGCAAAACAAGATCGACCTTCTTCAGCGACAGGCCTTCCAGATCGCCCTCGCCCACCACAAATCGATAAGTGCCCGGCGTGGTGACAACGAGCTCGCCCGCAACATCACGGAATATTTTTTCGGCATTCTGCAAATTGCGCGTCTCATTGCTTGAAGCGACAAAGCTCATGGTCGAAGTGAGCACAGTCTTGCCGCCAGTCGATGCGGTAAAGGTAAGGATTGTCCGCGATTGATCAGGATTGTAGCCGCGCAGCGGCGTCAAGTCGGCGAAAACGCGGACCGGCGACTGGCTTTGCGACAGCACGATATCGACCGGCATAAAACCTGTTGTTTGGCGGTAGACCATAAACGTGCCGATCTCTGCGCCCGAGCGGTTCTCCATATACCAAGGATAGCCGAACCCGAGTGCCACTCCCGCCAGTATCATCAGAAAAAACAGTTTGCGCATGGTGTCCCTCGGGTCCGCGAAGCCTTAAGCTTTTCGCTCCCATTTGCGATCCGCGCTCTGCTGCCAATATGTCAGGTCGTGCGCGCCAGTTTTCAAGCGCTTCCACTGGCCGCGCGCGTCTTCCACCTGTGTTTCGTCGTGGCCGTCAAACAGAAACACCGCGCGCTTGTAAGCATCGAGCGGCCCCGGAACCGCGCCATCGACCAGAAAACGCACGCTGGCCGCATTGGGATTGAGTTCCGACGTTGTCAGAACCACCGGAATTTCGGCAACATCTTCTTCGTGATCGCAGCCGTGCGCCAAAAAGCTCTCTTCCGAATAGACCCACAAATGCTGGTCCAGCGCGTCGCGCCGCTCCTCAGTGCCGGTCTGAACGACGACCTTCCATCCCCGCTCAACCGAGCGTTCAAGCAGCGCTGGCAGCGCGTCCTGGAGTTTGGATTCCGTCAAGTGATAGAACAGGATTTCCGCCACTTAACTCAGCTTTCGTAGTGATCAGACACGAGCCGGTCGAGCAGCCGCACCCCGAAGCCCGACGCCCAACCAGCGTTGATTTCATTGGCGGGCGAACCCATCGCCGTTCCGGCAATATCCAGATGCGCCCATTTGGTTTCGCCTACAAAGCGCTGGATAAACTGCGCTGCCGTGATTGAACCGGCGTGCCGTCCGCCGATGTTCTTCATGTCGGCGTTCGGCGTGTCGATCAGCTTGTCATAGTCCGGTCCCATCGGCATGCGCCACAACCGTTCGCCGGTGGAAAGACCCGCCGCAGTCAGCTGCGCTGATAGTTCGTCACTGTTTGAAAACAGCCCCGCATGCAATGATCCGAGGGCCACGATGATCGCACCTGTAAGCGTCGCGAGGTTGATCATGAACTTCGGATCATACTTGGTGCGGCAATAATGCAGCGCGTCCGCCAGCACCAGTCGACCTTCCGCATCGGTGTTCAACACCTCAATAGTCTGGCCCGACATCGAAGTGACAATGTCGCCCGGCCGCTGTGCGTTGGCATCCACCATGTTCTCCACAAGCCCGATAATGCCGATAACGTTGGCCTTCGCCTTGCGCGCGGCAAGCACGTGCATCAGGCCGGTGACGGCCGCTGCGCCGCCCATGTCGCCTTTCATGTCCTCCATTCCCGCAGCAGGCTTGATCGACACGCCACCTGAATCGAACACCACGCCCTTGCCGACAAAGGCGATCGGCTTGTCCTTTAGCTTGCCGCCGTTCCAGTGCATGATGACCATCAGCGGCGGGCGGACCGAGCCTTGCGCCACGCCAAGCAGCGCGCCCATGCCGAGCTTGGCCATCTGCTTCTCGTTCAGCGTCTCGACCTTGACACCAAGCGCCTCAAGCTCTTTCGCCTTGGCCGCAAATTCGACAGTACCAAGAATGTTTGCCGGTTCATTGACCAGATCGCGCGCCAGCGTCACACCGCCGTGCACAGCTTCGCGCGTCGCAAACGCCTTCTTTGCGCCCGCAACTTCCGATGTCAGAATGGTGATCTTGGTGGCAGATGCCGGTTTGGCTGTGTCGTCTTTTTTGGTCTTGTATTTATCGAATGTGTAAGCACGCATCAGTACGCCGAGTGCGAAGTCCGCTGCATTTTCTGCCGAGACTGTCTGACCGTCCAATTCCAGCAAAACGCTTGCCGCCTTGGCGCTGCCGAGCTTGGAGGCGACTGTACCGCCCAGCTTCATCCATACGTTGGCATCAAGCTCTGAAGGTTTGCCGGCTCCAACAATAACCAGTCGCTCAAGCGCAGTGTCCGACGGCACCAACACTTCGGCCGTGCTGTTCACCTTGCCCTTGAAATCGGCGGCAGCAATCGCCTTGTCCAGCGAGGGCCCGGCAAAGCCGCGCGCGGTTTCAGATTGTTTGCCGTCGGCAGATGACAGGATGAAAAGCACGCCTGAAATTTGTTTGCCGGGTTTGGCAAACGCAATGGTCGGGGTCTGCGCCATGTGTGGGGAATCCGTCTGTGTCTGTGTTGAAATGCTGTTTTGCGGCAATTAGCGCCATTTGCAAGCGCGACAATCGCTTCACCATTCATAAACCTTGTTTCTTCGCCCCACGTTAGCCAAGATCAATTAGCATTTGAGTGTTCCGGACCGTCGTGATAGCGCCGTTCGGGAAATACAGGCGTTGCGGGGCGCTTGGACTAGAAACCGGAGTCGACCCGAACCCATGAAGGTTCTCGAGCGATACATCCTGCGCCGCATCCTTGTTCAGTCTGCTGGCGCCGCAGCCGCATCACTGGCTATTGTCTGGATCGTGCAGGCCCTGACCAAAGTTGATCTGGTTACCGACACAGGCCAATCCATCGGGTCCTTCCTATATTTGTCCCTCCTCATTCTCCCGGCCATCGTGCCAATCGTTATGCCGTTTGCCGTCCTTATCGCCACCGCGCAGACGCTCAACACCATGAGCACAGACTCAGAGCTCGCGGTCGTCCACGCCGCTGGAACGCCCAAGCTGATGATCTACCGCCCAATCCTGCTGATTGCGGCGCTGGCGGCGGCGATTACGATGTTCTTCGGCAACTTCGTCGAGCCTTATTCGCGCCAGTCCGCCCGCTTTCTGGTCTCACAAGCGCGCGCGGACTTTGTTTCCCTGCTCATTCAGGAAGGCTCATTCCGGCAGGTTGACAAGAATGTCTTCATGCAAGTGTCCAAGCGCGAGGCTGGCGGCCAGCTTGGCGGTCTGTTCATCGCAGACTCGCGTGATCCGGCACTGGACATGATCTACTATGCCCGCAAAGGCTCGGTCGTACGCCGCGAAGATACCAATCTTTTGTTGATGACAGATGGCGAAATACACCGCAAGACCGTCCGGGACGGACAGGTCTCGATCATCCGCTTTTCATCCTATGCGTTTGACCTGTCGGAGTTTTCCGCCGCCGGGTCCGGGCTCAGCCTGTTGCCGAAAGATCAAACGACAAGCTACCTGTGGTCGCCTGACCCAAACGACGTGATATTCCAAAAGTCTCCACTGCTTTACAGCACAGAGTTGCATCGCCGCCTTTCCGAATGGCTTTACCCGTTGGCCTTTGCGATGATTGCCATCGGTGCATGCGGCATGGCGCGCTCGCACCGTCAAACTGCAGTCGTCACCATGCTCAATGCGGTTGCAGCCGCGTTTATTTTGCGCTGGCTCGGCATCTTCGGCGAAGACGCTGCCGAGAGCAGCCGCAGTGCGGCGATCTGGGTCTATCTCATTCCGCTGGCAGGCATTGTGGTTCCGGCATATCTGGCATCGCGCAACATCACGATCGAGTGGCCGTCTGCGGTGCGCAAACGAGCCTCTGCATTGCAGTCTCGCGTCAACGACTATTTTCTGGCCCTTCGCATCAGGCTTTCCGGCTTCCGCCGCCCATCCACAGGAGACGTGGCATGATCGGCTTCACGCTCGGGCGCTATTTTTTCACGCGTTATCTGGTCACCGTCGGCTATTTTCTTGCTGGCATCATGGCGATGATTTTTGTCACCAATTTCACGCAAATTAACGACCGGCTTTCCGGCGTCGCGCAGTATAAAGTATCGACCGGGCTCAGCATCGCCGCGCTGCAGGTTCCGATGATTTTGCAGCAGACGATACCCTTTGTCGGCTTGTTTGCCAGCATGGCGCTTTTGGTCCAGCTGAACCGCAAGTATGAGCTGGTGATTGCACGCTCTGCAGGCTTGTCAGCATGGCAATTCCTGCTGCCGATTTGCCTTGGCGCACTCGCCTTCGGCGTCGCCTCGGTGATTGTAATCAACCCTCTGGCGGCCAAAACCTACCTTCTTGCCGAGGAAATGCAGGCACCATTCGGCTCCAGGAAAGCAGGGGCCTCAAGCGCCCTGTCCATCCCGTGGCTGCGGCAGAAGACCGGTGATGGCGAGATCATCATCGGCGCGAAAACCGTGCTGAAAGACGGCACAGAACTTGTGTCGCCGGTATTCATGGTCATTGACGGCACCGGTTCTGTCAAACAGCGGATTGATGCGAATCGGGCCGCATTGCAGGTCAAAAACTGGCAACTCACCGGTGTGACCATATCCAAGCCCGGTACTCCGCCCGAACGATTGGCCACGTTGGACATTGCGACCAACCTCACGCCGGAGCTGGTGCAGGAACGGCTGCAAATACCTGAAATGACGCCGTTTTTTGCGCTTCCACAGAAGATTGCGGTGGCGCGCGCATTGGGTTATCAGGCCAACGCTTTTGCAATGCAGTTCCACTCGGTCATGGCGCTACCGGCGCTTTTGGTGGTCATGACGCTCATTGCATCAACAGTTACGCTGAAATTCGTGCGTTTTGGCCAGTCCGGAACCATGATTCTGGGTGGCATCCTGGCGGGGTTCATGCTTTATGTCGTCACGGTTTTGGTAAAGGCTTTTGGCAAGGCCGGAATTGTGTCGCCCGGTCTTGCGGCATGGTTTCCGGTCATTGTGGCCTTCTTATTTGGAGTATCCTTCCTGTTGCACAAGGAGGACGGTTAGTTGGGTGGCCCTGTGAACAATAGGAAACCTGTTTCGCGTGTGGTCGCACTGGCCGCATCGACAGCGCTTGTCTGCCTGTTTGCCACGGCTGCGTCCAACACCGCTTTTGCTCAAAGCATCGACGACCTGGCCGCATCAGCAAAGGTCGCGCCGGATGCGCGCTTGCTGTTGGTCGCTGACGAGCTGATCTACGACAACAGTGCCGAAACCGTCACCGCATCGGGCAACGTGCAGATTGACTACGGCGGCAACAAGCTGGTCGCCAAAGAAGTGGTCTACGACCAGAAGACCGGCCGCCTGCGCGCCAACGGCAATGTCGAGATCATCGAGACTGACGGCAACCGCATTTACGCCGATCAGATCGACATCACCGATGATTTCCGAGATGGTTTCGTCAATGCCTTGCGCGTCGAGACCATCGACAACACACGCTTTGCCGCCGAGAGCGCCGAGCGTACCGAAGGCAATGTCACGACGTTCAACAATGGCGTCTACACCGCGTGCGAGCCGTGCCGGGACAATCCGGAAAAAGCACCGATCTGGCAGATCAAGTCGCGGAAAATCATCTGGAACACACAAAAGAAGACAATCCGTTTTGAAGGCGGACGTTTTGAACTGTTCGGCATGCCGATTGCGGGATTGCCCGCGTTCGAGATTGCCGACCCAACCGTCAAGCGCAAGACCGGCTTTCTTATGCCGGGTATCCGCTACAAGAATGAGCTTGGCTATGGTGTCACGGTGCCATTTTACGTGGCGCTCGCACCGAGTTACGACCTTTTGTTTAATGGTACGATCTACAGCCGCCAAGGCTTTCTCGGCGAGGCCGAGTTCCGCCAGCGTCTGGACAATGGCGCTTACTCCTTGAAAATCGCCGGCATCCACCAAAGTGAGCCGGACGCGTTTCGCTTCGGGTTTGTCGACCAACTAAACACAAACCGCGGCATGATCGGTTCAGAGGGCGAGTTCAAAATCAATCCAAGCTGGACATTCGGCTGGGACGTGATGGCGCAGAGCGACAAGAATTTTTCCTACACGTACTCAATCGACCGGTATAACCAGTACAACCGCAAGAACGAGATTTATCTTACCGGACTTTCCGGTCGCAACTATCTCGACTTTCATGGCTACAAGTTCAACGTCCAACAGGCCCTGCCATCGGCAAACGGCGGCGATGATCGCCAGCCTTGGGTTGGATCGAGTGATTATTCGTTGACAAGTGCAGACCCGGTGCTTGGCGGCGAGCTGAATCTGGATTTCAATGCGCGCGGCGTAAACCGCGACGAACGTGATCTCATTACCAATCCCGCCCTGAACGGATTTGGCAATCTCATCGGCGCATCAGGCACATCGGCGCGCCTCTCGTTCGAGGCGGAATGGAAGCGCACGGTGATCTTGCCCGGCGGTCTTGCCGTCACGCCGCTGCTCGCATTGCGCGGCGATGGTGATCTGGTGGATTCAGCAGATCTGGTCCGTTCCGAGGCTTTGCGCGGCATGGCGACTGCAGGTCTCGATGTGCGCTGGCCGATCCTGTTCTCGACCACCTCAGCCACCCACATCCTTGAGCCGGTCGCTCAGATATTCATGCGTAATAACGAGCGGTTCGCCGGGCTTCTGCCCAATGAAGACGCACAGAGCATGGTCTTCGATGCGTCGAACCTGTTTGAGCGTGACAAGTTTTCCGGTTGGGACCGCATGGAAGGCGGCACGCGCGCCAATTTCGGCTTGCGTTATTCCGGCACCTTCTCCAATGGCTGGACGGCCAACGCCATGTTTGGGCAGTCGTACCATCTTGCCGGCGTAAACTCATTCGCATCGCCGGACCTTGTTGCCGCCGGTGCCTTCTCGGGGCTTGAGACCGATACGTCGGATTACGTCGCTGCCGCCGGCCTGTCTTCGTCAAGCGGCTGGTCGATGGCCGCTCGTGGCCGCTTTGATGAAAAGACATTCGAAGTGCGCCGCAGCGAAGCCGAGCTTAGCTACGCCGGAACGCCGCTTTCGGGTTCGCTTCGTTATGCGTTCATCCAGGCTCAGCCTCAGTACGGTTTCAATGTTGACCGCCATGAAGTGACCGGCGCAGGCAGCGTCAAGTTCCAGCAAAATTGGCGCGCATTTGGCTCAACCACCTATGACATCAAGAACAAATATTCATCAGCCGTGTCATTGGGTTTCGGCTACGATGACAGTTGCACCTCTTATTCGCTGACTTACTCCGAGACCCGCACATTAACGACGAAAGACGAGCCTAACCGGACAATCGGTTTCTATCTGTCATTCCGTACCTTGGGCGATATCGGCACACGGCAGAGTGTCAGCGATTAGGCTGGCATCTTTGCCTTTGTTTCGCCCGATCAACAGGGCATTTCACGGACTTGATCGGTCAAACCGGCCGGAATTGGAATTGGGTGGATACGTAAACATGCATAAATCGGCATTGAAAGCGGCATTGATCCTGATCACAACGACCTTGGCTGTTCCGGCTCCAGTGTCGCTGGTCGGCGCGTTTGGCGTTTCGGCTTTTGCCAGCGAAATCAAAATCACTGTCAACAAGGTGCCGATCACCTCGCTGGACATCTCCAACCGGGTGGCGTTCCTCAAGTTGCAACGCAAAAAGGGCAATCTTGCTGCCATCGCCAATGAGGAGCTGATCGACGAGGCGCTCAAGCGCGCTGAGATGCGCCGGGTCGGCATCTCCATTGGCGACAAGGCGGTGGCTGACGCCTTCGCCAATTTTGCCAAGGGTAACAAGCTGAAGCCTGCCCAACTTGAGGATATCCTCAACAAGTCCGGCGTTACAGCCAAGCATTTCAAGGAATACATCCGCATGCAGATGGGCTGGGGCCAGACAGTTGGCTCGCGGTTCCGTGCAACCAGCAAAGTTTCCGAGCAGGAGGCTGTCCGCAAGATGATGGAAAAGGGCGGCCCGAAGCCGTCTGCCACCGAGTATATGCTGCAACAGGTGATATTCGTTGTCCCGGCAGCAAAGCGCGGCCAAATCATGGGCCAGCGCAAGAAAGACGCAACGGCCATGCGGGCGCGCTTCAACGGCTGTGAAAACACCCGCCAGTTCGCCACCGGCCTCAAGGATGTGACCGTGCGCGAGCTTGGCAGATTTCTTGCGCCTGAATTGCCGCCGGAGTGGGCGGAGATGATCAAGAAGACGCAAGCCGGCGGCGCAACGGGGGTGCGTGAAACCGAAAAAGGCGTCGAATTCATTGGCGTCTGCCGCGCCAAGGAAGTGTCTGACGACAAGGCCGCCGCAATGAGCCTTCAGGTCGGAGAAGGCGGCAACAAGGGCGCTGAAGAACTCGACAAGAAGTATCTGCAAGAGCTGCGCGACAAAGCTCAAATCGTGCGCCGCTGAAGCGGAAATCTGTGGTTCTCGCGCTCTCAATCGGTGATCCATCAGGCATCGGACCCGATGTTGCCCTCGCGGCATATGCGCGTCGGCTTGACCTGAAACTTCCACCATTTCTGCTGATCGCTGATCCGGCTCAAATCGTCGCGCGCGCCAAACTACTCGGACTGGACGTTCGCGTCCGGAAGTGCGGCCCCGATGACGCTATGGATGCATTTGTGGAAGCACTTCCCATTCTGCCGCTTCAAAATCGCCATAGCGAAACACCAGGCACGCCACACCTCGAAAACGCCGCCGGCACAATTGAAGCCATCGACCGCGCGGTTGAACTGACCGTGTCCGGCAAAACTACTGCTGTCGTGACCTGCCCGATTGCCAAGAAGCCGCTCTACGACGCCGGTTTCCGCTTTCCGGGTCACACGGAGTATCTCGCCCACCTTGCAGCTCCCAGGGGCGGCGCTGTGCCCCTGCCCGTCATGATGCTGGCCGGGCCGCTTTTGCGCACTGTCCCGGTCACCATCCACATTCCGCTGCACGATGTTACAACGCAACTGACAACGAAACTGATCGTTGAAACCGCACGCATCGTTGATCGCGACCTGCGCACCCGTGTTGGCATCGCAAACCCGCGCCTTGCCGTCGCTGGCGTCAATCCGCATGCCGGCGAAGGCGGAGCACTTGGCGAAGAGGACGACGCCATCATCCGCCCTGCGATTGAACAGCTGGTCGCAGAAGGCATCAACGCTGTTGGCCCGCTTCCTGCTGATACCATGTTCCATCCCGCCGCGCGTGAGACTTACGACGTTGCCTTATGCATGTATCACGACCAAGCACTGATACCGGCCAAAGCGCTCGGATTCGATGACTCCGTCAATGTAACACTGGGCCTGCCATTCATCCGCACCTCGCCTGATCATGGCACAGCT
>JANPEK010000003.1:0-7282 GCA_031422915.1 Phyllobacteriaceae bacterium | reverse complement strand
TTTTCGCTAAAATCACCCCGTATCCGGCCCGTTGACCGCGTGAAGCGCGAGGCCGTGGCATTCGCGCAGCACATCATCGACTGCGTGAATGCTCCGCTGTCTCCAGCCGGGTGGTAGGCCGGGGCGGAAGATGGAGATGCGCATTGGTTTGAACGTGGCTTTGCTTTTGAGCAATTCGTCGCGGCGGGCCTGCCATCTTGCGAGGCGGCGGGCTTGGTTGGGGATGTCGCTGAGGGCGGCCCTCAAGGCGCGCATGCGGCTGAAGAGTTGGGCTGCGTTGATGGGTTCGTCGGGTTGCGACAGGGATTGCGCGAAGTCGCTTGGGTCCCAGGAGCTGGAGAAGCTGGTGTGCGGGTTGGCGTTTTGGTCGAAGTCATCGAGCGAGAAATGTTTGAGCGGGTCGAGGAGGGCGAAGGATGGGACGCGGGCGGCGTTGCTGGCTGCGAAGGCGGGGAAGTTTGGCAGGGTTTGGTGCGCGGTGCGGGGCTTCAGAGTCAGACCGCGAGCGGCAATGACGATGAGACGGCGGAGCGCGGATTCTGCCGGGCGCAGGATGAGGAGGATGGCGCAGTAGAGGCGGTATGGGAGGGTGAAGGATGAGTGTTCGTTTGCAGACACTTGGCGTTGCGGCAGTCCCCTCTCCGTCGGCTTCGCCGACACCTCTCCCCGCAAGCGGGGCGAGGTTAAACCAACCGCTGCGGCTTTAACCTCGCCCCTTTGGGGAGAGGTGTCGGCGAAGCCGACGGAGAGGGGACTGCCGCAACGCCAAGTGTCTGCAAACGAACACTTATGCTTCACCCTCCCATACCGCCTCTATTGCGCCATCCTCCTCATCTTGCGCCCGGCAGAATCCGCCCTGCGGAGACTGATCGTCATCGCCGCAAGGGGCCTTGTGCTAAAGCCCCGCACCGCAAGCCAAACCCTGCCAAACTTCCCTTCATTCGCAGCCGCAAACGCCTCGCGCATCCCGAGTTTCGCACTCCTCGACCCGCTCAAACATTTCTCACTCGAAGACTTCAACCAAAACGCCAACCCGCACACGAGCTTCTCCAGTTCATGGGACCCAAGCGACTTCGCGACATCCCTGTCGCAACCCGACGAACCTATCAACGCATCCCTCCTCTTCAGCCGCATGCGCGCCCTGAGAGACGCGCTCAGCGACATCCCCAAACAAGCCCGCCGCCTCGCAAGATGGCAGGCCCGGCGCGACATCACGCTCAAAGCCAAGCGCCCCACCCGCATTTCAATCTTCCGCCCCGGCCTCCCACCCGGCTGGCGGCAACGGAGCATTCACGCGGTCGTTGATGTCTTACGCGAGTGCCACGGATTGGCGCTTCACGCGGTCAACGGGCCGGATACGGGGTGAGCGCTTTACATTGAAATTTTGGCGAATTTGAAAAGGGTGGTTTTGAGCAGAAACCGCCCTGCCATTCGTCATCCCGCTGGAGCGATGAAAGCCATAACCGCAGCCTAGAGCGAGAATCCACATATCTATCAACAAAATCAATATTTTAACCGGCCCGCACAGGCAATCTTCTCACCACCGATGACGCCCGTGATAAATCATGCTATCGCGCGGTCATCAACTCGAACATCCGGAAATTTACATGATCCGCGTCTTTACCCTGAATGGCGGCCAACTTGAGTTGCACGAGCTCGCAGAAAACGAGCCGCTGCCTGAGCATGCAATTTGGATCGACCTGCTGGAGCCGACCAAGGAGGACGATCAGCGCGTCGAATTTCTGACAAAAGTCGCCATTCCGACGCGCGAGGACATGAAGGAGATCGAGGAATCAAGCCGTTTCTACGTCGAAAACGGCGCGCATTACATGACGACCCCGCTGCTGCATTCGGTCGATACCGATCAACCCGGCATGCAGCCGATCACATTCATTTTGAGCGCCAACCGCCTCATTACAGTTCGCTATTGCCGTCCGCGGTCTTTCCTGCTTTTCGAGAAATACGCGACCAAGCCGGGCAACAGTTTCATCACGCCGTCTTGCGAGGGGTTTTCGATTTTCCTCGGCATACTGGAATCCGTCACCGACCGCGCTGCTGATATTCTTGAGGGCATTTCCGCGCGACTGGAGGAAGAATCCGCGCATTTGTTTCATTCCAACCCAAGAAATCAGGGGCTATCGACACAGGCTTTCCGCAAGGCGATGCGGCATCTGGGGCGCGAAGGTTCGCTTCTTTCCAAGCTGCTGGAAGCACTTGCGGGCCTTAGCCGCCTTGTCGTTTATGTCGAAGCGCTGCAGCATGCGGAGAAGCCGAAAAGCAAGGCTATCGCGCGCGTCAAATCCATCGAGCGGGACGCCAAGTCGTTGACTGACCATGTTGAATTTTTGCAGAACAAGATCACGTTTCTTCTCGATACCATCATCGGCTTGGTCTCGGTGGAGCAAAACGCCATCATCAAGATATTCTCGGTCGCCGCCGTCGGCTTCATGCCGCCGACCTTGGTGGCCTCAATCTACGGGATGAACTTCAAGCACATGCCCGAACTTGAGTGGACGTTCGGCTATCCTTTGGCAATCGTCTTGATGATCCTGTCCGCGCTGCTTCCGCTGGCGTTTTTCCGTTACAAGGGCTGGCTTTAGTTCGTTTCATCGACCGAGAACGACTGCACTTCCCATTCATGTCCATTCAACGAAATCGTATCTCCAACCATCTTGCCGAACATTGCAACGGCCATCGGCGAGACATGCGAGATCTTGCCATGCTTGGCGTCGGCTTCGTCTTCGCCGGTGATTTTCCAAGTCACGCTTTTGCCGTCGGACGAAACAAGATTGACCGCCATGCCGAAGCGGATGACTTTACTGTCCCGCTCCGGAAGCGACATTTCGGCGTTTTCACGGCGGTGCGACCAATAGCGCAAGTCACGCGCGGCAAGTGCAATGTGCTCACGGTCGCCCTCACCTTCCGCTTTTGCCATTGCTTCGTGGGCGAAGGCGATCTCGGCATCAATCATGGCCAAGCCTTGCGCGGTAACCAAATTCCGGTTCGTGCTGACGGTGCGTTCGCCAACATCCGGCAACGCGCCGCCGTCGTCGACGTCCTTGGTGAATGCACTGCTCATGATGGGAAACCACTTCCAAATTGTATCGGGACTGCCGCCCTGCCGGATATCGTGCAGCCGCTTCGCGATACTGTCAAACGCTGCTTACCAAGATAAGTTGCTTGTGCCGTAATGAAACATCTCATTTGGCATCATTTATGCTGCGTAAAGCCAAATGGAGTGTTGAGATGCGGCGGCGTGAGTTTCTGACTGGTATCGGGACTGGTTTGGCAATGCCTTATCTGCTGGGCCGCGCAAATGCGCAGGCTTTGCAAAACGCTTCAATGCGCGGGTCGATCAATCCGACAGACTTCGGCTTTCTGCCCGACGCGCCGGATGACCAATCGCGCAAATTTGCAGAAATACTGGACGCGGCGTCAGCGACCAACCAGCCTGTATTCCTGCCCGCCGGGACCTACCTGATTTCCAACATTGCGCTGCCGAAACGGGTGCGCATTGCAGGCGTTCCGGGGGCCTCGAGGATTGCTTACGGCGGCGATGGTTTCTTGTTTACGGCGGAAAGCACGGAGATTTTGTTCATTGAGGGAGTGACCTTCGACGGTGCCAATCGCGGGCTTGGCGATCACGCTCAGGGCTTGATCGAGGTGCGGCGTGTGCCAAAAGTAAAAATCGACACTTGCGAAATCCTCGGCAGCGTAAAGCATGGTATAGTGCTTGAAGGTTCGGCTGGACGGGTCGAGCGGACATCCATTTCAGGTGCCGCTGACGCCGGGCTTTGGAGCGTAGAGGGGGCGGGCGTGACGATTGCGGACAACAGTGTGACTGACTGCGCCAACGGCGGCATACTTGTACATCGCTGGGCAGAGGCCGCCGATGGTACGATTGTCTCCGGCAACCGGGTCGAACGCATCGG
Source organism: Phyllobacteriaceae bacterium (assembly GCA_031422915.1). Lineage (GTDB taxonomy): Bacteria > Pseudomonadota > Alphaproteobacteria > Rhizobiales > Rhizobiaceae > JANMEX01. The sequence continues at coordinate 3,350 of JANPEK010000003.1, read as the reverse complement.
TGCCCGCTCAGGCGGAACCGGGCAGAATGGCAATGGCATCAATGTATTCCGCGCCGCAAATGTGCAAGTCAGTAGCAACCAGGTTTCAGATTGCGCCTTTTCGGCGATCCGCTGCAACTCGGCGAGCAATGCGCTGATCTTCGGGAACGCATGCAGGAATTCTGGTGAGACGGCGATCTATGCGGAGTTCAAGTTTGAAGGTTCAGTCATTGCTGACAATATTGTCGACGGCGCGGCCAATGGCATTTCAGTGGTCAATTTCAACGAAGGCGGCCGACTTGCGACGGTGTCAGGAAACATAGTGAGGAACCTTACGATCAAAGGACCCTATCCTTCTGAAGGCCTCGGGTTCGGCAATGGCATTTCCGTCGAGGCCGACACTGCCGTTACCGGCAACACCATCGACGGCGCGCCCGGCATTGGCATTGCACTCGGCTGGGGACCTTATATGCGCAATGTCGCTGTCACTGGAAACATGATCAGAAACGCAAATGAAGGTGTCGCCGTTTCCGTCGCTGAGGGGGCTGGAAAAGCGGTGATCACCGGCAATGTGTTTGATGAGATGAAGACCGGCGCCGTATTTGGCCATGCGTGGGACAAGATTGTCTCCGGCGACATGGCCAAGCATGGCAATCAGGGGTTTGCCAACGTGACGGTGGAGCGGAACGAGGCCAGTTGACTTTCATTTTTTCCATTGGACGAAAGATTACCTATTCGTCGCGCTTGCCTTGCAGGCGGGCAAGATCCATCTGCATTTGGCACAGAATATTCTCCTGCGCGTCGAGCGTCTTCAGGCGGGTAATGCAGGCGTGCAGAGCTTCGAGCGTCTCTTCGGCCATGTCCGACATCCATGTGTCAGCCATATCCAGCGGCCTGACAGAATTGTCGGCAGAACTCATGTAGCGTGCGCGCAAGCCGTTCCGCTCAGCCCGGACTTCGCTGATCACTTCTTCCAGGCCCTTGTCGAGCCGCTCGATGCGCAGATCATCATTCTTGTGATCCCGTTCGGGATTGCGCGTCTTGAATGCTGTCGATGCCATGCCTGCCTCCTGAACCGAAACGCGCCGGGACGTTTCCGACATGTTCAAAATGTCCGTCATCATCGCAGCGCAGACCATGAATGGTGCACGAAGATTGTTAAGCAACACTTGCAACCGGGGAAGAAGCGCAACCAAATGTATGCAAAAATTGCAAACTGTTGCGGTTAAAGTGCAGGCTACAGGCAAATGTAATCTCTCCGGCCTCACTTGAGCACACCCGTGGGCCTGAACCTACCCACCTCAATCTTGTTCCAGTTGCTGAACGCCTTGTTTGCCGCAACGTGGTAGCGCTCCCCCAAATCATCTTTGCCGAACAACTTGGCCAGCACAGCATTGGCCATCGCAATTACGCCGCGCTCGGAGCCGTCGTCACATTTGATGGCGATGCCTAGGCCCTGCTCGGGAATGGCAAGGGCAAAAACGCCCTCGGCACCATATTTGGCGAAGACGCGGCCGGGTGCGGTTTGCATGATTTCCGTGCAAGCCCGGTTGGTTCCGGCGACATGCCACGGCTCGGCCATGCAGGCATCGACCAAACGGCGCGCGGCTTTGGCACATTCGGGGCCGAGACCTGTGCCGGTTGTCATTTTGGCGAAGCCGTGTGCGAGGTTTTCAAGTGGGATTGCATAAGTCGGGATCGAGCAGCCGTCGGTGCCGCATTGATCAATTGAATGCTGAGCGCCGGTAACACTTTCCATGGCGCCGCGGACGGCATCCTGCACCTTGTGGCCGAGCGCGACATAGCCTTTTGTGTTGATGTCCTCGTGGCAGGCAAAACACAGGAAGCCTGCATGTTTGCCGGAACAATTGTTGTGAACAGGCAGCGGCTTCTTGCCTTGGCTGGCGAAGTCGATCAGTCCTGACCGGTCAAAGGGCCAGTGCGCGCCACATTCAAAAGATTCTTCAGTGATCCCTGCCCGTGCCAGCATTGTGCGGGCGGTTTCGACGTGGCCCTCTTCGCCGGAATGGGACGCGCACGCCAGCGCCAGCTCGCGGTTTCCGAACATGTATGCGTCGGCCGCGCCACTCTCGACAAGCGGCAATGCTTGAATGGCCTTGATGGCGGAGCGCGGGAAAACCGGTCGCGCGACATCGCCAACAGTCAAAAGAGCTTTGCCGTCTCCATCTACAACAGACACGCCACCGCGATGGCGGCTTTCGACGACCGCGCCGCGCAACACTTCGATGAGAACCGGATTGTCCATGATGCGCTCCTGCCACGTCTGATTGGTTGCCAGATTGATGTGCCGCCCGCAAGGTTTTCGACGCTGCGGGTTGGTGAGCTGGATATTGCTGTTGGCAAAGGAAAGTCTGGATCGTCGGGACAATGCCCGACGATGACGAATGGCGGGGCGGTTTTGCTCAAAACCACCCTTTTCATGTTTGCCAAAATTGTATTTTAAAGCGCTCACCCCGTATCGGGCCCGTTGACCGCGTGAAGTGCTAATCCGTGGCATTCCCTAAGCACTTCATCGACGGCGTGAATGCTCCGTTGCCGCCAACCGGGTGGGAGGCCTGGGCGGAAGATGGAGATGCGGGTTGGGCGCTTGGCCTTGAGCAATTCGTCGCAGCGGGCCTGCCATCTTGCGAGGCGGCGGGCTTGTTTGGGGATGTCACTCAGCGCGGCCCTCAGGGCGCGCATGCGGCTGAAGAGTTGGGCGGCGTTGATGGGTTCGTCGGGCTCGGAAAACGAGGGGGCGAAGACGCTTGGGTCCCAGGAGCTGGAGAAGCTGCTGCTCGGGTTGGCGTTTTGGTTGAAGTCTTCGAGGGAGAAATGTTTGAGGGGGTCGAGGAGTGCGAAGGATGGAATGCGGGCGGCGTTGGCGGCTGCGAATGAAGGGAAGTTTGGCAGGAGTTGGCTTGCCTGACGTGGCTTCAAGTTTAGACCGCGTGCAGCGATGACGATGAGGCGGCGCAGGGCGGATTCTGCCGGGCGCAGGATGAGGAGGATGGCGCAGTAGAGGCGGTATGGGAGGGTGAAGGTCTGGCTTTGATTGGCGTCCGCGCGCAGTCCCCTCTCCGTCGGCTTCGCCGACACCTCTCCCCGGAGGGGCGAGGTTAAACTTGGCGTGGCGTGCGGCAGTCCCCTCTCCGTCGGCTTCGCCGACACCTCTCCCCAAAGGGGCGAGGTTAAAAGCTCGGCGCTTGATTTAACCTCGCCCCGCTTGCGGGGAGAGGTGTCGGCGAAGCCGACGGAGACGGGACAGCCGCAACGCCAAGTTTCTGCAAAAGAACACATATCCTTCCCCCACCCATCCCGCCTCAACTGCGCCAGACTCCTCAACCAGCGCCCGGCAGAATCCGCCCAGC
>JANPEK010000002.1:0-7442 GCA_031422915.1 Phyllobacteriaceae bacterium | reverse complement strand
CAGCCCGCGAAGCGGGTCTGAACTTCTAAACTTAACCCACCGTGCTTCCGGAAAAAAATAAGGATCAAGGATAATGGCACAGGAAAGACAAAGGCGCGACGATCGTGGCCGTGATCGCGAAGAGCGCGACAGCGAGTTCGTCGACAAGCTGGTTCACATCAACCGCGTTGCCAAAGTCGTCAAGGGCGGCCGCCGTTTCGGTTTTGCCGCGCTCGTCGTTGTTGGCGATCAGAAGGGCCGTGTCGGCTTTGGTCATGGCAAGGCGCGCGAAGTGCCGGAAGCCATCCGCAAGGCGACTGAAGCTGCCAAGCGCGAGCTGATTTTCGTGCCGCTGCGTTCAGGCCGTACCTTGCATCATGATACCGAGGGCCGCCATGGTGCTGGCCGCGTCATCATCCGCATGGCGCCTGCCGGTAAGGGCATCATCGCCGGTGGCCCGATGCGCGCTGTGTTTGAAGCGCTCGGCGTTGCTGACGTTGTGACCAAGTCGCTCGGCTCGTCCAACCCGTACAACATGGTTCGCGCTACGTTTGATGCGTTGAAAAGCCAGGTTCATCCCAAAGACATCGCTTCGCAGCGCGGTATCAAGTATGCGACGTTGCAGGCCCGCCGTCAGACGATTGTCGGCACCGAAGACTGAGCCCTTTTGAAGATTTGAGGACCATAGACATGGCTGACACCAAAAAGGGCAAGACGTTCACGGTCGAACAGATCGGAAGCCCAATCCGCCGTCCGGCAGACCAGCGCGCAACGCTGATCGGTCTGGGCCTGAACAAGATGCATCGCAAGTCGACACTGGAAGACACAGCTTCCGTTCGCGGCATGGTGGCCAAGGTGCAACATCTCGTCCGCGTTGTGGACGAGGCCTGATTGCCCGAAGGAGAACGATCATGAAGCTCAATGAAATCAAAGACGCCGAAGGCGCAACCCATTCGCGCAAGCGTCTTGGCCGTGGCATCGGCTCCGGCTCGGGCAAGACCGGCGGTCGCGGTGTCAAGGGTCAGAAGTCGCGTTCCGGCGTTGCCATAAACGGCTTTGAAGGCGGCCAGATGCCAATTTACCGCCGTTTGCCAAAGCGCGGTTTCAACAACATCTCGTCAAAAGACTTCAACACCGTCTCGCTTGGCCGTATCCAGACTGCCATCGACGCCAAGAAGCTTGACGCGAAGGCACCGATCACGCTTGAAGCCCTCAAGGCTGCCGGCGTTATCCGCAAAGCCAAGGACGGCGTTCGCGTTCTTTCAGACGGCGAATTGACGTCCAAGGTCGAGATCGTCGCCAATGGCGCATCCAAGACCGCGATCGAAAAGATCGAAAAAGCCGGTGGCTCAATCAAGCTGCCGGAAATTGCAGCAGCTGAGTAATTGACATGGCGGCGGGTAACTCCCGCCGCTTCTTGCATGTTTGGCCCCGGAGCCTTATCTCGGCAGCAGGGCTGCCATATCCGGCGCCTTTGATTCCGGAGAACTCCCATGGCATCGGCAGCTGAACAGCTTGCTTCCAATCTGAATTTTGCCGCGTTCGGCAAAGCCGAAGAGCTGAAGAAGCGCATTTGGTTCACCCTCGGTGCCTTGCTGATCTTCCGTCTCGGCACCTACATTCCTCTCCCGGGCATCGACCCTGAGGCGTTGGCGCAGGCATTTCAGCGGCAAAGCAGCGGCGTGTTGGGTCTTTTCAACATGTTTGCGGGTGGCGCAGTTGAGCGCATGGCGCTGTTTGCGCTCGGCATCATGCCGTACATTTCCGCATCCATCATCGTTCAGCTCATGACGTCAGTCATTCCGACGCTTGAGCAACTGAAAAAAGAGGGCGAGCAGGGCCGCAAGATCATCAACCAGTATACCCGTTACGGCACTGTGCTGTTGGCAGTGGTTCAAGCCTACGGCATCTCCGTTGGCCTTGAAGGCAGCCAAGGTCTCGTCGTTGACCCGGGCATCTTTTTCCGGATTTCCACCGTTCTGACGCTGGTTGGCGGCACAATGTTTCTGTTGTGGATCGGTGAGCAAATCACTGCGCGCGGTATTGGCAACGGCACGTCGCTAATCATCTTCGCCGGTATTGTTGCCAATCTGCCGAGCGCGATTTCCGGCACATTGGAGCTCGGGCGCACCGGCGCTTTGTCCACCGGCCTCATTCTGGCGATCATCATTCTGGCCCTGGTTCTCATTGCCTTCATCGTTTTCATGGAACGCGCGCAGCGCCGCCTGTTGATCCAATATCCAAAGCGCCAGGTTGGCAACAAGATGTTTCAGGGCGATACCTCGCATCTGCCGCTGAAGCTCAACACGGCCGGCGTCATTCCGCCGATCTTCGCGTCATCCTTGCTTCTGCTGCCAGCCACCATGGCCGGCTTCTCCAACACGACGACACTCCCGACATGGGCAACGACCATCCTTTCGGCGCTTGGCCATGGCCAGCCGCTGTACATGTTGTTCTATGCGTCGCTGATCATCTTCTTTGCCTTCTTCTACACCGCCATTGTTTTCAATCCGAAGGATACGGCGGACCAGTTGAAGAAGCACTCCGGCTTCATTCCGGGCATTCGTCCGGGCGAGCGCACGGCGGAATATATCGATTATGTGCTGACGCGCATCACGGTTGTCGGCGCGCTTTACATGACGCTTGTCTGCCTCTTGCCCGAATTCCTGATCTCGGCCACTGGCGTTCCGTTCTATCTTGGCGGCACCTCACTGCTGATTGTTGTCAGCGTCACGCTTGATACGGTCGCTCAGGTGCAAGGCCATCTGATTGCGCACCAGTATGAGGGGTTGATCAAGAAGTCGAAACTGCGTGGAGGTAAGAGGGGCAGATGAAGCTGATATTGTTGGGACCACCCGGGGCCGGCAAGGGCACGCAGGCAGAGCGGCTTGTTGCCACGCACGGAATACCGCAACTCTCGACAGGCGACATGCTGCGCGCCGCTGTGAAGGCGGAAACACCCATTGGCAAGCGCGCCAAGGCGGTCATGGAGGCGGGAGAGCTTGTTTCCGACGAGATCGTCAACGGCATCGTGTCCGACCGCATCGACCAGCCGGATTGCGCCAACGGATTTATTCTCGACGGTTATCCACGCACCCTGGTACAGGCCGACGCCGTTGAAGAGATGCTGGCGTCCAAAGGCATGAAACTGGACGCCGTCATTGAGCTTATGGTGAATGATAAGGCCCTCGTTGGCCGGATCGTCAAGCGCGCCGAGGAAGCCAAGGCAGCCGGCAAGCCGGTGCGCAAGGACGACACGCCTGAAATCTTCGACGAGCGCCTGCGCGAATACTACAAGAAAACCGCTCCGCTGACCGGCTACTACTATGCCAAGAAGATGCTGACATTCGTCGATGGCATGGCGTCGATGGATGAGGTGACCAAGTCAATCGGGGCAGTGTTGAAGAAGATTTGATTGAGTCGTTCTCTCGATCCGACTAGCAGAACTTGGCTCAAAATTCAGTTTGATGAGTCAAATGGAGCGGCGTTCGAGAACCGGAGCGGAGCGTACGTTTGGGTACGTGAGCACCGGAAGCGCAGAAAGCCGCTCCAGTTGGCCATCAAACTGAATTTTCAGCCAGGTTCTGAGTTGACAAATGCGGCCAGCCGCCGTATCGCCTCTCGTCTTTCATAGTGTTGAATGACAAGCCTTTGGCATGTCTTGATGCACGCCCTGCATGGGCCGGTCTCCACCGGACGCAGGTTCATCTGAACGCTGGATCACTTTCAGCCCACATGGAGAACTGAAACATGGCACGTATTGCCGGTGTTAACATTCCGACTGCCAAACGCGTGGTTATTGCGCTTCAATACATTCACGGCATCGGTGCAAAGTTTGCCTCAGAAATCGTCACCAAGGTTGGTATCCCGGCGGATCGCCGCGTCAACCAGTTGACTGACGCTGAAGTGCTGCAGATTCGTGAAGCCATCGACCGTGACTATCAGGTTGAAGGCGATCTGCGCCGCGAAGTGTCGATGAACATCAAGCGCCTGCAGGATCTGGGTTGCTACAAGGGGCTGCGCCATCGTCGCGGCCTGCCGGTTCATGGCCAGCGCACCCACACCAACGCCCGCACCCGCAAGGGCCCGGCGAAGGCGATTCAGGGCAAGAAGAAGTAATTTGGAGGGCAGGGGAGTAAGGCAATAGGGCAGTAAGGCAATATGTAGGAGTTTCCTGCTGCCCTATTCCCCTACTGCCCTACTCCCCTCCCTCAGGTGGAGCCGCTGGCATTACGGCGGCGTAGAGATCAACGAGAGGACTACAAATGGCCAAGGAAGCCGCACGCATCAAAAAGCGTGAACGCAAGAACATTTCGACCGGCGTCGCGCACGTCAACTCAACCTTCAACAACACTTTGATCACCATCACCGACCAACAGGGCAATGCAATCGCCTGGTCGTCTGCCGGTGCCCAAGGGTTCAAGGGCTCGCGCAAATCGACGCCGTTTGCTGCCCAGATGGCGGCTGAAGATTGCGCCAAGAAGGCTGCGGAACACGGCATGCGCACGTTGGAAGTGGAAGTCACGGGTCCGGGTTCCGGCCGTGAGTCGGCGTTGCGCGCCCTGCAGGCTGCCGGTTTCACCATCACCTCGATCCGTGATGTGACGCCGATCCCGCACAATGGCTGCCGCCCGCGCAAAAAGCGCCGCGTCTAAGAATTTTCGCTGCCGCAACGGGCTTCACCGCTCTCTGCGGTTTCCATGTTTCGCCACGATTGGATGGTGGCAGAAAAGGAAATTGAACTGATGATACAGAAAAATTGGCAAGATTTGATCAAGCCGAACAAGGTTGCATTCCAGTCGGGATCGACCCGAACCAAGGCAAGCCTCATTGCCGAGCCACTCGAGCGCGGCTTTGGCCTGACGCTCGGCAACGCGCTTCGCCGCGTCCTGTTGTCCTCGCTGCGCGGCGCTGCCGTCACGGCGGTACAGATCGACGGCGTGCTGCATGAATTCTCGTCGATCCCGGGCGTGCGCGAAGATGTCACCGACATCGTTCTCAACGTCAAGGAAATCGCGATCCGCATGGACGGCGATGGTCCCAAGCGCATGGTTGTGCGCAAGTCAGGCCCGGGCGTTGTCACGGCTGGCGACATCCAGACGGTTGGCGATGTTGAAATCCTCAATCCGGACCATGTGATCTGCACGCTCGACGAGGGCGCGGAAATCCGCATGGAATTCACCGTTTCGACCGGCAAGGGTTACGTCGCTGCCGACCGCAACCGCTCCGAAGACGCGCCGATCGGCCTTATCCCGGTCGATTCGCTCTATTCGCCGGTCAAGAAGGTTTCCTACAAGGTCGAGAACACCCGCGAGGGCCAGTATCTTGACTATGACAAGCTGACCATGACCATCGAGACCGACGGTTCGGTTTCCGGCGAAGACGCCGTGGCGTATGCCGCGCGCATCCTGCAGGACCAGTTGGCGATTTTCGTCAATTTCGACGAGCCGCAGAAGGAAGTTGCCGCCGAGAGCGTTCCGGAACTGGCGTTCAACCCGGCCCTCCTGAAGAAGGTCGACGAGCTCGAATTGTCTGTCCGTTCGGCAAACTGCCTGAAGAACGACAACATCGTCTACATCGGCGACCTGATCCAGAAGACGGAAGCGGAAATGCTCCGCACCCCGAACTTTGGCCGCAAGTCGCTGAACGAAATCAAGGAAGTCCTTGCCTCCATGGGTCTCCATCTTGGCATGGAAGTTGCCGATTGGCCGCCGGAGAATATCGACGACCTCGCCAAACGCTACGAAGATCAATATTGAGACGCGAAGCGTTTCCAAACAAAGAGTTGAAGGAGAAGGCTCATGCGCCACGGTAATTCAGGCCGCAAGCTGAACCGCACAGCATCCCACCGCAAGGCCATGTTTGCCAACATGTCCGCCTCGCTGATCGAACACGAGCAGATCGTCACGACCTTGCAGAAGGCCAAGGAACTGCGCCCGATCGTTGAAAAGCTGATCACGCTCGGCAAGAAGGGCGATCTTCACGCCCGCCGCCAAGCGGTGTCGCAGATTCGCGACGAGACGCAGGTCCGTAAGCTGTTTGCAACGCTCGCCCCGCGCTACGCCACCCGCAACGGCGGCTACATCCGCATCATGCGTGCCGGCTTCCGCCATGGCGACAACGCCGACATGGCCGTGATCGAGTTCGTCGAGCGCGACACATCAGCCAAGGGCGCCAACGACAAGGCCCGCGTCGAGGCCGAGCGCGCCGTGGAAGCTGAAGCGGCGTAAACGATAATTCTGACATCAAAAAGCCCGGTCGATGCCGGGCTTTTTGGAAATTCTTACTAACGATATCAGAATGCTAGGCCGCCAGTGCAAGTCTTCGGACGCGTGTTTTCAATTTCAATCGACCAGGTTTGTTTACACCGCCAGCCGTTTTGCCCTTGGAAATCGTCAGTTGCTTCTCAAGGGCGAGATACCGATTGATTCTTGCCACATCAAGCAACGGCTCGCCAGACCACGTGCTGCTGGATTGTATTTTGCCCCGTCTCAGTTTCAACAGATGCAGAATTTTTGCGATTTTTCTTGAGTTTTCGCCATCTTCAACCAAAACTTGAGTCCAAAAAGCGCCGTCGGGGGCACCGGAATCCGCCGCCAAACCAAATGTCGCAGTTTGTTCGTTGTTGCCGCCAACGAACAGGAATATCTCGCTGTGGGTCTCGACCCTGTAAAATTTCAACCCTCGGTTTCTCGACGCCAGCTTCTCGATCGGCTCGTTGATAAACAGCGCGGATTTTGAGATCGTCATTCGGGGATGCCCTTCATTCGTAGCATATTTTGGTGATTTCCGCAGGCAATGCAATGGTTTCGTCGTCCACTCGGACCATTCCGGAATTTTCCTTGAACTGCCAGCATACTACGCCATGCGGGGTTTTCTGGGATGGAACCAAGGTCGTCTTGAACTCAATGCCTTCTGCATCCACACATGGTCTTTCAGCTTCGTCCTGACAACATACCGGCAATATATAGGCTTCGACCACGGGGAACTGGCCACCGTTCCTGACCGGTCGGCCCCATATCTGTCCGCTTACCTTCTGCATTCTGGCAGTCTCAATGGTTTGTGTCGGTGACTTCTTTCTATGAAACGGTCCGATCATGATGAATGCTGGTTTCCAGAATCTGAATTGAGACTTAACTTCTACCATAGATATATTGCAACCTGATATCTCAAGTTTTCGGTTGAACGTCGAAGTCAGCATTTGGCGTTGAGGCGGTAGCTTCCCTTTTCCGCCACACTCCGCAAAGATGGTGCCGTTCGCGAAAACTGCGGGATGACATCATGACGATTCTCAAACGGATTCTGGTTGTTGCTGCGTCGGCCTGCTGGCTGCTTTCCCAGGGCAGCACCATTGCTTTCGCCGAGGACTTGAGCGGCGAGACAATCGGCAAGCTGTTTGACCAGTTGCTGGGCACAGCCGATGAGCCGCAACCCGCAAAGCAAGAGCCGCAGGCGGCACAGCG
>JANPEK010000001.1:0-4468 GCA_031422915.1 Phyllobacteriaceae bacterium | reverse complement strand
GAGCGCATCATCAACCTTGATGCCGGCGAAAACCGCAGCGAGGCGTTCTTGAAGATCAACCCGATGGGCGCGATCCCGGCGCTGATCGATCACGGTCCGGGCCAGCCGTCGGCACCGGTCACCCAATCGCTCGCCATCCTCGAATTCCTCGACGAAATGCACCCGGAAACGCCGCTGCTGCCAAGCGACCCGCATGGCCGCGCCCGTGTGCGATCCCTTGCCTCAATGATGGCCGCTGACACCCATCCGCTGGTAACCGGGCGGATCAAGAAGTATCTCGTCGGCCAATCGATCATGGACGACGCCGCCTTCCGCGCGTGGCAGATCAATTGGTTCACCACGGGGATCAAGGCCTTCGAGCAGCGCCTTGCAAGCGAATCCGACACCGGAACCTATTGCCACGGCGACACCATCACCATGGCCGACATATTGCTTGCCAGCCTTATCGTCGTGATGCGCGTGTTCAAGATCGAGGTGGCCGGCACTCCGCATGTTGATCGCATCATGACGCTGCTGGACAAACACCCGGCCTTCGCAAAGGCCGCACCATTGAGCCAGGAGGGGGCACCGCAGGGGTGAGTGGGTGCCGCAGCAAACGCGAGCCCCAAATCATGCGGCGCTTTGGGCCTCGAACAGCGTCTGCACCGGCCTGATGCCAATCAGATGGCAAATTGCGAACACCAGATCCGAGCGGTTCATCGTGTAGAAATGAAAGTCCTGAACGCCGCGTTCGATCAGATCGAGCACCTGTTCGGCAGCGACGGCAGAGGCCACAAGCGCGTGGGTCTGCGGGTCATTGTCCAAGCCTTCAAAACGTTCGGCCAGCCATGACGGCACGTGGGTGCCTGAACGCGAGCAGAAGTTTGTGACCTGCCGGAAATTATGCACCGGCAGAATGCCCGGCAGGATCGGAATGTAAATCCCGGCGCGCCGCACCCGCTCGACATATTGCTCGTAGACATCATTGTCGAAGAAGAATTGCGTGATCGCCCGATCCGCACCGGCATCGACCTTGCGCTTCAAGAGGTCAATATCGGTGGCAAAGTCACGGCTTTCCGGATGTTTTTCCGGATAGGCGGAGACCGAAATATCAAAATTGGCGATGTTCTTGAGACCGGCGATCAGGTCGGCAGACGTTTGATACCCTTCCGGGTGCGGCGCATAGGCGGTGCCCATACCCGTCGCCGGATCACCGCGCAGCGCGACAAACCGCTCGACGCCAAAGGACTGATATTCGCGAACCACGTCATTGACCTGGTCTTTCGATGCGTTGACGCAGGTCAGATGCGCCGCCGTCTTGAGGCCGGTGTCGTTGATCAGCCTGCTGACCGTGCGCCCGGTCGGCTCCTTGGTCGAGCCACCCGCGCCGTAGGTCACGGATACGAAATCCGGTGCCAAAGTCTGCAGCCGGTCAATCGTCTGCCATAGCCGCTCTTCCATCTCCGGGTTCTTCGGCGGGAAGAACTCGAACGACACGCGAATGCCCTTGCCGAGCTCCGGACGGCGCGAGAGGCGGAAAGCATTCATCAGACAGTCTCCAAAACGTGGGATGCGCTGGCCATCTGCTCAGCGATGAGGATGCGCGGGTCGGTGGCAACCCAGATTTTGACAGTGATTTGCCCGGCACCGGATGCTGCGACCTGATGCGCCGCTTCCGGTTTCAAACCGCACTCTTTCAGCCAGCCAAGGATCTGATCATCCGAAAAGCCAAGCCGCACATGGGCATGCTTGTCGCGCAGCGATTCGATGTCGTGGCTGGCAAAATCAACAATGATCAACCGTCCGCTTGGCCTCAGCGCCCGCGAAGCTTCACGGATCGCCGCCAAAGGGTCATCGAGGAAATGCAGCACCTGATGGATCGTCACCAGATCAAAATGATCGCGCTCGACCGGCGGATTGAGAATGTCGCCCTGCCGCACCTGCGCATGGGCAACCCCTGCCCGCTCAAGATTGGCACGGGCAACGGCAAGCATGCCTCTCGACATGTCAATGCCGACGCTGCGACGGTAAAGCGGGGCGAACAGCTCCAGCAGACGCCCGGTACCGGTGCCAAGATCGAGCATCGACTGGAAATGCCGCGTGCCGACCAGCCTGCTCAAAAGCGCCTCAACAGCATCGTCCGGTGCGTGAAGTGAACGGATTTGGTCCCACTCTTCGGCATTCACGGTAAAATAATCTGCGGCGCGCGATTGCCGCGCCTGTTTGACTTCGGAAAGCCGCTCAAGGTCGCGGGCGAGCGTGCGGTCTGACGTTTCCAGCCGCGCGGCAAGGGCATCCGCCAACTGGCCGGCCTCCGTGGCATCATCAATGCGGAAATAGGCCCACGAGCCCTCTTGGTAACGCGTGATCAGCCCGGCCTCGTAAAGCAGTTTCAGATGGCGAGACACGCGCGGCTGCGACTGGCCAAGCACGGTGGTGATATCGGTCACAGTCAGGTCGCCGCGCTTCAACAGGTGGAGGATGCGCAAACGGCTGGATTCAGCCACCGCTTTCAAGGTATCCACCAGACCATCCAAGGGCAGTTGAACCACGCTCATCGCATCCTCGCAAAAGACATAAAGATATGTTTATGTCATTCCAACACCGCGCGCAAGTCGCATGGAGACAGATTTTTGTCGCTTTCCACCAAGTTGCAGAAGGAAATCGCAAAGGCTTTGATCGGTTTGGCGCCGGGCATTCCCTATCTGGACGCTGAAGCGGTCAGATCGCATGCCGCCTCGCGCCATTTGCGCAGCTTTCCGGCGGGAATCAGCGCATGGCTGGCGCTGGTCGCCCATATCCGCCACGAACACACGGATTATGACGCCCTGCTGAGCGAGGGCTACGACCTGGAATCAGCGCGTCATTTCTGTCTTGACGCGATCAATGCCAAACTCACGGACTGGCGCGCCACGCGCTATCTTGAGGCTGAGGAAGAGGTCTAAACCCCGTAAAGCCAGTGCTCGGGCACCCGGGCCTCAATCGCTTCGCCAGTCGTGATCGTCCCCGGCTTTTCCACCCAAGCCACCAGCCCGCGCAGCCGTTTCGCCGCCTTCACAAACGCCAGCGCGGTGTCATCGAGGTCGGCGTGCCCCAATCCTGCGGCGATTGCCCGGCCCGCCTGTTTGCAAGGCGCATTCTGACCATCGATCTTCAGCGTTACGCCACCTCCAAAGAACAGCAGGGTACGCGGCGGCAACATCGAGAGGTCAGGGACGCCGGAGATCACCAAATTCGCGCCAAGCCAATGCGGTTTGACATGCTCAACACCCATGCTCTGCGCAATCATGCCAAGCTCTTCGACAGAGACCAGCGACAGCTGCCGCTCGTTGCGGATGACGGTCCCGCGCGGATACCAAGGTTCCCGCCCGCCGGATTTGCGTGTTGCCCCAGCGTGGTGATCACCCGCAATGCCGTCGAAGGTCATGTCCAGCGTGTCCGTGGCAACAGTTACGAAGTGACTGCCCGGCGCAGCCAACGCCATGTCAACTTTGCCCCGCAAGCGGCATGCCGTGAGAATTTCCATGGGTTTATCCTCAATTGCTTTTGCCGTGCTATACGTCGTTTAAGTAACAAGATGCTGCCAATTCCGGGCTCTCCCCTTCTCCCCGCCGCTTGGCGTGAGAAGGTGCCCCGATAGGGGCGGATAAGGGGCAGCGCCAAGGTATCAATGTAATATGAAATTACGCCAAACACCGCTTCAGCGAGTCACTCTCTTCACTTAACCTGCTACGAGCGGAGACCGTTTGGCAACAAGCGGCCTTGGCGCGGGGCCGCCACACGCCCCGTGGGGTCACGCTCCGCGCTGTGGCTGTCGCCCTCCTCGCCTTCGCCGCCGCGACGCTCACGGTAGGAAGCTCGCCGCTTCTGGCCGACGAGAACGACGCCCCCTACGACCGCGTCATCGCCGACGTGAAGCGCCGCCTGCGCACGTCGGACCCTGACGCCGCCGTGGCCGCGGTGAAGCTTTTGGACCCGGCGAACCCCCGGTCCATGCCGGAGTACCTGTCGCTGCTCGCCACTTGGCACTGGCGGGTGCGCGGCCAAGTGTTCGAGGCGCTCGCCAGTATCCCAGCGGGGCCGCTCCGCTCGGAAATGCGGCTCCACTTGGTCACTCACACCGATGCCTTCGTCCGCGAGGGAATGGCATACGCCATGACGCTCTCCCCCGTCGCGGGCGACGGGGAGGCGCTCACCGTCGCCATGGACGACGCCAGTTGGCGCGTGCGACGCACCGCCGCGCGGGGCCTCGGCGAGATCCTCTCGACCGCGGGGATTGCGCGCCTCATCCGCGCAGTCGCCGAGGAAAAGGATCTCCGCGTGCAGGTCTGGATTCGAGCCAGCCTCCGCGGTGTCGCGCGCGAGGACTTCGGGCGGGATGCACATCTCTGGCAGGCATGGTGGGACGTAAACAAGACTCGCCCGGAGTGGAAGAAGCTCGGGGAAGACGTGCTCCGCGCGGAATTCGCCGGAGTGCCGCTGGAACGAT